>OZ242341.1:647401-971102 GCA_965208545.1 Candidatus Poriferisocius sp. | reverse complement strand
CCCGAGCGCACCAACGGAGTGCTCTTGGCCTTCTTGGCCGGTGAGATTTAGCGAAGACCCGCCGTCAACGCCGATTGAAGCGGCGGAGGCGCAGACTGTTGGTCACCACGAACAGCGATGAGGCCACCATGGCGCCCGCGGCGTAGATCGGCTCCAAGATTCCGGCCGCAGCCAGAGGAATTGCCGCGGTGTTGTAGACGAAGGCCCAGAACAGGTTGCCCCGAATTGTGTTCATGGTCCGACGGCTCAGAGCAATGGCATCGGCCACTGCTCCCAGATCAGAGGTCATGATGGTGAGGTCGGCGGCTTCGGCGGCCACATCGGTGCCGGTGCCCATGGCGATGCCGATGTCGGCCTGGCTGAGGGCAGGCGCATCGTTGATTCCGTCACCCACCATGGCCACCCGGCGGCCCTCAGCTTGCAGGCGGGCGATCTCGGCGGCCTTGCCGTCGGGCCCGACACCGGGCACCACTCGATCTATCCCCAACTCGTCGCCCGCGGCCTGCGCCCGACGGGGATGATCCCCGGTCAGCAGCACGGTGTCGAGCCCCAAGGACTTGAGCGCGGCCACCGCGGCGGGGGCAGAGTCTCGCAACCGGTCGTCTACGGTAATCACCGCCTCGGCCACCGCTCCCCGACCGGCCAGCACCGCCACCCGACCCATGGCCTCCACTTCGGCCGCAGCCTGTTCCACTGCCTCAGGCACCTGGTCGAACAGGTCTCTTCGGCCCACTCGAACCTCCGTACCGTCCACCATGCCGACAGCACCTGAACCGGGATGATTCTCGAATCCGGTGACCGTTCGCCTTGAGTCAGTCATTGCAGAAATGGCCCGTCCGATGGGGTGCTCCGACCGAGCCTCCACCGATGCGGCCAAGGCCAGAAGTTCGTCGGGGTCCCCTCCGGGAGCATCGATGCCCACCACCTCCATGCGAGCCTCGGTGACCGTGCCGGTCTTGTCGAAGACCACGGTGTCGAGCTGCCGGGTGTCCTCCAGCATTTCGCCGCCCTTGAGGATGATCCCGAGCTGCGATCCCCGCCCGGTGCCGACCATCACCGCTAATGGAGTGGCCAAACCTAATGCGCACGGACAGGCCACGATCAGCACCGCCACCGCGGCGGTGAACGCCTCGGAGGAGGGCTGACCGGTGGCCAGCCAGCCGACCAAGGTGACCACCGCAATCACCACCGCTACGGGCACGAATACCGCGGAGAGCCGATCGGCCAATCGCTGGATGCGGGTGCGGTTGGTCTGGGCCTCTTCCACCAGCTGCATGATCCGGGCCAGAACGGTGTCGGCCCCCACCCCGGTGGCCTGCACCACCAGCGACCCGTTGGCGTTGACCGAGGCGCCGAGCACGGCGTCTCCAGGGCCAACCTCGACCGGGACCGGCTCACCAGTGACCAGAGAGATGTCCACTGCCGAAAAACCGTCCACCACCACGCCATCGGTGGCGATCTTCTCCCCCGGCCGCACGACGAATCTGGTGCCCACATCAAGGCTGGCCACTGGAATATCGGTGCCATCTTCGAGGCGAGCAACGGGAGCAACAAGCTCGGCCATGGCTCGCAGAGCATCTCCCGACCGGCGGCGAGCCCGGAATTCCAAATGGCGGCCGAGCAATACAAGCACCACTATCACCGAGCCGGTCTCGAAATAGAGGTGTCCGTCACCGATCTGTGCGGCCAACACCACCGTGGACCAAACCCATGACGAGGCGGTGCCCACTGACACCAGGGTGTCCATGGTGGCGGTTCGATGGTGGAGCTGCACCCAGGCCCGCCGGTGGAATCCCCATCCCAACCAAAAGACCACCGCGGCACTCAAGACTGCGGCCAGCCAATCCGACGCAGAAAAACCCAGGTCAAAGGCAAAAGGGTCAACCATGGTCAACAGCAGCACGATCGCACCCATCACTGCTGAAGCGATAAGCCGCCTCAATTCGACTGGCTGGGCGGCGAGCTCGGTGTCGAGACCCTGAGGAACGCGGGCCGAGTAACCGGCGGAAACCACCGCAGTTTCCAACTGGGCATCGGAGACGGTTTCACTGCAAGCCACTGAAGCGCGACCCGAGGCGTAATTCACTCGGGCCTCGATGACCCCGTCGACCGCGTTCAGGCTGCGCTCGATGCGCGACACGCAGGCCGAACAGGTCATGCCCTCCACAATCAGCGCAGCCCGTCGCATCGCCACGAATCAAGTTTACGGCTTGGACGAAAAAACTATTCCTGGACCAACTCGATGAGGGTGCCGAAGGCGCCTTTGGGATGGATGAAGGCGACGGTGGTGCCTCGAGAGCCGGGACGGGGCTCGGCATCTATGGCAGTGGCTCCGGCAGCGACCATAGATTCCAGAGCGGCAGCGCAGTCGTTTACCCGATAGCCGATGTGATGAATGCCTTCACCCCGCTTAGCCAGGAACTTTGCCACGGGCGAATCTTCCCGGGTGGCCGCGGTCAGCTGGACATAGGACTCGGCCACTTTGATGAGAGCCTCCTCAACTCCATCGCGTTCCACGATCTCGCGATGCACGACTGAGGCGTCAAAAGCCTTCTCGTAGAACAAGATGGCCTGCTCCAAGTCGTGGACCGCGATAGCGACGTGATCGATCTCCGTGAGAAGCATGGCCCGGTCAGTTTAGGTCGACCCTAGGTGGAATCTCGCTGTCCTAGCCTGCTGGTCAGGCCGCTTCCCGCTGAGCGGATTCGCCTTGCAGGGCCTCCCAGAGCTGGTCGCGCAGGGCTTCGGCGTCGATGCCGTCCATCCGGTTGGCCGCCACTATCCCTTCGATCATGTCGGCCAGCACCGCTTCCCAGACGCGGTTTCGGACCATCACGGAGACGGTCACCGAGCCATCCTCATGACGAGACAAGGTGCGACGGCGGCCAACCTCCCTAGGCGGGCTGCGAAAGCTGGGCATGACCAGCTCCTGGCCTCGCACGGCCATCCCCAGCTGCCGGGCCGCTTCGGCAAAGGCCAGACACCGGCCGGTAATGCTCTCTTGCCGCCGTTCGTCACCGTGAACGACCCGCATCCCTTGGACCCCAAACATCCTTCTCTCCTCTGATTCCTTCATGCACCCAGTATCCCGACAGGAGTGACAACTTCTTCTTCCTCGCTCAGATCGGACTCGGGGGGAGAAGAAATTGTGGGGAAAAATGCCAACGACGATCTCGAAACCGTCGGGGTTCAATAGGGCCGGAAAGTGAGTTTTGCTAGGCGCAATTTAGACGCTAAATCCTTGATGTCATCAATAATTATTTTATGTAATACATGAGTATAGCAGATCCAATACAACACAATAGATGTGTTATATGACCATATTTTCAACACAAATACTGAGTTTTTGTCCTAATATTGTCAGATTAATTTCTTAACGAATATGTATATTTCGCGGCGCAATGGCGGCCGCAGAATCTTTAACTTCTCTCGACAGACGACTGCTGCGGATCGTCGGGCGAATGCCACTTGTAAGCGCCGCCGAGCTGATTCCAATAGTTGGCATCAGACCGCGCCAGCTTGAGGAAAAGCTGTCTGGACTTGGCCTCGCAGGATGGCTCACATCGGTTCGCCGCGGCATGCTCAAGGCACCACAGGAGCGATGGCTGTTGACAACTTGCTCCGTCCAACAGCTCTATACCACCAGTCATGTCCATGCGAACCCTCGCGAGATTGCCAGAGCTGGAGGAATGAAGAGGGTGCGTACTGACCCTTCAGTCCAAAGCCAATTGGGCGAGGAATTCGCTTTCGACCACGAACACGTGCCTCACATTGAGAGAGCGATGTTCTCACCGTTCGTCGATTCCACCGTCAAGCAGCCAACACTCGCCAACACAGGAACCGCCCTTCACGAACATCCGCCATGGACTGCCACAAAACGAGGACAAAGGACATGTATCCGTCGTCTTGCGACCCTGGAAATGATCTATCGACTGGCACCATCGCTGTTCAAGAGCGGCAGGCTGCTCTTGCCGCCAGATCACCCTGCCAATCCAGCCGAACTCAAATTGGTGGACTTTCGACTGCTCCGCAGCGGTGGCTTCTTCCATGCGGTCGCCCAATATGCCGACGACATCTGGATCTCATTCACCTACCTCGGCGTGCATGCCACCGAGCGGATCGTCCGCCGAAAGCAGCAACACAGGTTTTGGGGACTGGACTGCTATACGGCAAAAGAGGATCGCTACTTTCGCATCGCCAACCGCGTTTTCTATGAGGACCCCCGGCAAATCGTTGAGCCGTCAGCACAGGTGATCGTGGCGGCTGACATATGGGCTGCTGAACTTGCCCGCCGCATCCTCATTCGCACTTCGCCGATCCTTATCTGCACCCCCGATGGGGACGGCACCGAACCCGTGGTGGTGCGTCCGTCACACGATTTCATTTCGGACCCCGCAGAGCATCCGCCCATTGGCCGAGATTTCTCTATCAGCCGATGGTGGCGCCAGAACTCCGATCTCGACGCCATCACCGGTCCGACTGCGTTTCGACTCTTTATGGCCATCGCCGAGTACCCCGCAATGCGGGCCTCATGGCTGCAACAGATTGCGGACGGCTCCCCCACCGTTGTCAGACGGACTCTCGCTAGGTTCGTTGAGGCTGGACTTGTCGAAGTCTTCGACCATCGCTATTTCCTAGCGGCGCGCGGCATGATGCGCGCCGCCAATTTGAGCCGCCTGCGGCGCGACACAATTCACAAGCGCCACGGGGCGTATCTCAATCCGGGCTTCCGCAGTCAAGAGTTTCACCACAATGACGGAGTCAATCGCCTGGTTCTGCAATTCTCCAACGAGGGGGTTAAAGCAATCGCCGGTTGGCGGGGCGAACTCAATCTGCCAGATGTCACGCAGATCAAGCCAGACTTGATTCTGTTGGTGGCCGACGGACCCTTTGGTGCGAGGCCTCATTGCCTCGAATTTGAGCGCTCTGCGGTGGCTCGGAGCGAAGTAGCCCGCAAACTGAGCACGTACCGGAAGAGCGCACGGTCAGGATTGCCAGTGCCCGCGCTTGTGGTATGCGAAACCGAAGATGCAATGCACAAGTTTCTCGATATCGGCAGATCACTCCCGCTGCTCGCCACCCATCTCAAAGCGGCTCTCAAAGGTCCGCTTACCGGCAATGACACTGTTTGGCGCCAACCATCCCCGATGGCGGGAAATGAGGGGACTATGCCAAATGCGCCGATCAGCCTGCATTGCAAGTCCACTCCCCAATTGGGCACGAGGTGAGGGAGAGGGTTCACCGCCAGTAATAGACCAGCCCAGAACCGGCACAAGCGGCCTTTACAGATCGAGCACCTTGGTGCGGCCGTTCAACACCCACCACAGGGCGGTGGCTGCCAACAGCATCCCGGCCCCGCCTACGGCGATGCGGGGACCGATCAGATCGGCCAGAGCCCCTTGCAACTGGGCGCCGAGGGGCAGGCCGGCCAACAAGGTGATGAGGTACAGGGCCAGAACCTTGGCCCGCAGTGCCTCGTCTACCTGAAGCTGAATCACGGTATTGAGAGTGGCGGCAGTAGCGATGTGGGATGCCCCCAAGACAGCCAAGGCCACCACCGCCAACCAGTAGTAAGGCGACAATGCGAATCCCAACAGCGCGATGCCATAGATCGGCCAACCGAATCCCACTAGACGACTGCGGGGCACGCGGCTTCCCCGGCCGGCCACAAACGGAGTGTTGAGCATCGCTCCTATTCCGGTGGCCGCAGCCAGGATTCCGTAATGAGTTTCGCCCACTTTGAACACGTCGTTGGCGAAGATGACCACCAGGTGGATGACCGGCTGGCCGAAGAAAGCAATCACCCCGGCAATCAGTATGGACAGGCGGATACCGGGATGATCGGCGGCGTAGCGCATTGCGGCCGCGGCATCTCTGAACACATTCGGCCTGTCTCCACCCTCCGGAGCCAATCGGGGTACCTGGATGAAGACCAGAGCCAAGACCGCGGGTACATACGTCAGTGAATTGGTGAAGAAGCACCAGCCGGGACCGCCTATCGCCAGCACGAACCCACCGATCATGGGGCCGACCGCCCGAGAGGCGTTGAACTGGGCCGAGTTCAAGGTCACGGCGTTCAAGAGGGCGACGCGAGGCACCAATTCGCTGACGAACGCCTGCCAGGCGGGAAGTTGGATACCGTTCGCACACCCGTTCACCACTCCAAGGGCGATGTAGGCCAGCGGCCGGTCGACCCCTGCGGCCCACATGGCCGAGAACCCCAGTGCGATCAACGCTTGGGCCGAGTTGGTGAACGCCAGCATGATCCGCCGGGGGAATCGATCGGCCAGCGCCCCGCCGACCATTCCTAAAAACACCGCCGGCAGTGTCTGCAACATGGCGGCCAAGCCAACCCAGGTGGCGCTGCCGGTCAGCCGCTCGATCACAAAGGCCAGCGCAATCATCTGCACCCAAACGCCGGAGTTGGAGATAAGAGCCCCAGAGATGAACAGGCGATAATTCCGGTACGACAGCGCTTGCCGCGCGCGTCGAGGATGCCGGGAATCGGTCACTGCGCCAACTTATTCGCTGCACCCCTATTGTCATGGCATGGCACTTGTGCTCTGCGAAACCGACGACGGCGTTGCCACCGTGACTCTTAACCATCCCGAGGTGCGAAATGCGGTCAGCCTGGAGATGAATCGCGAGCTCGACGCCGTGTTCGACGCACTGGAATCCGATGAGTCGGTGGGAGCGGTGGTCCTCACGGGTGCGCCCCCAGCGTTCTCTGCGGGGGCCAACTTGGACGAACTGCTGGCCGCTGACGACCCCAGGAGCCTGAGCTCCATCTATGCCGGGTTCCTGAGGGTTGCCAGCTCTCCACTGCCAACGGTGGCCGCGGTCAACGGCCCGGCGGTGGGGGCGGGCATGAACTTCGCGCTGGCCTGCGATGTGATCCTGGCCGGAAATCAGGCCATGTTCGAAAGCCGGTTTCTCCAGATCGCCATCCACCCCGGTGGCGGTCACACCTGGCGGCTTAGAAGTATCTGCGACCGCCAAACGGCCATGGCCATGGTGGTGTTCGGCGAGAGGCTCGACGGGCCGCGAGCCGCCGAGATTGGGCTGGCCTGGAGATGCGTGGACGATGACGCGCTATTGGATGAGGCCCGGCGCATGGCCCGCCGCCCCGCTCGTACGCCGCGAGAGCTCACCAAAGCCATGAAACAGACGATCACCGACATGGGCGCGATCACCGACAGCGCGGCGGCGGTGGCTCGAGAGGTCGAACCTCAGGTGTGGTCGATGAAGCAGCCCGAATTCAAGGAGCGCGTGGCCGCTCTCAAAGAGGCCATCAGTAAGTCGAGGTAGCCAACTAGCTCATCCAACCCGCCACCAACTCGGGACCCCGCTAAGAACTAGCTCATCCAGCCAGCCACCAGCTCGGGGCCCCGTACTTGCCACTCCTCTGAGGTGATGGCGTAGCGGACGTGGTCTTCCCAGCGGCCGTTGATCTCCAGATAGCGCAGAGCAATCCCCTCGTCGCGAATGCCCAATTTCTCCACCACCCGGCGACTGGCCTGATTGCGGGGAATGATGTTGATCTGCACCCGGTGCAGCCCCAGCTTCTCAAAGGCGTAGTCCAGCACCACGACGAGAGACTCGGGGGCATACTCCCGCCCGGCGTATCGGTGATCGATCCAATACCCCACATGGCCGCTTTGAAATGGGCCCCGCTGCACCCCTGACAGGTTCATCTCCCCCACCAGGCAACCTTCGGCGAACACCCCGAACCCGTAGCCGGCATCCATCTGGCGCTCTCGGTCGCGAGCACTGCACCGGGCCGCGAAGGCCAGGCGGTCTTCTACCACATCGGGTTGAGTGCTAGGCGGGGTGGGCTCCCACGGAGTCAGCCACTCCCTATTGGCCCGGCGCACGGCCTGCCACTCGGCGAAATCGGTCTCCACCAGCGAACGCAGTTCCACCCGAGACCCGCGCAGCACCTGCTCCTCCCGAGCCCCCCGTAACCGAGTCCAAGTCCGCACTCCCGCCAAACCTACTCCCTCCCCCTCTACTCAAACAGAAGGACGTGTGGACCAGGGGTAGGCGTGGTGGGGGGTGGCGCCGCAGGCGGACCTGGCCGCTCCGACGGCCAGGCCGCCGTAGGTGACAGGACCCGCCACCGCGCCGGTTCGCTAGTTAGACAACGAGTCCAACAAGCTCAGCACCATCCCATCCAAGATGTCTGACTCCGACACCAGGCATGACTCAAACCCAAAGTGCCGCATGATCTTCACCAAGATCGTCATTCCCCCCACAATCACATCGACCCGGCCAGGCTCCAATCCCGGATTGAACGCCCGATCAGCCCGAGATTCAGTGGCCAGAGTGCGGAATACATCCTCGGCCGCGGCCTTGGTCAACTCGAAGTGGTGGATTTTGTCCCGGTCGTAGGCGTGCAGCCCCTGTTCGACGGCCGCGGCAGTGGAGATCGTGCCAGCCAGGCCGACAAGTGTCCGGGCCTGACCGGCGGCGGGCATCTCACGGTCGACGTCGTCGAGGTGGTCGCCGGTCACCGACAAGCAGGCATGCAGCTCCTCGGGAAGCGGCGGGTCGCCGTGGAGGTATTTCTCGGTGAGGCGAACACAGCCCACATCCAGCGACATCGCCGCCTCGCAAACGGTGGTGCCCACGCTCAGCTCGGTCGACCCTCCCCCCAAGTCGACCACCAGAAACGGTCCCATTGCCGGATTGAGTTCGGCAGTAGCCCCCCGAAAGGACAGCTGTCCTTCGGCCAGTCCGCTCAGCAGCTCGGGACGGGTGCCGACAACCGCTTCGCCGGCGTCGAAGAACTCCTCGCGGTTGGCCGCGTCCCGGGCCGCCGAGGTGGCGGTGATCCGCACCGCCTCCACGCCGTAGCGGTCCATCACCTCTCGGTAGCGTCGCAAGCACTCAAGTGTGCGCTCAATGGCCCCCGGGGCCAGCCGGCCGGTTTGGTCCACCCCCTCCCCCAGGCGGGTGATGGTCATCAGCCGGTCTAATGGCTCGGTGCCGCCCTGGCTGACCAGCAAACGGGTGGAGTTGGTGCCGCAGTCGATGGCGGCCACTACCGGCGCGCTCACGACAGATCTTCGGCTTCCAGGTTCTCAGCCACCCAGCGACCGACCGGATCGTCGCCCCCGGCCAAGTACCAGGCGTAGTGGGCATGTAAGCACTTGACTCCCTGGCGGGTACCGCCCACCCCCGCGGCAGGGCGGTGTCCTGCGTGGCCTTCGGGAATGGCGGCGTCCCGCTCGGCGGCATACCGGCGATGGGCGTCGGCCAACTCATCGGGATCGACGGCGGACTCGGCCCGGCGGACTCCCCCGGCCGATTCCAGTCGGCTCACGCTCAGCACGTCGTCGGGGCCTACCAGCCAGTAGCGGGTGGGCATGGGGGTGCCGTCGTCCAAGATGGGAGCGTTGCGCAGCACCCGAGGAGTGCCGTCCTCGGTTCTGACCACCACTTCGTAGGGACCCCGGGGGGCGCGGCCCAGCAGGGCCTCGACCTGCTCGTCGTTTTCCAAGCGAAGGGTCAGCCCTTCTTTTTCTTCCTTCTCTTGAAGATCTTCCTCACGATCCAAAGAGCGGCGATGATCCCGGCGATGGGACCAAACTTCTTGGCGGCCGGCGGACCGGCCACTTCCAGCAAGTCAACCGCTTCGGGCTCGGGGCGGGAGGCCGGGCCAGCGCCTGAATCGCCAGCAGCGGCGTCGTCGCCGGAGGAAGAATCATCTGTGGAGGCTGAAAGCATGGCCTCCAGATTATCGGCAAACTGATCCATGATCTTCGAACTCACGTCGGGAATGAGGTTGCGACCGATCTGAGCCACCTTGCCGGTGATCTTTAGATCGGTGGTGACACCGACCTTTGTCCGATTGTCGTCCAGCGCTTCCAAGGTCGCAGTTATGTTGGCGCTGGCGTTTCCCTGCCCCCGGGTTTCCCGGCCCTCGGCCAGGATCACCACCTTGAGGGCGTCTTGATCTCGTTCGACGAAGGTGGCCTTGCCCTTGTACTGAGCGTTGACCGGCCCGACCTTGACCTTGACCACGCCCAGGTACTCCTCACCCTCTATCTCGGTGAGCTGGGCACCGGGCAGGCAAGGGGCGATGCGCTCCACATCATTGAAGGCGTCCCAAACATCACTGGCTGAGGCGTTGACCTCGATCTCATTGGTCATTTCCATGCTGCAGGTCCTCCAATTTCACATCTCTCAATTCGATTCCGAACCCTTCAAGACCATTCTTCCAAGTCCTGAACAGTGTCAAAATCGACCGGCTCTCCGGGACAGGATACTTCCGTAACCTGCTCGGGCCTCATTTGCATGAGCATTCTGGCCCCGGCATCCCCGCTGGTGGGTAGCAGCGGCCAGACCGCCGCTCCCAGCTTCACCGGAGGGCTGCGGCGTCCCTGATAGACCGCGGTAACCAAGTCTCCCTCGGCCTCCGCCACCATCCGCCAAGACTCGGCGCCCACCAGGGGCTGATCGCCCAGCCCGATCACCACCGCATCGTGTCCGTCGTTTTCGGCGGTGAACACCCCGGCCCGCAGCGAGGTGGCCTGGCCCAACTCCCAGGAGTGGTTCTCCACCAACACCACGCCGTCGGGAATCAGGTCGCGCAGCTCGACCGCCCCGGTCACGATGTACACCGCGTCGAGCCCGGCTTCTAGCGCAGCGCCGAGGGCATGCTGGACCACGGTCTGACCCCGAAACGGGGCCCGCAGCTTGTGGGTGTCGCCCCCAAACCGGGTTCCGGCGCCAGCGGCCAATAGAACTGCGGCAATGGTCATCGACGCACCAACTCGATCAGGTTGGGCTCAACCGTCATGGCCCGAATACCTCGCCATTGGGGTGGAACGCCGACCAGGCGAACCAGAATTCGTTGGTGTGCACCACCGGCTCCAACCGGGCGCCAGTCAGCTCGCCGTCGACCGCTTGTCCGAGCACGTTCCAGGTCGATCCGGTTTGGTCATCGGTGAACCGGCCATCGCCGGCCGGAGCGAACTCCAGCGCCTCTCCGTCAACCCGCCGGTCAAAGGCCAGCGCCGCTCCCACATCCATCCCTTCGGCGGTAACTGGGGAATCCAGCGCATCGGCGGTGCCCGGCGACCACAGCACCACCACCGGAACCCCGGCCACAGTGTCGTTCAGTGCTCTGTTGGCCTGCACCACGCTGAACGGGTAGGCCTTGTCGTGGTCGTTGACCGTGACACCGACGGTGCGCTCCAGGGCGGGATAACGGTCATCCAAAATGGTGGAGTCGAAGAAACCGGGTATGGGCGACGTCCGGGAGGTGTACTGCACGTAGGGATTGCGGCCGTAGCTGCTGGTGGGACGTCCGGGCGGGTCCAGCACAACCCCATCGGGATAGCCGGCTTTGAAGTCGCTCCACGACACGATGGCCGACGGGATGACGTCTAAACGATGACCGGCGTAAGCCCCCACCAACCCCTCGCCGCCGATCTGCTGCCACAGCGACTCGGTGGCGTCGTCCCACATCACCAAGTCGCTGTTGCGCAACAGCCCGGAAGTGCCAAACCGCAGCCGCTGTCCGTCGACCACCGGGTCGAACACCAAAGCGCTGTTGCACAGCGGGCAGTAGGTGACCAGCACCGGGCGTCCGTCGATCTCGTCGTTGACGATCTCATGGACGATGAGCATGGCCAACGGATAGAAGCGGGCGGTGTCGCCCATCACCAGCAACAGGCCGGGTTCGGGATCTGACCACCCAGCCTCCGATGCCGGGGCGAACTCGGGTTCGTCGATGGGCGGGATGCGATCGCGGATGGGTACCACCTGGATGCCGATCCGCAGCTCATCGAGATTGATGGTGCGGGTGGACCAGTCGGTGGTCCAATCACGCGACACGTAGAGCAGATCCCCGGTGGGCCCTTCGCCTCCGGTGATCACTTGGGGTGTGGGCGGGGCAGGAATTGAAGTAGGTGTGGATGCGGGTGCGATAGAGGCGGCAGTTGACGCCGCGGTGGGTTCAGGAGCCTCGGTTGCGTCGAGAACTGCAGTGGCCGTCGGCGCTAGCGGAGACGCGGTGGGGTCGGCGGCCGGTTCGGAGCTGCCACAGGACGAGAGCACCAGCGCCGCCGCTATCAGCGGGGCGAGGCGCTTCATCCCTCGGCCGGTGGGCGATGGATGGGGCCTTCGCTGTCGCGCAGCGACGGAGCGGTGTGGCCGGTGCGGTTGGCGATGATCTCAGCGCACACCGATACGGCAGTCTCTTCGGGCGTGCGGGAGCCGATGTCCAACCCTATGGGGGCCATGAGCCGGTCGATTCCCTTCTGGTCCACTCCCACCTCGTGCAACCGCTCCAGGCGGGTGGCGTGGGTGCGGCGGCTGCCCATGACCCCGATGTAGCCCACGTCGGTGGCCACAGCCCGCTGCACAGCGGGGACGTCGAATTTGGGGTCGTGGGTGAGGATGCACACCGCGTCGTGAGGACCTAGACGGTCGCCGTAGGTGTCGAACACCTCGTCGGGCCAGGCCACCATCACCCGATCGGCCATCGGGAACCGCTTGACGGTGGCGAACACCGGGCGGGCATCGGCCACGATCACGTTGAATCCCAGAAGTTTGCCGGATCGAGCCAGCGCGGCGGTGAAGTCCACCGCCCCGAAGACGAGCATGATCGGCGGAGGCGAGAACGACTCAATGAACACCGAGACGTCGGTCTCTCGAGCCTGGCCTTCGGCGCCGTAGTGGCGCACCCCGGTGCGGCCGGCGGCCAGCTCCCCCACCGCATCCCGGCTGACGATCCGATCCAGCTCGGGATGGCCCAGGGTGCCGATGATGTCGCCATCGGGCTCCACCACCAGCTTGGCCCCGGAGTTGTGGCCTTCGATGACGGTGGCCAGCGCAACGGGCCGCTCATCGACGATGGCCTCCCGAAGCCGCTCATAGAGCTCGGACACCGCTACCAGTCCAGCGGCTCGATGAACAGGTGGATGGTGCCTCCGCAGGTGAGCCCCACTGCAAACGCCTCGTCGTCGCTGTAGCCGAAGCTGACCATACGCCGCTCACCGCTCTCGAGGATGTCAAGGGCCTCGACCACCACCGCGCCCTCCACGCATCCGCCCGATACTGATCCGATCACATCGCCGTTGTCGCTTACCGCCATGGCCGCGCCGGGGTCGCGGGGACCGGAGCCCTCGACGTTGACCACCCGGGCCAGCGCCACCTGCCGGCCCTCGGCCCGCCAGGCGTCCAAATCGGCCAAGATTTCTTTCATTTTGCGCCTGCTCCGATCATGAGAAGAGCATCGGTCGGGGACCTGTCGTCATCCAGAACCGCGGCGAGACGCTCCAATGAGTGCAATGAATGGCCCTCGATGAAATCGTCGATGTAGGGCAGGGCGGCGGCCATGCCCTGGGCCAGAGGCTGGTAGCCAGGGGTGGCCTTCAGCGGATTCACCCATACGAGTCTATGGGTCACCCGGTGCAATCGGGCCATCTGCTCGGCCATCACCTCGGGGCTGCCCCTATCCCATCCATCGCTCATTACGACCACGGTCGCCCCCCGGGCCATGCCCCGGATACCCCACAGCTCATTGAATTCAGCCAGGGTGTCGCCTAGGCGGGTGCCCCCCGACCAGTCGCTTACTGCATCAGCAGCCTCGTCCAGCGCACGATCGGGATCCCGCGAGGAGAGCTCCCGGGTGATGCGGGTCAGCCGGGTGCCGATGGTGAACACCTCCACTCGGCGCCGACCCACCACCGCGGCGTGGACGAAGCGGATAAGCGCTCGGGCGTACGACTCCATAGACCCCGAGATGTCCAGCAGCAGCACCACCCTGCGCAACCGCTCGCCCGGCTCGGTATACCAGCGTCGCACCGGCTCACCGCCGCTGCGGATAGCGGCCCGCACTGTGCGCCTCAGCTCGGGGTGCCCCGCGGTGCGATGGGTGCGGCGTCGGCGGCGAGACCGCCGGGTGCCGCCGATGCGGGCCATGGCGGCCATGAGCCGATGGGCCTCGTCGAGCTCATCGTCGCTGTAATCGGCGAAGTCCTTGTCGCGCAGCACTTCGTGGCGGCTCCACCGCAGCGTGAGGGTGGGATCGCCGGGGTCTTCGTCGCCGCCGTCGTCATCGCCCTCATCGTCGCCGTCGTCGTCCACCACCAGGGTGATGGGCTGGGTCACCTCCATTACCGGAGTGGCCACCAGCTGCTGTCCGCCGTAATAGGCGTCGAAGATCTTGTCGAAGAGCTCGATATCGTCGGGCTCGGTCACCAGGGTGGTCCGGCCGGCCCAGTACACCGAGCTGCGCTGCTCCACGCCCACCGCCCCGAGCGCCTGGTAGTAGTTCACCGACGATCCCACGGCCACGTCGATGCCCGCGCCTCTCAGCGCATTTACGAAGCCGACCGCAATCTCGTCAGCCTGCACGGGCGATGGCAGGTACGGCGATCAGCGACAGCATGGCCTGGAAATCGGTACTCATCCGGCCCGGGCGATGGCCTGATCGATCAGGCCGGCGATGCCCTGGTCGACCACCCGCTGCTGATCTTCCCGGTACTTGAGCACCGACCCCAGGCTGGCCTGGGTGATCTCAGGGGTCAGCTCGGCGGCCCCAAGTCGGCCCAGCGCCAAGCTCCAGTCGATGCTCTCGGCCACACCGGGGGGCTTGTACAGGCCCAGCTCCCGGAATGCGGCCACCGCGGCAGCCACCTGGCGGGCCAGCAGCTCGCTCACTTCGGGAGCCCGGCGGCCAATGATGGCCACTTCCCGCTCGAAGCTGGGGTGCTCCACCCAGTGGTACAGACAGCGCCGCTTGAGGGCGTCGTGGACGTCGCGGGTGCGGTTGGAGGTGATGATGACCCGAGGCGGAGTGGTGGCCGCGAATCGGCCGATCTCGGGCACGGTCACCGCATAGTCGGACAGGATTTCCAGCAAGAAGGCTTCGAATTCGTCATCGGCCCGGTCGACCTCGTCGATCAACAGCACTGGCGGTGGGCCCTCTGTGGCAGCGATGGCCCGCAGTAGGGGGCGCCTGATGAGAAAACGCTCGGAGTACAGCTCGTCTTCCAAGGCGTCGGCCGTCTCCCGGGTGGCGCCCCCGGTGGCCTCTGCGGTGCGCAGGTGCAAGAGCTGGCGGGAGTAGTCCCACTCGTACACTGCCTGGGCCACGTCGATGCCCTCATAACACTGGAGGCGGATCAGCTCCCCGCCGGTCCACGCGGCAAGCGCGTTGGCCGTTTCGGTCTTGCCCACGCCGGGCTCGCCCTCCAACAGCAGGGGGCGGTTCAGGGTCATGGCCAAGAACACGGCCGTGGCCAACCCCTCGTCGGCCAGGTAGTCACAGCCCTTTAGTCCGTCGGCTACCTCAGCAGCCGAAGAAGGCTGAGTGCCCAAAGGCTGGGCGTTAGCGTCCAGCGGCTTCGAGCGCCCGGCGGGTGAGCACCCGGGCGAGATGCTCCCGGTACTCGGGGCCGGCGTTCAGGTCAGATGGCGGGTTGGTGCCCTCAGCAGCCGCTTCGGCGGCGTCGGCGGCTGACGCGCCCCCGGACAGGGCGGCTTCCACACCAGCGGCCCGCACGGGAATGCTGTCCATGTTCACCAGCCCCACGCCGGCGCTGCCGTTGCCCACGATGGCCGACACGCCCACGATGGCCCAGTCCTGGGCCCGGCGGTTGAACTTCTGGAAGCCCCAAGTGGCGTCGGGCATCTTGGGCACCCGGATCTCGGTGAGCAGTTCGTCGTCGCCCAGAGCGGTCTCCAGGAACCCGGTGAAAAAGTCGTCCACCGCGATCTCCCGCTCGCCGCCCGGTCCTCGGGCCACCAGGGTGGCCCGCATGGCCAGCATCACCGACGGCAGGTCGGAGGCGGGATCACCGTGGGCGATGGAGCCGCCGATGGTGCCCCGATGGCGGACCTGGGGGTCGCCTACGTGGCTGGTGGCCTCGGCCAACAGCCCAGCCTGCGACTGAATCAGCTCGCTGGTCTCCACGTCGCGGTGGCGGGTGAGGGCGCCGATGGCGAGGTGGTCACCAGCGTCGTTGATGTAGCTGAGGTCGTCGAGGCGGCCGATGTCCACCAACACCGCGGGGGTAGACAAGCGCAGCTTCATCAGGGGCAGCAGGGAGTGGCCGCCGGCCAGCAGCTTGGCCTCGTCGCCGTGCTCGGCCAGCGCGGCCAGCGCCTCATCGGCCGATCCGGCCCGGATGTAATCGAATGCCGCAGGAATCATGACGAGGCCTCCGCACAGTGCAGAACAGCTTTGACAATGTTGTGGTACCCGGTGCAGCGGCACAGGTTGCCCTCGAGGCCGATGCGGACTTCCCGCTCGGTGGGGTCGGGGTTCTCATCCAGCAGCGAGACGGCGGCCATGACCATGCCCGGCGTGCAATAGCCGCACTGAAGGGCGTGGCACTGGCGGAACGACTCCTGCATGGGATGCAGCACGTCGCCGTCGGCCAATCCCTCGATGGTCAAGAGGTCCTGGCCGTCGGCCTGTACGGCCAGCATGGTGCAGGATTTCACCGACTCGCCATTCACATGGATGGTGCAGGCGCCGCACGAGGAGGTGTCGCACCCAATGTTGGTGCCGGTGAGGCCAACCACGTCTCGGATGTAGTGAACCAGCAGCGTGCGCGGCTCCACATCGTGGGTGTGGCTGCGCCCGTTTATGGTGACCGTTACTTCCACGGCATCTCCCTAATCGTCTTCCGGGTCCGCGAGAAATCTAGTACAACCGCCCCCGCTCTGGTCACCCCGAACGCCAAGCCTTTCAAGTCGCCTGGACTCGCAACCAGAACTCCCCCAGGGGATCTCAATGAGTGCAGGTTAGACCCAAGAGTTTCCCCGACCTTACGGACGGGGAGACTTGGGGAAGGGTCGGCCACCATGACCGTAACCGTGAGGGAACGGCGAACCGCCGAACCATCGAATTGCTGTACCACCCTTGAGCCCCAGCCGTCGGACAACCGATTCAGCGGTGTTGTCCGCGATCCCAAGGGCCTCGGCTATCAGCCTCGCGGCTTCGTCCGGACACCCACCCGCCTTGGCTACAAGCCTAGGAATTTCATGGTTAAGCCCCTCGGCTTCGGTAATAAGCCTGGGAACCTCGTTTGAGACGCCTAGTGCCTCCGCAATCTGTTTGACCAGAGACAAATCATCAATACCCAACTCTGTGACGCTCGTGGGCTCAATGACTGTCCCATGGTCGGGATCGGGCGGCGGGATGACCAGCGAGGCCAGCCTAATTGTCCGACGGGAATCGCCCCATCGCGCTAGTGCGACATAGCCGTTGCGTAGCCATAGAGCACTGACCATGCCGGGTTCGGGAGGGTAAACCGCTATGGGGCGCTGCCAGACCTTGCGGGTAGCAGGTGGAAGACGTAGTCGATCCAGCCATGCAACCTCATTAGGCGCAAGGTGATTGGCGATGGCCGTGGGAACGTCATCGTGGTGTTGCAGGGTCAGTAACTTCACCAACGAATGTCTGAACAACGACTGTCTGCCCAACAGAACGACGTGCCATCCGAACAACGCCGCAACAATGGCATCTTGTTCGGTGTCATCAAACAAGAATGAGTCTGCGAAACGAGGAATACGGCCACGTTGGAAGCCACCATAGCTCCGGTGAATTTCAGAGTTTCCGGCCTTCTCGGTGACCCAATCAATTTTCCACTCGTCCGAGGTAGAAGACGCCTTCCTCGCTGCAGGGTCGGTCGAGCCAACTTGTGGGGTTAGACGAAATGTCCTTGAGCCGACCTCGACTGTGATCGCGGAGTCACTCAAATCAGCATGAAACGCCTGCATGTTTGTCCCTGAAACATCCTGTGAACACGGTAACCGCTACCTCGACGGTGCCGCCATCGAACCCACCCTCAGCACTACAGGTCTCGCCTATTTCATGCACTAAAGAGTCGCTTCACAGACTTCACTAGTTCTTTCCGGTCAAAACGCCGGCGTGGACGGACCACGAATTCTGCATCGAGGACTTCGAGAACTCTCATCACGTATGCCATTTCAGGGTTCGGCTGGTTGCCATTCTCAACTCTGCTGAGCCAAGTACGTCCCACCTCTGCCAAGCGGCAAAGCTGTTCTTGGGTAAGCCCATCACGTTGACGAGCCGCTCGTATGAACCGGCCAAGACTGCGTATCCTGCGCACCCTCCGCTGTCTCATGCCAAGAACTTAACCTGTTCACGTTCGAGTACCCCCTACCCACCCCCTAATCCGTGAACAATCTTTGATTTGGGATAGCAACTCAGAGTGTGAGGCAAGCAAAGAAAATGAAGGCCCGCTCCTCGTTGGTGTGGCATTCGAATGGAACCTCCACGGGCTGCTTTGGGGCAGGTCCACCGCCATTTCGCCAGTCTGCGTACAGTCGCAGAATGGGCTATAGAAGAGCTTCAGGTTCGTCAGATTTGCTCATTTACTCTATTTACAGTAAACTGTGTAAATGATCTTACTGGGCCAGCGGGCTCTCAGCTCATCTGATGCCGATAGCCAGCTATTCTCCAATCGTAGCGCGGAGTTGAGACGTACTCTGAGAGCGCTACATCTGGGCCTGAACATCTACGTGCACGGACCACCGGGCATCGGCCGGACATCATTCTTGCGTCAGATTCAGCGAGCCATCCCCGAGGCGCGCTATGTCCGTTTGCATGGGTTCGAAACACTAACTGAGCGACTTGACGAAATAGAGCGAGGACTTGTTGGGCAGCATGTATTGAGCCGTCAGGGCCCCAACCCACTCGCCGCCGTGTTCAATCAGCTCTCGAGCACGACACTCAAGGCAGCGGAGGACCCCTTCCGGCATTTGCGGGCAGCAGTTAGACAACTACAAGAACAACCTTCGTGCGTGATGCTCGTTGACGATCTTGACCTCACGAGTGTGCACGAGATGTTCGGGCGCTGGCGAGACACCCTGTGGGAACTTCCAATTCAATGGGTGGTTTCGGGAAGCGGGTCTCATCTCGAACCACCAGCGGACTCGTTTTTTGATGCAATTGTTGAGCTGTCACCGTTCGACTATGACGGGCTGCATGAACTGGTTCGACGGAGAGCGGAGTCCGGTACTCCTGAGGAACGAGAAGTGCTGCAAAGGATGTCCGATTCGGCACTAGAAGCGGTTGCCCCTTGTACGCCGCGTCGAGCTTTGTCCGTAATCCGCGACCTCTATCTTTCGGATGACCTTGAGCTGGAGGCCAGCCGACTTAGAGATATCCAAGAATCTCGCTCGCATTTGAAGGCGACAGCTATCAAAATCCTTGATGCCCTTGAGTCCTACGGACCTACCCACGCCGGTGACGAGCTGTTACTCGCGGAAGCTGGCGTAACCCGGAGCCGAGTGGTCCAAGTGCTAGCAGAACTGGAAGCGGGAGGCCTGGTAACCGCTGAACGTTCGGGCCGCCGCAAGCTCTACGCGGCCTATCCGAAAAGCGCAACCGGGAGCGCAGCGGAGACGGACGACCTTCCTGCAAGGGAGACTTCGTGACCTACTCGATGCTCCAACACTTGCGCGATTGCCACGCATTTGACCCAACTCCAAAGTTCGACGATGTCGGTGCCTACCACGTTCCATTCGAGTCGATGTCTGACGGCACCCATGTAGAGGGGCGACTGCGGGATGGGGCCCTACGCGGTGAACGCATTGCATTGATCGCCGATAGCGGTTGCGGCAAGACGAGTTTGGTGTCCTATGTGCTCGGGCCTACTGCTGAATCTGTCGCCCCAATCCTGGTACCGGTCCATTCGCTCGAACTTGGCGCGACCAAAGCGGAACACATTGCCGACATGATCCTCTCGCAGCTTGCCCGACAGGCCCGTGAGGCTGGGCATGCTGAGAGAGTCACCTCGGATGCAGTCGGACTCAAGAGAAGCCTCACCCGAGTTAGCCGTCGCACCAAAAGCGTTGGAGCGCGAATCCCCGGCTGGATGGCACACGCCGACATCGCTAGGCAGATCGAGAACCAAATCAGTACAACCGAACCGATCACCCTGTTGGACAAACGCGAGGTGATCTACCAGTGCCTTCAGCCGATTTATGGCGATTCGCTAATGCCAGTCTTCGTTTTCGACGACACGGACCGTTGGACAGCGGCATCCGAGGAGGAAATCATCACAGGTTTCTTTGGCGAAGCTATCCGGTGGCTTTCAGAACTGGATGCGTCGGTCGTTGTTGCCACACACACCCACTACCTCGAAACCAGCCTCGGAGCCCCTGATCTGTTGGCTTTTCTCGACACCAGGGTAGAGATACCTCGCGTGCCGACCGCTGATCAGCTCGGTCGCATTTTGAACCAGCGCGTCCAAGTTCACAAAGACAACGACAGAGGCAAGGCTCAGACCTGGCGGCTTGAAGACATCGTCGAATCATCAGCTGTACAGGAGCTATTTCGGCAGTACGAGCAGGGATCTTCTCTTCGCAAGGTGCTGCAATTAGCCCACATGGCGTTGGTAGAGACGGTGGATGCCAACGCTGAGTCGATCACCGTTCGCGACATCCGGGCTGCTGTCCAAGCCTAAGGCATGCCATAGCGGCGGCGCTGGAACCGACCCATGTCCAAGGCTCAAGCTGGGCGCCAGGCGAGGAGGGTGAAGGGGCCTTCGTCGTCGACGTGGTCTTCAAAGGCCACTTCGATGGGCTGGCCGGCGACAGGCTCATCGGCGCCTTGCCAGGTGGCAGGCAGGCACAGGTCGTCTTGTTCGTCTAGTCGGCCCAGCACCACGGTGTAGGGGGAGGCGAATCCCGGCAGGAAGGCATGGTGGTTCACCACCCAGCTCTCCACCGTGGCCCGGCCCGACAGCGGGGTCCAGGTGAATTCGAAGGAGGCACATCGCCCGCACATGGCCCGGGGCGGCCACCGCCAGGCCCCGCACTCGTCGCAGCGCTGCAACTCGAAGCGGTGCTGGTTGATGCGCTCCCACCATGGCGCCGAGTCCCGCTCGGGATAGGGGCGGGGCTTAGGGGCCTGATCGGCCGGGCGTTCAACGGCGGTCATCGGCTCCAGACTGTCACTAGAGTGAGCCGAAGCCAAGCAAGAACTCCCAAGAGAGACCCTCCCATTAGGACGTTGAAGACCCCAGTTGCGCTGATATGACAGAAGAGCGAACAGCGGCCTATCAGCGGGCGTCTCGGACGTTGATGGCCTCAGTGGTTCCCACCTCAGCGGCCATGGCTTCGGGATTCGCGGCCGCCGCGTTGCTCGCCAAGGAGATTACCGACAGCGACACGCTGGCCGCTTTGGCCGCCGCCATGATGCAGGTGGGCAGTGTGGCGATGACCGTTCCCTTGGCTCGCCGGATGGCCCGTCTCGGTAGAAGACGGGGTTTGGTGGCGGGGTGGTCGATTGGCACGGTCGGGGCCTCACTGGCTTTCCTCGCCGCGGTGGCCGATTTCTATCCTCTCTTGGTGGTGGGGATCATCGGCATCGGCGCGGGCAACGCCACCAACTTGGCCGCCCGATTCGCCTCGGCCGACCTGGCCCCCGACGATCGCCGGGCCCGGGCCATCGGGATGCTGGTGTGGGCCACAACGTTAGGGGCGGCACTGGGACCGACCGTCGCGCTGGACTATGCGGCGGCCGTAGCCCGGTTCATAGGCATCCCGGAATTGTCCGGCCCCTACCTGCTTTCAACAATTCTCTTCGTCATCGGCCTCACCGCCACCCATGTCTGGCTGCGCCCGGACCCGCTGGAAGTACTGGGGACACTGGGTCAAGCCGCCGCCCGTCCGGCCCCACTCCGGGTGGTAGGACGCCGCATTGCCACCGTGCCCGCCGCCCGGCTGGCGGTGACCGCCATGCTCATGGGCCAAGCGGTGATGGTGGGGGTGATGACCATGACCCCGCTGCACATGGACAATGGCGATCACCAGCTCCGGGTGATCGCCTGGGTGATCTCGGTCCACGTCATCGGGATGTTCGCCTTCTCGCCCATCGTGGGCTGGCTGGTCGACCGAATCGGCCCTTACCTCATGGTCGGGCTGGGTGGTGTGATCCTGTGCATCGGCGCGGAGACCGCAGCCCACAACAGCGCAGAGGACAGCGCCGGGATGTTCGCCGGGCTATTGCTGGTGGGATTGGGCTGGAGCTTCGGGCTGATCGCGGGGAGCGCGCTGCTCACCGCCGCGTTTCCGGTAGCCCAGCGGGTGGAGATGCAGGGCGGCGCCGACCTATTGATGACCGGGGGCGGAGCGGTCGCCGGATTGTCCGCAGGCGTGGTCATGGAGCGCTTCGGCTTTCACTCGCTGAGCCATTGGGCCGGACTGGCCGCCTTGTTGCTGGTAGCTGCGGCGGCGGCCGCCTGGTACACCGCCCGCCAAGAACGTCCGGAGCCGGTCAGCTATCGCGGCGCAGGATAATGGCCGAGGAGTTGCCGGCCACATAGCCGGGCTGGCCGGTGGACAGGGCAACTTCGGCGTCGGGCACCTGGAAGCGCCCGGCGGTGCCCCGGACCTGGCGAACGGCCTCGTGCAGGTTGTTGAGGCCGTGGACATAGCCCTCCGACAGAAATCCGCCGTGGGTGTTCACCGGTATGCGGCCACCGGGAGCGGTTTCACTCTCGGCAATGAACGCCGCCGCCTCACCCTTGGGGGCGAACCCGTAGTCCTCCACCTGGACCAGCACCAGGTGGGTGAAGGCGTCATATAGGGACGCGTACTGAACGTCGTCTGGGCCGACCCCGGCCATGTCGTACAGCCTCCGGGCCATCTTGGCGGCAATCGAGGTGGTCCAGTCGGCCTGCACCCGATTGCTGTGCATCATGTGGCCGCCGCCCCAGGTCATTCCCGAGATCAGCACCGGAGTCTGGCGCAGATCCCGGGCCCGCTCAGCGGTGGTGATCACCACTGCGGCGGCGGCGTCGGTCTCCAGGCAGCAGTCGAACAGCCGGAACGGCTCCACGATCCACCGGGAGGCCAGGTAGTCGTCCATGGTCATGGGGGCTCGCATCATGGCCCGCTCGTTGTGGACGGCGTTGGCCCGCTGCTGGACGGCGATGCGCCCCAAGTCCTCAGAGTTTGTTCCCCAGCGGCTCATGTGGGAGCGGGCGAACATGGCATACCACTGCGGCGGGGTCACCCAGCCGATGGGGTGCTGGTACTGGGTCTCCACAATGGCCGGAGGTGGGCGGCCGGTGCCGCCCATGCGGTGCTCAGATCGGGCGTTGATAGAGCGCCACACCACGATGTGTCGAGCATGGCCCAGTGCCGCCGCGTTGGCGGCGTGGCCCACCACTGAGTGCGACGTGGAGCCGCCACCAAACTGGTCGCAGAACCACGACAGGTCGTCCACCCCCAGGCACTGGGCCACGATTGAGGCAGTGACGGAGTCCTGCACTTGGTGGCAGGCCACCCCATCGATGTCCTCCCGACGGAGCCCGGCGTCGTCGATGGCGGCCATGATCGCCCGCAGCGCCAGCGTGAGGGTGCTCACCCCCGAGTTCTTGGACAACTCGGTTATGCCGATTCCCGCGATGGCGGCCTTGTCGCGGAATGGATGGCTGCTCACCATGCCGACACTAGAGCGAAACGGCTATCTTCGGACGGCGTGAACGACTATCCCATCCACGTTGGCAGCATGCTCTTCACCCTGGTGGACCCCAATCCGGGCCACGAGAAGGAGTACAACCGCTGGTACGAACGAGACCATTTCTACGCCGGGTGCATGATTGGACCTTGGATGTTCGCCGGATCCCGCTGGGTAGCCCCCCGGGCGCTCAAGGACATGCGCATCACCGACGGCAGCGGCGAAGTGTCACAGGCCGGCAATGGCTCATTTCTGGCCGTGTACTGGGTGCTCGACGGCCACGACGAGGAGCACTGGAAGTGGGCCGGCGACCAGGTTCACTGGCTCTACACCAACGACCGGGGATTCGCTGAGCGCACTCACCGTCACACCATCTTGGCCGACGTGGGCTGGGCCGCCTACCGCGATGGCGACCCGGTGCCCCTGGAGCTGGCCCTCGATCACGGCTACGCCGGCATCGGGGTGGTGGCCATGGACCGGACCGACGGGGTGAGCGAAGACGAACTGCACGCCTTTCTGCGGGACACCGCTATGCCCGAGATGATGGCCGGTTCGCCGGTGGCCATCGGTTCCACCTGGAAGCCCCGCCAGCGCGACGAGATCACCTCCAACTCCCCCATGGATCTGGGCTCGGGCACCGGCACCGAGGCCCGCACCCTCCAAATCTTCTTCTGCGACGAGCAGCCCGACGGCTGTTGGGACTCGTTCGCATCGTATGTGGACGCCGTGAACGGCTCGGGCTTGGCCAGCGTTTGCTGGGCCGGCCCCTTCTACAAGACCGTGGTGGGCACCGACACCTACATCGACCAGCTCTAGAGGTCTTTTTCAGCCTGGCCCTGGCCCTACTGGAACGAAACGAACAAAGGTGTGGGGGTTAGTTCTAGAACTTGATCCGGGGTTGCGATGGTGAAGTCCTCGTCGAAGAAGTTCTTCCAACCCCAATAGAACTGCCCGGCATCGGGCTGTCTGGTCAACAAGTTCCAGGTGTTGATCTTGTCTCGAACCGGACCCTGACCGTCCATGTGGACCAACACCGCCAGCTCTGGAGGAGTCTCAACCAGATGACGGTTAGTGATCATCTGCAAGCGGAATTGGTGAAGGATGAGCAGCTTCTGGGGCAGGGCTTCCTCACGGACAATTCCGGCTAGCCACTCGACAACCTGGTTGATCTCCTCCGCGTCGACCGTGCCGATCTGGCGCAGGTGCACCTCGTTGGGCCTGAGCCTCCACTCGGGATCCAGCGCAAGGCCGACATTGGGCAGGCGCAGGAACTCTTCGTAGATCTTGGCCTGGGTGAGGTAGTCGGTTCGCCCCGGCTGTAAGTCCAACACTACGTACATGTCGTTGGCCGCCGCTGTCTCGACCCAAGGCCTGATCTCAGCCCGGGTGGTCTCAGCCGAATAGTCCCCGTCCTCTCCGGGGCCGGCAGAGGCAACGGTGGCAATGATCTCGAATGTGGGCAGTATCACGGTGCCGTCGGCGTCGTAGCCCTCGGCGATGGTCTGGAGGCGCTCGACTCCCTCTTCGGCGTCCTGCTCGCCCAGCACCCCGAGGCCTGGCGTCGACGGGTGGCCGTACATCGCCACCAGGCGGCGGCTGAAACCGGCATCGAACATGAGCAGGCCGCCACCGGGGATTTCGTCGCCCCGGAGGACTACCGCCAACTGCCAGTCTGCGTCCTCCCCAAGGTCGGAGAGCACTTCAACCTGAGTAGCTCCGAGAATCATCTCCCTTGTCTCGGGAGGAAGGGCTCGCAGATCGCCGTCGACAATCACTAGCCGGGCACCGATTGGGCCGCCCAGTGCGGTCCACGGGGCCACCGGCGCATCACCGCCGGCCAGCCAAATGCGGTCGTTGGACCCTTCGGAGGGAGGCGCCGTGGCCTCCTCATCGACAGATATCAGCTCGAATTCGAAGTCGGCCAGGGAAGTCTCGAGAACCCGATCCTCGAACCCAGCCGCCACCACTACCTGGGGGGCGAGACGCCCAAGTTCGGCCATGAACTCATGGTCGAACCAGGATTCAAGCAGCAACAGCGGGCCGTTGATGCCACGGGACGCCAACGTGGCAATCGCAGCATGATCCCGGGCCAGTGCAATGCCGACCTCATGAGCGCAGCTATAGGCAGCCTGCGTTATCTGGACACTGGCCGGAGCGAGATCGGTGGTGGACAGACGAAAGTCGCCGGGGACTTGTGGCGAGCACTTGCGATCGTCCCCTATGGGTTCGGGGGTCGGGGTCGCCTCGGGGGCCGGAGTCGGCTCGGGCGTCGGGGTCGGCGTGGGTGCCTCAGTGGGTTCGGGTGCCGGGGTCGGCTCGGGCGTCGCAGTAGGCGTGGGTGCCGCGGTGGGCTCTGGTGTCGCAGTGGACTCGGGGACCGCCGTCGTCGTGGGGGCCTCAGTGGGCGCAGGCGGCTCCGGCGTAGTGGCGACCGCAGTGGGGTTTGCCGTGGGCGCAGGGCTTGATTCGGTGGGAATGGGAGTTGCTGAAGCGCTGATCGGTTGAGACTCTGGCTGGTTGGAAGAGCGGTCAGAACAGGACGATGCCAGCAGTAGAACTGCAATGAGAACAACAATTCGGCCGGCCAATTGACAACTCCCGATCGGAGGCTAGCCCGGTTACCGCCTACTTTTGTGTCACCCTTTGACCAGGGGATTTAGCGGTTCTCAGCCCACCAGGCGTCGAGTCGGGCCTCGGTGGCGGGCCGGTCCAGGTCGGGTTCGGACCGCTTCAGCTCCAAGAGGAACTTCAGCGCCGCACCCACCTCGGGTCCAGGGCCGATGCCATAGCGCTCCATGACCTCGTTGCCGTCGATCAACGGCCGCTCGGCCGCCCGGCGCTCCTCTTCGGCCAGTCGGGCAATCCGGGCCTCGAGATCGTCGACATGGTGCTGGAGATCGTTGGCCTTTTGGAGGTTCCGGGTGGTGCAGTCGGCTCTCACCAATTCGTTGAGGTAGCCCAGCAGGGGACCGGCTTCTCGGGCGTATCGGCGCACCGCGGCATCGCTCCAGCCATCGGCGTAGCCCTTGAATCGGCCCGACAGCCGCACCAGCTCGCTCACGTCGTCCACCACCTCCTCGGGATAGCCCAGCTCGGTGAGGCGCTTGCGGGTCATGCGGGCCCCCACCGCCTCGTGGTGGTAGAAGGTGACCGTTCCCCGCTCATAGGAGCGGGTGCGGGGCTTGCCCACGTCGTGGAACAGCGTGGCCAACCGCAAAACCAGGTCAGCGCGGGTCTTGGCCACCACCGCGATGGTGTGGGCCAGCACGTCTTTGTGGCGATGGATCGGGTCTTGCTCCAGGCGGAGCGCGGGCAGTTCGGGGACGATCTCGTCGGCGAGGCCGGAGTCAACCAGATGCCACAGCGGCGGGGCAGGGTCTTCGGCCACCAGTGCGGCTGTTAGGAGCTCCCTGCGCTCGTCGACGGTGGTGGCTACCGCTCCTCCTTGAACACGACGTGCTTGCGGGCCACAGGGTCGTACTTCTTGAGCTCGATCCGCTCCCGGTCGTTGATGCGGTTCTTGGTGGTCACGTAGGTGTAGCCGGTTCCCGCCGTGGACTTCAGCTTGATGATCGGTCGTTTGTCGCTAGCCATGGCTCAGAACTTCTCCCCGCGCTGGCGCATCTGGGCCACCACTTTGTCGATGCCGTGCTTGTTGATGGTCTTGAGGCCCTTGGCCGACACATTGAGGGTGATCCACCGCTTCTCCGACGGTACCCAGAAGCGGTGTTTGTGGACGTTCGGGTTCCACCGGCGCCGCGTCTTGCGGTGCGAGTGGGACACGTTATTGCCGAACGACGGGCGACGACCGGTCACCTGGCAGACCTTGGACATAGGGAACCATGTTACCGGTCGGGGAACGGCCAGCGGCAAACGGATAGGGGCACTTGCGCCCAATCCCGACAACGGTCTCAGCAGGTGATCGGGATAGGGTCGCCGCCATGAAACTCGGACTGGTCTGGGGATATTGGAGCCGTGGGATGCCGGAGGGCTTCGTGCCCCTGACCCAGGAGGCCGAGCGCCTGGGCTACGACTCGGTGTGGACGGCGGAGTCGTGGGGCTCCGACGCCTTTTCGCCCCTGGTCTGGCTGGCCGCCCACACCGAGCGCATCCGCTTGGGCACCGGCATCGTGCAGCTGGCCGCCCGCACCCCCACCGCAACGGCCATGCATGCGGTCACCGCCGACCACCTGTCCAACCAGCGGCTCATCCTGGGGCTGGGCGTGTCGGGCCCCCAGGTGGTGGAGGGATGGTACGGCCAACCCGGCAACCGCCCCCTGGCCCGTACCCGGGAGTATGTGGAGATCCTGCGGCGGGTGTTCGCCCGAGACGGCTATCTGACCTTCGAGGGCGACTACTACAACCACCCCTACAAGGGAGAGGGCGACACCGGCCTGGGCAAGCCGCTCAAGATCATGACCCATCCCCCTCGGGCCGACATCCCCATCTTTATCGGCGCTGAGGGTCCCAAGAACATCGCCCAGACGGTGGAAATCGCCGACGGCTGGCTGCCGCTGTACTACTCCCCGTTCCGCCCCGAGGTGTACGCCGAATCGATCGCCGGGCGCTCCGACGATTTCGAGATCACCGTCCACACCACGATCAAGGTCACCGGCAACTCCGACGAAGAGCTGGCCGAAGCGCTGTTCCCCACCAAGGCCTCGCTGGGCTTCTACATCGGGGGCATGGGGGCCAAGGGCCAGAACTACCACACCAAGCTCATGGCCCGGATGGGGTTTGAGGAGGAGGCCTACCACATCCAAGACCTGTTCTTTGAGGGACGGCGGGAAGAGGCCATCGCCGCGGTGCCCGACCAGTTCGCCGATGAGATCTCCTTGGTGGGTTCGCCGGAGCGGATCCGCGACCGGCTGGCGGCCTGGGAGGAGAGCCCGATCACCGGCATCAACGTGGGCGCCCGATCGGCAGACGAGTTGCGCACAATCGCCGAAGTCATTCTCGGTTAAATTGAGAGTCCGATGAACTGGAACAGGGAGAGAGCCTGATGAGCGAGCCCATCACCTTTTATTTCGACCCGCTTTGACCGTGGTGTTGGCAGACAGCCCGTTGGGTTCGTCAGATCGAAGACGCCGGTGAGGTGAGCGTCACCTGGGGTCTGTTCTCTTTGGCCATCGTCAACTGGGACAAGCCGATGGAGGAGTTCGACCCCGACCGGGGAGTGGGCGTGGCCTCGCTGCGCACCGCGGTCAAGGCGCGCGAGGTGGGCGGCAACGACGGCATCGGCGCCTACTACCAGGCCATCGGCCACCGGGTGTTCGACCTGGTGGAGTCGGTGAATGAGATTGACACCATTAAGGCCGCCGCAGTCGACGCCGGATTCGACGCCAGCCTGGTGGATGATGCCCTGGCCGACGACAGCACCTGGGAGACGCTGAAGTCCGAGCACACCATCTTGTGCGACGAGACCCGCAGCTTCGGGGTGCCCACTATTCGTTTGGAAGGCGGCCGAGGCCCAGCGCTGTTCGGCCCGGTGATCTCCAACCCAGCGGCGACCACTGAAGAGGCGGTGGAGCTGTGGCGCCATGTGCGCTGGCTGACCGCCTACGACAACTTCGCCGAGCTCAAACGCGACCGCCTGCCCCCCGACCTGGAGGCCTACAAGCAGAGGTATGGCGACGGCGGCTGATGCTGTCTCACAGGCGGCGGCCAAGCCCCGCCCCTTCTGGCGCCGGCGAGGGGCCCGATGGTTCGCCGCCGCGGTGGTGGTCGCTCAACTCGCGCTGGTGGCCAATGGCTACCGGGATCCGCACAACTACTTCGCCTTCCAGCCGTTCAATGAGTCCAGCACCTATGCAGTGGAACTGGTTCGGGTTCTGGACGACGGCGAGCGAGTACCGGTACCCAACGGTCGCTGGGAGGGCTACGACTGGAACGAGCTGATCGACTGGGGGCCTCTGCGGTCTCCATGGCATCAGCGCCACGCCTTTTCTGGCGTGGATGCAGTGGTGGACTTCTTGGACAACGCCCTGAACTGGGTGGCCGACAACACCCCCGGTGATACCGAAACCCTCTACTTGGAGGCCACCGTCACTTACTACCGCAATGCTCGCGGCCCCTATGTCACGGTGGTCCGCAGCCATGAGCGGGAGCTGGGAATCCCATGACGGCCACGGCTTCTGCTGCGTCGGCCACCGGCTGGCGGATGAGGTGCCAGCGCTGGCAGGACGAGGTATTCGACCAGCCCACCAGTGTGCGGGGCGTGGCCGTGCTGCGCATTGTGCTGGGTCCGTCGGTGATCTGGCACTTGCGTCCGTTTCTGGCCGACGCACTCAACGGAATCACCTACCACGACCGCTTCCAGCAGCCGTGGTGGTCGTGGTATCCCAACGCGCCAGCCGGGCTGTATGTGGCGCTGCTCTGGGTCGGGGTGGCCGCCGCAGTGCTGATGACCGTGGGGTGGTGGTCGCGCACCGCCACCTGGGCCGCCTTCGCGGTGGTGGCCTACAACTTCTTCTTGTCGCAGACCCACTTCCACCACAATCGGGCGTTTCTGGTCATCCTGTTGGCCGGGGTGGCTCTGTGCGACAACGGTCGGGCGCTGTCGCTGGACGCCCTTCGCCACCCGCCGCCTGACGACCGGGGCTTGGTGTGGCCCCTATGGCTGCTGCGGTTCGAAGCCGCCGTCGTCTACTTCGCCTCGGGGTTCTCCAAGCTGATCGACCCCGACTGGGTGGGCGGTCGGGTGCTGCACGACCGTACCGTGCGATACCAGCATGAAGTGCGCGACGCCCTGGGCGACACGCTGGCCGATCCGGTGCTGGAGGTGCTGACCGCCCGGGCATTCCACTGGGTGCTTTCGCCAGCGGCGGTGGCCACCGAGCTGTTTATCGCCTTCGGCCTGTGGTTCCGCCGCACCCGGCTGGCCGCGGTGTGGGTGGCGGTGGCCTTCCACGTGGGCATCGAGGTGAGCGCCCACGTGCAGGTGTTCAGCGTGATCGCCATCGGCGCCCTGGCTTTGTGGGCGGTTCCCTCCACCCGCGACCGCACCCTGGTAACCCCCAGCCGCTGGGTGCGGTGGCTGGACTGGATGGCCCGGTTCGACATCACCGTGGCGCCAGGGGCATCGTGGAGCATGGTGGATCGCGACGGCACGGTGCTGGAGGGACGAGAAGCCCGCCAGTTCGTGAAGACCCGGCTGCCGGCCACCTTCCTGTTTTCCCGGTTCTGGCGGTATCCGTGAGCGCTTTGTCGTCGTTGCGGCGACTCTGGACCGGGCGAGCCACCCGCCGGCTCATGGCCTGGGCGGTGGTGTGGGTGGTGATGGCCGCGCTGTTGCGGGTGACGCTGGCCGCTCCCGAGGTGTGCCCGCCGTATGACCCCGGCGACGGCCAGCCAGCCATCGACGCCGGGGCCGACTGGATCGTCCGCACCCAGGAGCCCAGCGGGCGGTACCTGTACGAGTACGACCGGCGGATCGAATCGGCGAAGCCGGGGTACAACCTGGTCCGCCACGCCGGGGGCACCATGTCGCTCTACCAGCTGGCCATCGTGCAGCAGGGCAGCAACCACCAGGTGGTGGAAGCCGCCGACCGGGGCATGAACTACCTGCTGGAGCGGGCGGTGGAGACCGACAACGGAGGTATGGGACCAGCGCTGTCGCCCCGGGGTCCAGTGAAGACGGGCACGGCCGCGCTCACGCTGGTGTCGCTGGCCCATCGGCGCATCCTCACCGGCGATGAGCGCTATGACGGCGAGATGCGGGCGCTGGGCCGGTTCCTGGTGGGCCAGCAGTTGCCTGACGGCGGGATGCTCAACTTCTGGGATCCCAAGACCGGCGCGCCAGTGCCCGGGGAGCGGTCCCGGTTCGCCACCGGAGAGGCCTCTTGGGGTTTGGCGCTCTTGCACGAGATATTTCCCGGCGAGGGGTGGGATGCCCCGGTGTGGGCAATCTTGGACTATCTGTCCACCGAGCGGGACGAGCTGGAGGAGCTCTGGCCTCCGCCGTGGCCCGATCAGTGGGCGGCCTACACCTTGGGCGAGACGGCCGAGTGGGGCTTGGAAGACCACCATCTGGCCTACGCCGAGCGCTTGGCCGGGCGGTTCGGGCAGATGATCCGCTGGGACGCCCAGCGGGAGGGCGTGGCCAAGATCTCCCATCTGCCCATGCCCCGCGGCGGCGGCTACGGGACCATTCTGGAGGGGCTGGGCGCCCTGGAGTGGCTCTGGCTCAACGAGCCCCGCCTCGCCGACGCTCCGTTGCGGGATCGGCTGGAGTGCGGCGCGGCCCGCTTGGCCGAAGCCCAGGCCGACGACGGCGCTTGGTACTACGACGACCAAACCAGAGTGGACGACCAACAGCACGCAATCTCCGGCCTGTTAATGGCCGATGTCAGTTTCAACCTCGGAGGAAACAAGCCATGAAAGCGAGACGACCATGAGCGGACTCGGATTGTCGTCAACCGATTCGATTGAACAGGCCATCGACACGAAAGGGCAGTTGGCATGAGCGGACTCGGACCGGTGATGTTGATGGTGCTGGCCGCGGCCAACCCAGCCGCGGGCGCACTGAGCGTGGCCTGGCGGCCCTCCAACCGGGATCAGTGGCGGCCCCGGGTGGCCCTGGCCGTGGTTGCCGCCGTGGGCGCGCTGTGGGTGATCGCCGCGCTGGCTGATCCCATCCTCGACGGCCTGTCGGTGACGACGGGCACTTGGCGACTAGCCACCGCGGTGCCCTTCGCCGTGGCCGGGCTGTGGTGGATGGTGTGGCCCGACCACCCCGTCCACGACGAGCCCCGGGCCGGGACCCAAGTAGCCCTCATCGCCCTGACCGTGCTGTTCACCCCCCAGCTCGTCGCCGTGGTGCTGGCCACCGCCGCCCACGACGGCACCCTCCGCACCATGGCCGGCGTGGTGCTGGCCGCATTGGTCACCGCCGCCTTGCTCTGGTTCCGAGCCGTCCCCACCCCCCTGCTCTCCGTCACCGCCCGCCTCCTCGGCGGCATCGCCATCGTCCTCGCCATCGCCCTCGGCGTCGACGGCACCCAAACTCTCTAAGCGCCACAGCCACCCATCTCAGCTTCGGCAGATCTCCCGAAGGCCGTCGATTGGGATACAGGTTCTGGTCGAGAAGCAGTCTCACGCAGGAGTCGCCAGACGCCGCTCGCGCAGCGCAGCAAACTCAACGGCAGCCAAGACATGCTGCTCACTCAACTCGGGGAAGTCATCGGCGATCTCCGACGGCGTCATACCCGCAGCCAGGTAATCCAGCACGTCGTAGACCGCTATCCGCGTGCCAATGAAGCAAGGCTTGCCGCTGCGAGCACCATCTCGCGTCTCGAGCACCGTGGCGAGTTCCACAGGATGAAACATATCCAGCAGGCCGGATGCGACGAAATGACTTCCTTAGCCGCATCCACCCATCTCAGCTTCGGCGAAACTCTCGAAGGCCGTCGGACGGGGTCCAAGTCTCAATAGCCAGTTCTTGCCCATCGACGCGGGTCAGCGTTGCCCGAGAAATGCGAGCGGTGAAAAGGACCATGACGTTGGAGTCTTCGATGGGCATGCGGTGGCCGGCCACGAAGACGTCAACTTCCTCGGGGGTCGCAGCAGCCGTCTGGCCGTCGATGCGGGCATCGCCGAGTGGCAGTTCTTCAGTGTCCGGTGAGCTGTGCAACGAAAACCTCGGGTCTCGGTGCAGGTCCGCCGCCTTGAGCGAGTCTGGCATCATCCCCAACCACAGATGTCCGTCGCGGATCGGTGCCTCCATACCTGACAGCCGGGGCGACCCATCTCGGCGCAGCGTGGCCATTACCGCATGGATATGACTCTCGAACCGCAACCGAATCCGCTCGGCAAACTCGGGAACCTGCTCTTCGATCTGCCCCCAGGGGACCGGCGTCGAACCACTCACCGGCATCAGACCAGAATGGGAGAAGCTAGTCAGCGTCGCGGACGCTACGGCGCTGCTGAATTGCGGTTAGGAGCGCTTCGTCGCTGTCGTAGCGCACAGCAACCTCGTCCTCAGGCACTTCAGGGCCGCTGCCGACACTGGCGTCGAGGTCTTCAAGCAATACGGACTGCACAGCTTCGTCAGGATTTGTGAGGGGCACGGCTCCAAAAATAGCCCCGCCATACCCTGCTGAGCAGGGCAGGCGGGGAAGTACGACATCAAGCTACCGGCCCGAACCGTCCCAAACAATCCAATTTGGCGAGCCGTTCCAGATAGAGAACGCAACACCCGCTGGCTCAGGTCGAATGTGTCACTGGCGTCAATAAGGTTGTCCTGTGTAGTTGCAGCGAGCTTCGCACGGGTGCCACATGAGGGTTGCGTGTGTGCTGGCGACCCATTTGCGGGCGAAGGTGGAGATGAGCCGGCATCGCCACCTGGAGGACAGCCCGGTGCTGATCGTCGACGGCGATCCGTCGGCCACCAGGACTCTGGTGGTCGATCACTTCCCCGCCGCGGTCGGGGTGAGGGAGGGCATGACCTTGGAAGAGGCGATGTCGCACCACGCCAGCGCAGTGGTGCTGGACGCTGACGAGCCCTGCTATCGGCGGGCTTTCCGCCGCATGGTGGCCGACCTGCAACACGTGAGCGACCGGGTGGAGGCGGCCGATCTGGGCACGGCCTATGTCCGCCTGGACGGGCTGGAGGGGCTGTACGGGGGTGAATCGGGCGCGGCCTCTGCGCTCATGAGCGCGCTCCCCGCCTTCCTGAGTCCCCGGGTTGGAGTGGCCGACGCCAAGTTCCCCGCTTTTGTCGCCGCTCGGATGCGCCGGGGCCCGGGCGCCTGTGGGGTGGGCGACGACGTTGGCACCTTTCTCGCCCCCCACAGCATCGACCTGCTTCCCGTCTCGGACGCCATGAAGGGCGACCTGCACCGCTTCGGCCTGCACACCATGGGCGCCGTCGCCTCGGTGAGCGGGCATTTGCTCTCCGACCGGTTCGGCCTCGAGGGCTTGCGGGCATGGTCGCTGTGCAACGGCATCGACGACAGCCCCCTCGTTCCCCAGACGTGTGAAGAGCCGGTGGTCGAGCACATCTCGATGGCGCTGCACCCCGCCATCGAGGCCCTGTTGATGGCGGTGGACACCGTATTGCTGCGGGCCTTCGCCCGCCCGGAAGCGAGGGGACGCCTCGCCGGGTCGGCGCACCTGCTGTGCGAAGCGCCGGGCTGGCCGGCGTGGGAGCACAGTGTGCGGTTCAAGCAGCCCGTCGGCGAGTGGGAGAGGGCCTCGAAGATCATTCGAGACCGCCTGGAGGCCGACCCGCCGCGCCGTCCCGTCGAGGACGTGACCCTCACCCTGTCGGACCTCACCGGCGAGTCGGTGGCCCAGCTGACACTACTGAAGGATGCGCGACGCGACCGCCTGGGGCGGCTCGTGGAAGCCGATCGCCGACTACGGCCGCTGATGAGGGGCGACCATGCCCTGTACCGGATCGCCGGCGTGGCGCCGTGGCACCCGGTGCCGGAGATGCGGTTCCTTCAGATGCCCCTCGACCCGTCGGCCCAGGACACCATCAGACCCCTGCTGACGCCCAGGCCGGTGGACGTGCGCGAGAACTCAAAGGGCGAGCCGCGGTCGCTGCGGGCGGGCCGACGCTGGAAGAAGGTGGCCCGAATCGACGACCGGTGGACATTCGACCTGTGGTGGCTCCCCAAGCCGGTGGCCCGCTCCTACTACCGGGTCGACCCCGGCGATGGGCGGCTGATCACCCTGTTCCGGGACTGCACCGACAGCCGCTGGTACCGACAAAGCGCCTGATTGCGAGCTGTCTATGGCGAACTGGGTGGAGCTTCGGGCCAAGAGCTTCTTCTCCTACGGGGAGGGGGCGTCGCATGCCCACGAGTTGCTGGCCCAGGCCAAGCAGTTCGGCTATCCGGCCCTCGCCCTGACCGACACCAACCTGTGCGGCGCACTGGAGTTCGCCCGTCTGGCCAAGAGCCTGGGCACCCAGCCCATTACCGGCGGAGAGCTGACGCTGACCGACGGCTCGAAGCTCGCCCTGCTGGCCAAGACCCGGGCCGGGTACTCCAACATCTCGCGCCTGTTCACCCTGGCCAACGCCGACGACCGCCGGGACCCGAAGCTCGACCCTTCCCACCTGCCCGACCACTGCGAGGGCGTGGTTCTGCTCACCGGCGGGCGCGACGGCCCCTTGTCCCGATTGGCAACCGAAGACCGCTTCGGCGAAGCCCACGGCCTGTTGCGACAGTACTTCGACTGGTACGGGCCGAACTCGGTGTACGTGGAGCTTCAGCAGAACTTTCTGGCTGGCGACACCGACCGCAACCGCAAGCTGATCAGGCTCGCCGAAGAGACCGGCGCCCGGGTCGTCGCCACCAACGATGTCCACTACCACACCCCGGACCGCGCCCGGCTCCAGCAAGCGCTGGTGGCGGCCAAGCTCAACACCACCATCGACCAGGCCCTCCGGTTTCTGCGGCCCAACCACCATCTGCACCTGAAACCGCCCGCGGAGATGGAGCAGCTCTTCGCCGAATACCCGGGAGCGGTGTCCAACACCCTTCGCATCGCCGAGCAGTGCTGTTTCGACCTCAGCACCGACCTGGGCTATGCCCTACCCGATGCCGCGGTGCCCCCCGACAGCACACCCCTGAGCTACCTGGAACAGCTCTGTCGGGAGGGGGCGGTACGACGGTACGGCAGCGTCACCTCACAGGTGGAAGATCGCCTAGCCGAGGAGTTCGGTTTGATCGAGCGGCTCAACCTGGCCGGATTTCTGCTGCTCTACCGCCAGATCGCCCTGCTGGGCCAGCAGATCCTGGTGGAGCGGGGCGAGATCAGCCCCGACACGCCGATAGAAGAGAGGCCGCCGGGACGGGGGCGGGGCTCGTCGGTGGCCCTGCTCGTGGGCTACCTCATCGGCATCAGCCATGTGGATCCCCTGAAATGGGATCTCACCTTGGAGCGCTTCATCTCCGAAGACATGACCACGCTGCCCGATATCGACCTTGACTTCCCCCGAGGGCTGCGCGACGAGCTGATCGAGCGGGTACACGCCCATTTCGGACCCGAGCACGCCGTGCTGGCCGGGGCCATCACCACCTACAAGGTCAAGGGAATCATCCAAGACCTGGGAAAGGCCCTGGGACTGCCCCAAGAGCGCCTCTCGCTCCTGTCGAAGCGGCTGCACTCCCACCACGCCGAGGATCTCCGCAATGAGATGGCTCAGTTGCCGGAGTTCAAAGACAAAGTGGACGCCCCCGGATGGCGAGACCTGCTCAACCTCGCCCCCCAGCTCATGGGCGCTCCCCGGGGGTTGGGCCAGCATGTGGGCGGCATGGTGCTCAGCAGCTCGCCCATCCCGGAGATGGTGCCGATCCGGGCCGGGGCCACCGACGGCCGCTACATCATGGACTGGGACAAAGACAGCGTGGCCGACGCAAGCTTCGCCAAAATCGACATCTTGTCGCTGCCGGTGCTCGACCAGATCGACGAGGCCCTCGACCTCGTGGCCGAGCGGGAGGGCGCCCGACCCGACCTGGGCCAGATCAGCCCGGAGGACCCCGGCGTCTACGACATGATCAACGCCGGCCTGTGCAAGGGGGTGTTCCTGCTCCAGTCCCCCGCGCAGCTGAAGATGGCCCAGCGGCTGAAGTCGCGCAACCTCCTCGACTTGGCCTATCAGGTGGCCCTCATCCGCCCCGGCGTGGGTGTGCAGGGCAGCGCGGTGTCCCAGTTCGTGGAGCGCTATCGCCACGACGCTGACTGGGACTACGACCATCCGCTGGAGAAGCGCGCCCTGGAACGGGGGTACGGCATCATCGTGTGGCAGGAGCAGGTGGTGCAGCTCATCGAGGACGTGGCCGGCATGACTGCGTCGGAGGCCGACGAGGTGCGCCGCGCCTTCGCCCGGCCCAACAGCGAGCACCTCATCGCCCTGCACTGGGAGCGCTTCGCCGAGGGCGCTCGCCAAAACGGCGTCCCCGAAGCGGCCGCCAAGAGGATCTTCGCCAAGATCAACGGCCACTACATGTTCCCGGAGTCGCACTCCCATGCCTTCGCGGTGACCGCCTACCAGGCGGCATGGCTCAAGCGCTACCACCCGGTGGAGTTCTTCACCGCGCTGATGAACAACCAGCCGATGGGCTTCTACCCCATGGAGACGCTGAAACAGGACGCCCGGCGCTTCGACGTGGCGTTTCTGAACCCGTGCGTCAACCAAAGCAGTGCCGTGTGCTCGCCTGAAGGCGCCTCGGTGCGGCTCGGGCTTCAGTTCATCAAGGACGTGGGGGTGGAGTCTGCCAAGCTCATCGTGGCCGAACGGCAGCGCCTAGGGCTTTACACCAGCGCTGGCGACCTGGTGCGCCGGACGGGGCTGAAGGACCAAGCCGTGTTGTCGCTGGTGCTGGCCGGGGCGTTCGACGCCATTGCCGCGAACCGAAGGGAGGCGCTGTGGGAGTCGGGGCTGCAAAACCGGCCCTCGGGCTCCGGCCAAACCGCCCTTTCGCTGTCGACCGACGACCGCGTGCCCCAGCTCGACGACTTCACCGAGCGGGAGAAGATGATGGGCGAGTACCGAACCATGGGGATGTATCCCAAGGGCCACCTCATGGAGTTCCTCCGGCCGACCCTCGATCCCGGGGTGATGCCCACCGCCGAGGTGGAGACCCGCAAAGAAAACGAAGTGATCACCGTCGCCGGCTGGCCGGTGGCCCGCCAGCACCCCCGCGGGCGCGACGGCACCGTCTTCGTGACCATCGAAGACGAGACCGGCGACACCCAGGTGATCATCTACTCCGACCTGTTCGCCCGACGCCGCCGGGAGCTGGGCAGCCAGGTGATCGTGGTCACCGGGCGGATTTCCCGATGGGACGGCACCGTGAACGTGGTGGCCACCGACGTGCGCAGCATCGACTCGGGCGTGACCATGCCGCCGTCGCACGACTGGCACTGACACAGCGGTCGGGGGGGGTTGGTTAGAAGCCCCCGTCAGCCGCATAATGGGATCGAGATGTGTGGCCGGTACAGCCTGACAGCCAGCCTGCAAGAGCTGGCCCAGCGGTTCGAATTCGACAGTGACCCCGAGGGCTTCGTACCCAGATACAACGTCTCTCCCACCCAGCAGGTGCTGACCGTGATCGGCGGCGACGCCCGCAAAGCCGGCTTCATGCGCTGGGGACTCATTCCATCGTGGTCCAAGGACGGCCCTTCCAACCGGCCCCTCATCAACGCCCGGGCCGAGACGGTGGCCGAGAAGCCCTCATTCCGCGGTCCGCTGAAGAACCGGCGGTGCCTGGTGCCCGCCGACGGCTTCTATGAGTGGCAGAAGGTGGGCGACGCCAAGCGCCCGATGAGAATCACCATGCGGTCAGGAGAGCTATTCGCCTTCGCCGGGCTGTGGTCAATGTGGACCGATCCCGAAGGCAACCGCATCCCGTCGTGCGCCATCATCACCACCGCGGCAAACGACGTGCTCAAGCCGATCCACCATCGAATGCCGGTCATTTTGGCCGAGGAGGCAGAAGACATCTGGCTCGACACCGCCCTCGATGACAGCGACGCTCTGACGCAACTTCTCGAGCCATACCCCGACGATGCCCTGGAAGCCTACGAGGTATCGCGCCTGGTCAACTCGGCCTCCAACGACGTCCCCGAAGTCACAACACCCGTCCAGGGAGTATGAGATGAGAATCACCCAAAGAGGCGCCACCTACTTGATTGGCCTGCTGGCCATCCTCGGCTTGCTGGCCACCGCCTGCGGCAACGACGACGATTCGGCGTCGTACCCACCGACAACTGAAAGCACCGTCGACCATTCCGAAGACACGGCGATGGAAGGTGCCGATGATGGGCATGACCACGCCCACGATCACGATCACGCCACGCTGATGGAGGTGGACTACGAGCCGGTGCCCACCATCGAGCTCAGAACCCACCTCGACCCGATGTCGGGCGTCAACCTCGAGGTGATCACCACCGGATTCACCCTGGCCCCCGAAAGGGCTTCGACCGACCCGGTCGACGGTGAGGGGCACTTCCACATCTATGTAGACGGGGTAAAGCTCAGGCGGCTGTACGCCCATTGGGCCCACGTCGATCTCAAAGCGCCCGGCGACTACGAGATCCGCGTCGAGCTGTCGGCCAACAACCACGCCGTCTTGGCGGTGAACGGGGTGAAGCTCGACGCCACCGCCGTGGTGACCATTCCCGGCGCAGCCGAAGATTCTGAACCCATGGAGATGGACGACAGCGTGGGTACCACCATCGAACTAGAAGTGGCCGGCGGCAAGCCGGTAGACGGGGTGCAGCGCTTCCGGGTCGACGCTGGAGATGCCGTCACCATCATCGTGAACGGCGACACCACCGACGAACTGCACATCCATGGCTACGACCTCGTGGTGCCCTTTGCTCCCGGACAGCCCGGCACCATCACCTTCGAGGCCAATATCCCCGGCATTTTCGAGGTAGAGACCCACCACCACGGTGATCTGGTGATAGAGCTCCAGGTGGGATGATTCTGGCGTGACCACGCTGAACACCGTGCTGGCCCACGGGGTGGGGTCGCGGGGCGACTTGCCCCTGCCCTTCTATCTGTTCGGCATCGGCGCCGCTGTGGCCCTCATGGCCACCTTCGTCAGCTTGAGCTTCTTCTGGCATCGGGCCTGGCTGCCGGGGGCCGCCTCGGGCCGGAGCCTGGGAAGAGCCTTCAGCCGGGCGCTGGATGTGGTGGCCGTACCGGCCCGTTTGGCTTCGCTGGCGGTGTTCGTGCTGGCCCTGGCCAGCAGCGTCAGCGATGCCGCAGTGGGAAGCCAACGCTTCGGACCCCTCACGGTGTACGTGGCGCTGTGGGTGGGGATGGCCATGGTGGCGGCGGTGTTCGGCGATGTGTGGCGGGTGCTGAACCCCTTCGAGACCATCGCCGCGGCCATCGAGTGGACCGCGGGCAAGCTGGGGCTGCCCCAGATCGAGGACACCGATGAGATCCCCGGCGGCTATTGGCCCGCGGTGATCGCGCTGGGATGGTTTCTGTTTTTTGAGCTCTGCTACCACGAAGGCACCACCAACGAGGCGGTGGCCGGAGCCATGATCGCCTACACGGTGGGGATGGTTGGCGGTTCGGCGGTGTACGGGCGGCGCTGGGTGCGCCAGGCCGACGGATTTGGGGTGCTGTTCTCGCTGCTGGCCCGGATGTCGCCGCTATATCGGGACGACACCGGAGCGGTGCGGCTGCGGGCACCCCTGTCGGGGCTGACAACCCTGACCCCCCGCATCGACCTGCTGGCCGTGCTACTGGTGGTGCTGGGCGGCACCACTTTCGACTCGCTGGCCGGCAGCACCCTGTGGCCCGATTTGGTGGGAACTCACCGGGGCTGGACCGCCACCGGCGTCAACACCGCAGGAATGATCGTCGTCATCGCCATCATGGCGGCGCTCTACTACCTGGGATCGCTGGCCGTGGGCTGGTTCACCGATCAGTCCGCAGCCGATGTGGCCCGACGATTCGCCCACTCCCTGGTGCCCATCGCGCTGGGCTACACCGTGGCCCATTACTTCTCGCTTCTGGTGCTCGACGGCGGGCAGAACTTCCTGCGCCTGCTGTCGAACCCATTCGACCGGGGATCCAACTGGTTCGGGACAGCCGACTGGGCAGTGAACTTCTTCCTGGTGTCCACCGATGCCATTGCCTGGGTGCAGTTCTCGGCCATCGTGGTGGGCCACATCGCCGCAGTGCTGGTGGCTCACGACCGGGCGGTGGAGACCAGCGACGCCAGCGAGGCCACCTGGGCGCAGCGCCCCATGCTCCTCGTGATGGTCTTCTACAGCGTGGTCGGCCTCTGGCTCCTCCAAGAGGCCTGATCGGGCGCTGCTTCGGCAAGCTCGGAATACAGTGGGGCATGGCCGCGCAAGCCGAATTGGTCCACCTGAAGAATGACGAGCCGCTCGAGCACGTGCTGGAGGTGCTCGACGCCGACGGGGCGGTGATCGTTGAGGAGTGCTTCAGCGACGAGGTGATCAACCAGATCCTCGCCGAGCTGATGCCCTACGCCGAGAAGCCCGACTCCAACCGGACCTACATCAGCCCTGCGATCGCGGCCTTCTTCGGCGATCACACGCGCCATGTCACCGGACTGGCATCCAAGTCGCCCACCTTCGTAGCCGAGGTGCTGTTGCACCCATTGATGCTGGACATTGCGGATGCGGTGCTGGGCCCCAACTGCGCCGACATCCAGGTGAACGTGGCCCACATGCTGGTGGTAGGTCCGGGGGCCCAAGCCCAGTTTCCCCACCGCGACGAAGACGTGTGGGTGCATATGCCCCAACCCAGCCCCGAGATGGAGCTGTCGTCGGTAACCGCGCTGTGCGACTTCACCAAGGAGCTCGGCGCCACCCGAGTAGTGCCCGGCAGCCACCGCTGGGAGCCAGACCGCCAGCCCGAGCCCCACGAGTTCGCCAACGCCGAGATGCCTTCCGGCTCCCGAGTGATCTACCTGGGCTCCACCATCCACGGCGCGGGTACCAACTCCACCACCGACCAACACCGGCCCGCATTCCACCTCAGCTACATGCTGGGCTGGCTGCGATCGGAGGAAAACAACTGCCTGGCCACACCCCCCAACGTCGCCCGCACCCTCCCCCGCCGAGCCCAAGAGCTGCTGGGCTACGACGTCCATTACGCCGTCGACGACGGCGGCGGCTACCTAGGAGCACTCGACCTCAAAGTCCCCGCTGACATGCTCGCCTCCGGCGAGCTCTGATCGCCCTCGGCAACGGGCGATCGTCCCAGGACTAGTGATCAGTCGGCGACGATGAGCATGTCGCCGACGAGGACGCTGCCTGCCGCGGCGATCATCGCGCTTGTTGCGCCATTCCTCGCCGCCTGCGCAGGCCCTTCGATCGACGTCTCCGGATGCGACGTTGCGCTCACCGCCACTATGGAAACGCTGCAAACAGGCCTCACCGAAGATGGCACGCTGCGCCACGGTCGCACCCACGAGCGGACCGACGACCAGTTCTTCGTAAGCGCTGAGTTCCTTCCCTCCGACAAGGACGAAGACTTCGACGGCGACATCCTCACCTGGTTCACCGACGATCCTCGGGGGTCCGACTTCCTCTCGGTGGACGAGCACGCCCGCGACCAGTCGGGCTGGGCAGGGGCCGACTTCGGCGTGAGCGAAGACGGCGCGGTCACCTCTCGCGGGTGCGTCGTCGTGGTTCGCGGCGAGCCGGAAAGCGACGAGTGTGAAGAGCAACACGAGGAGTTCTGTTGAGCTCGCACACCCTTGTCCGCTACGCGCGCCAGGCGTTGATCTGGGGGGCAGCGATCGGCGCGCTCCAGTTCATCTGGCCCACGCCGCCGGGGGTGATCGTCCAAGGCGTGGTGGTCGGCTCGCTCACCGCGCTGCTCGCGTTCGGCCTGTCGCTTGTCTACAAGACCAACGGAATCATCAACTTCGCCCAGGCCGACCTGGGGGTGGTGCCGGCCACGCTAGGCCTGTCGCTGCTGAGGGACTGGGACTGGCCCTACTTCGTCGTCCTCCCCATCACAATCGTGGTCGCCATGGCGCTGGGCTCGGCGGTTGAGTTCCTCGTGGTCCGCCGGTTCTGGAAGGCGCCGCGGATCATCCTCAGCGTCGCCACGATCGGGCTCGCCCAGCTGTTGCTGGGCATCGGCTTCTACATACCGACGCTGTTCAGCGACGAGGACGGATTGGCGCTCCTTCGCTTCCCGAGATTCAACCCTCCAATCGACTTCACCTTCGAGATCGACCCAATCGTCTTCACCGTCAACGACCTGCTGGCCATGATCATCGTGCCCCTGGCGATCATCGGCCTCATGGCCTTCCTCAACCGCACAGACTTGGGCACCGCGGTGCGAGCCAGTGCCCAGAGTCGAGACCGCGCGTCGCTGGTGGGCATCGACGTGCGGGGGACCCAGAACGTGGTGTGGATCATCGCCGCGGTGCTGGCCGCCGTGGCCATGGTGCTGCGGGCGGGCATGTTCGGACTCCCCCTCGGAACCGCCTTTGGACCCGCCATCCTCCTGCGGGCGCTCGCGGTGGCGGTGATGGGGCGGATGGAGAACTACTCGGTGATGTTCGTCGGCGCCACCTTTCTCGGCGTGCTGGAAACGGCCGTCATCTGGAATGAGGACACCGCCGAGCTGATCGACCCGGCACTGTTCGTGATCGTGGTGGTTGTGCTCTTGTTCCAGCGGCGGGCCCGCGGCCGAGCCGAAACCCAGACCGAGGGGTCGTGGGTTGAAGCCGCGTCGGTGAAGAAGATCCCCCGCAAGCTGGCCTTGCTGCCCGAGGTGCAATGGGGAGGATGGCTGGCCAAGCTGGCGATGGTCGGCTTTTTGGCGTGGCTGCCGCTCGCGCTCAGCGACTCCGACATCCACTTCGCTTCGGCGGTCATCATCTACGGGGTCATCGCCGTGAGCATGGTGATCCTCACCGGCTGGTCCGGAGAGATCAGCCTGGGCCAAATGGGCTTCGTCGCCATCGGCGCGGCCACCGCCGCGGTGGTGAACGTCCACTACCAGTGGGACCTCACCCTGACACTGCTGCTGGCCGGAGTCGTCGGGGCGGTTGCGTCGGTGATCGTCGGCCTGCCGGCCCTGCGCATCCGCGGGCTTTTCCTCGCGGTGACCACACTCGCCTTCTCGGTGGCGACGGCGTCGTTCCTCCTCGACGAGGACCGGTTCACATTCCTCCCCGACAACATCAGCGAGCGGGTCACCCGACTGCCTCTATTGGGGCGGATCGACGTGTCGAGCGAGCACGCCTTCTACTACGTGTGCCTCGCCGCCCTTGTCGCGGTGATCTGGACCGTGGGGCGGCTAGAAGAAACCCGGACCGCCCGGGTGCTGCGGGCAACCCGCGACAACGGGAACAACGCGCAGGCCTTCGGTGTGAATCTGACCCGGACCAAGCTGATGGCGTTCGCCATCTCGGGCTTCTACGCCTCTTTGGCCGGGGGGCTGTTCACGCTGCACCAGCAGGCGCTCGGCCAGGGCTCGTTCTCGCCGGCAGAGAGCATCCGGGTCCTCACGATGGTGGTCATCGGCGGTCTCGGATCGGTGCCGGGCGCGCTCCTCGGCGCGGTATTCCTCCAGGGCACCGATTACTTCGGCGACGACATCCCCTCCGACATCCGGCCGCTGTGGCTGTTCGCCAGCAGCGGTGTCGGCCTGCTGGTGGTGTTGATGTTCCTGCGCGAGGGCCTCGGGGGGCTGTTATACGAGGTCCGCCGGCGTCTGCTGGCCATCGCGGCCTTCCGCCGCCAGATCCCGGTCCCCAATCTGCTCGCCGACCAGCGCAACGACAATGACGCGGTCACCCACGATCACGCGGGCACCGACGAGGCCGCCGGGCTCGGGCAGGCAGAACCGGTGGCCGTGACGAGATCGCCTCGTCGCGATGCCGAGGGGGTTTTCCGCTATCTGCCGAGCAAGCAGGCACCACCCACCGACTACTTCTCGTTCCCCGACATCGGAATGGGCGACGACCACGATGGGTCGCTGTTGAGCGTTCGGGCGATCGACGTGTCGTACGGACCGGTGCAGGTGCTGTTCGGCGTCAACATCGAAGTGGCCGAGGGCGACTTCGTGGCGCTGCTGGGAACCAACGGCGCGGGAAAGTCCACCGTGCTGCGGGCCGTTTCCGGGCTCTCGGTGGCCAGCGGGGGGTCGGTGTCGTTCGAGGGGGCCGACATCACCACGATGGCGCCGCACCGGATCGCCGCGCTCGGTATCGCCCAGGTCCCCGGCGGCAAGGGAGTGTTCCCGTCGTTGACCGTCGCCGAGAACATCGCCTTGGGTGGTTGGCTCCACCGCCGCAACAAACAGCACATGGAGCGGGAGACCGCCCGAGTGCTCGAAATCTTCCCGAGCCTTCGGGAGAAGCCGAACGAACTGGCCGCCAACCTGTCAGGCGGCCAACAGCAGATGCTCACCTTGGCGATGGCACTGGTGTCCAAGCCCCGGATCCTCCTCATCGACGAGCTGTCGCTCGGCCTTGCCCCCGTGGTGGTGGAGCAACTCCTTGACGTGGTCCGGGCCTTGAACGACGAAGGGGTCACGATCGTGGTGGTCGAGCAGTCCGTCAACGTGGCCCTCACGATTGCGGAAACGGCGTTCTTCATGGAGAAGGGCGAGGTCCGATTCCGGGGGCCCACAAGCGATCTGCTGGGGCGCGACGACATCGTCCGGTCGGTGTTCTTGGGCGGGGCCGCGGCCCGCACCCCGGAGCGGCCACAGCCGGCCCGCTCCCCCATCGGCGCCACCCCCGCGCCGCGGCTTGAGATCGAGGGCCTGTCCAAGTCGTTCGCCGGCAACCGGGCGGTGGATGGGGTGTCGCTTCAAGTGGGCGAGGGGGAGATCGTCGGCGTCATCGGGCCGAACGGCGCGGGAAAGACCACGGTGTTCGAACTGATCACCGGCCTTTTGACCCCCGACGAGGGCAGGGTGCTGCTCGACGGGCGCGACATCACCAACCTCTCGCCCGATCGTCGGGCCCGACTGGGGCTCGGACACTCGTTCCAGGACTCCCGGCTCTTCGGATCGCTCACCGTGGAGGACGTCTTGAAGGTGGCCCTCGACCAGACCATGGCCACCCGCGATCCGGTGGCCGCCGCCTTCGGATTCCCCGACGTCCGCAGGGCCGAAGACCGCCTCACCCGCCAAGTCGACGAGCTGATCGAAGGACTCGGGCTCGATGCCTACCGCGAGAAGTTCGTGTCGGAGCTGTCCACCGGAACCCGGCGGATAGTCGATCTCGCCTGTCAGGCAGTGGGCGCGCCCCGCGTAATCCTCTTCGACGAGCCCTCCTCGGGCATCGCCCAACGGGAAGCTGAGGCGCTCGGGCCGATGCTGGAGCAGATCCGCAACGACACCGGCGCGAGCCTTCTTGTGATCGATCACGACATGGCTGTGCTGGCATCGATCTGCGATCGGATGGTGGCCCTCGACCTCGGGACCAAGGTGGCGGAGGGAACGGCGGTTGAGGTCTTCGAGCATCCCGCGGTGATCGCCTCCTACCTCGGCGGGTCCCGCTCTGCTATCGAGCGATCCGACGGGGGGCCCGAGGGCCGAGATCCCGACCTCAGCAGGGCGACATGACCAGGCTCGAGTCGATGTGGGAGCGAGCGGCCGCCACCAACTCGGCGGCGCGCCGGTCGCTGGTGTGGATGCTCCTGTCTCGCCAGAGAGGGCCGGTGCGCGCCGTGCTCGCCTTGATCGTGCTGCACAGCATCTTGACCCTCATGATCGCCCAGGAGGTGGTCGAGCTGGTGGACAACGGCATCGTCGACCAGGCCGCTCCCATCGGGCCCTATGTGTCCCACATCGCCAAGCTGGCCCTGCTGAGCTTCATCGTCGGATTCGCCAGTCGCCAAATGACTGCCCGGATCGGCTACCAGCTGGAGTACGACCTGCGGGCCTGGCTCTACACCCGTGTTCAGTGGGCCGATCTTCGCATGCCCAAGCAGATGGCCACAGGGCAGCTCGTCACCCGGTCGATGACCGACCTCAAGATGGTGCAGACCATCATCCAGTTCCTGCCCTCCATCGTGACGCTGGCGCCGGCGACGATCGTCCTGCTCTTGTATCTCGCCTATCTCAGTTTCCCGCTGGCGGTTATCGCATCGCTGGCCCTGCCTCTCAACCTGTGGTTTCTCTCCAAGTTCCGGGTGCGTCTGTGGGGGCTGAGCTGGGCGGACTTGAACGAGCGGGCCGAGGTTGCCACTGCCATCGACGAGCCCGTACGCGGGGTGCGGGTCATGCGGGCGTTCGGGCGCGAGGAGCACGAGCGGGAGCGACTGGGGGCCACGGCGCTGCGGGCCTTTCGCTACTCGATGACCCGGGTCCGGCTGCTGGCCCGCTACGACATTCTGCTCAAAGCTGTTCCCCTCCTTATCAACGCGCTGGTACTGGTGGCCGGAGCTCAGCTCATCGCCGCAGATCAGCTCTCGGTGGGCGTGTTCTTGGTGACGTTCCAGGTGGCGGGGTACGTCATCGCCATCGCCCAGTTGCTCGACGAGCTGGCCAGCTCATGGCAGTTCCTGCGCACCGCCCAGAGCCGGCTGGCCGAAGTTCTCTCGCTGGGTGCCCGGCCCACCGAGGGGCGGCCCGCCGCCAGCCGATTCGAGTCGGTCGAACTTCGCGACGCAGGAGTCTCCTTTGCCGGCACACCGGTTATCGACGGCCTCTCATTCGAGGCCCGTCCGGGCCAGCTCGTGGCGGTGAGCGGGCCGCCCGGATCGGGCAAGTCCACGCTGGCCGGTTTGATCGGCGGTCTGGTCGAACCGACGAGCGGTGAGGTGCTGCTCGATGGGCGGCCACTGGGCGAGATCGACATCACCACAATCCGCACGATGGTGCGCATTGTGGCCGAGGATCCGGTGCTGTTCTCGGGGTCGATTCGCCAGAACCTCGACCTCGGGGCGGCGTGGAGCGTCTCCGACGACGAGATCAACGCCGCCCTGTACGCGGCGGGTGCCGACGACATCGTCGCCGGAATGCCCGACGGGCTGAGCACCTACGTGGGCGATCGGGGTCTCACCCTGTCGGGCGGGCAGCGCCAGCGGCTGGCCCTAGCCCGAGCCTTGGTGGCCCGGCCCCGAGTGATCGTGCTTGACGACGCCCTCTCCGCCGTCAACCCATCCCACGAGATGGAGATCATCCGGCGGGTTGCCGAGTTCCTGCCCGAAGCCGCGATCGTCGCCATCACCCGGCGCCCCGGTCCCGCCTCGATGGCCGACACAGTGGTCGAGCTCGACCAACCCGAAGCGCCGGCCCCACCCACCCCCACGACGGCCCCCGCCGCGGCCCCCGAGCAACCGGGTGCCGACGAAGCTGCGTCCAAGCTGATGGACGTCGTGCACTCGCTTGAGGTGAGCGAGGAGGCGCCTATTGTCTCTGACGCCGAATGCCGGGTCGACGCCATGCCCCGGGTGCGGCAGTTGGTGGGAATCACCCTGTTTGCGCTGATCGCCGTGCTCATTTTGCTGGTGGTCAACTCCCTGGCCGGTCTGGGTCCCGAGATTCTCTTCGCCGAGGCCACCGAGTCGGCCGAGGACGGCGAGACGCGCATCATCTACGGGATCGGGCTGGCGGTGGTCGCCGTTGGGATCGTCTTCGCCGCCAGCGGCTACTTCGTGAGGGTCCTGTCGATGAAGATCGCCCAGTCGATCGGCTATCTGCTGCGGCGTCGCGTCTTCGAACGGCTCACGAAGCTCGGCATCGACTTCTACGACCGCGAGCTTCCGGGCGAGGTGGCCACCCGGGTGGTCAACGACCTCGACACAATCCTCGGATTCGTGGGCGAGAGGCTGTTCCGATTCATCTCGAGCCTGGGTCGCTTTGCCGTGGGGGTTGTGGTGGTGATCGTGCTCGTGCCGCAGCTGACTCCCACGATCATCGGCCTGGTCGCGGTGATCCTCGCCTTTACCGTGGCCCAGCTCTACCTGGGCATGCGGGCCTTCAACCGGGCGCGCGACGATCTCGGCCGCACCGTGGCCACGTTCGAGGAGCACTTTGCGGGGCGCAGCGAGCTGCGGGGCTGCGGGGCAACCGACAAAGCCAATCGCCGGTTTGTCGAGGATGCCTGGGAGCTGCGCCAGAGCCGGCGGTGGGCGACCTCGATCGCCAACATGTACTCGGAGCTCATGGCGCTGATCACCCACGTCGGCGGGGCGCTCATCCTCTGGGTCGCAGGCCATGAAGTGCTCGCTGGCGCGATTGCGGTGGGCACCGCCTTGTCGGCCCGACTCGTGGCCCAGCAGGCCCTTCAACCCCTGGCATACATGAGCTCGATCTACACCGAGATGCTCGAGGCCCGAGTCTCCTGGCACCGCCTCGCCCAGCCATTCGACACGCCGATCCTGCCCGCCGAACGGCCCGGGGCGACCGAGGCGGGGTCTCTCGATGGCGACGTGACCTTCGAGTCGGTCGCCTTTACCTACCCGCATACCACCCTGCCCGTTCTCGACGACATCTCGTTCACCCTCCCCGCGGGCGAAGTGACCTGCCTGGTGGGGTTCACCGGCGCCGGCAAGTCGTCTATCACCAAGCTGCTCGCCCGGATCTACGACCCGACCGCGGGCCGGGTCCTCGCCGGCGGCGTCGACATTGCCGACTACCAATCACGCTCTTACCGGCAGCGGCTCGGAATCGTCCCCCAAGACGCGTTCTTGTTCAAGGGCACCATCGGCTCCAACATCGCCTACTCGCGACCCGATGCCACGCTCGATGAGATCGACAGGGCGGTGCGGGCCATCGGCGCCCACGACGTGCTCACCGCCCTCGAAGGCGGCTACGAGCACCCCGTCGACGAGGAGGCCCGCAACCTCACCGCCGCCCAGCGCCAACTCGTGGCGCTGGCGCGGGTGTGGCTCGCCCGTCCCGACATCCTCGTACTCGACGAGGCCACGTCCAGCCTCGACGGCCCCATGGAGGATCGGGTCCTCGAGGCGATCAGAGCCCTCGGGGTTACCACCCTCACCGTCACCCACCGCCAAAACGTGGCCCAGCACTCCGACCTGGCGATTGTGCTCGAAGCCGGTCGGGTGGTCGAGATCGGGCCCTCCGACGAGCTTGTCGGCACCGGCAGCGCCTATGACCGCCTGTGGGCCGCGGTCGACGACGACCACGGCACGGAGGTCACCAAAAAAGCGTGAGCTCCGCAGTCAGCGGGCCTAGCGCTCGTAACTCGGCGGGGTGTCGTTGGGGGGGAATTCCTCAAGGAAGCCGATGGCCGCATCCGGATCGAACACCCTCGGCTCCTCGGCGGTCCACTCGCCGACCGCGTAGCGGCGCCCGTTGTCGACCTTCATGTATTCCCCGACCACAACGCGCCCAGTCGCCGTCGTGCGCTCGAACTCGGGGTCCCACCACTTCTCGGCCATGTCGTCGAAGCCGGTGTAATCGGTCCAGGGAAGCCGGCCTTCGCCAAAGGCTGCGCCTGGGGTGGTTATGCAGTCGCAGTACGACCCGTACGACGGGGGCAGCGCGAAACAGCCCTGGGTGAAGCTCTCGGGGGTGAGATCGGGTCCGGCCATATGGATACACGCAAAGGGCGTCTTCAGGGACGAAAGGGAGAATCTCTCGGACAGCGAGACTGGCTCTCTGCCGTGGTGCCACTCGAAAAACGCCGCGAGCGCGTTGGGCTGGTCGGCGACGAACACCCCGAGCGGACCCGGCCCGAAGGCGTGGGCCCACTGCTGTTGGTCGTAGATGCGGGCGAAGAAGGCCGTGTCCTGGCCGCTGTGGCCGGTGATGATCCACTCCGGGAACCACTGCTGTTCGGTTGCAGCTTCGGTGATCGTCCTGGTGAACAAGTTGTCGGTTCCGGCGATCACCGTGGTGACGTCGGCGTCCTTCATCCGGGCGGCGATCACCCGGGCTCGTTCCTGTCGCTGCGTGTTCTCGGCGTTCTCGTCGTAGCTCACCGCCTCCACGAGCTCGAAGCCATTTTGTGCGGCCTGCTCTTCCATGAAGTCCCTGCTCCACCGATCGGTGTAGATCATCCCGATCCGCCGGGGCTCGCCGATCATGTCGTCGTCGCCGGCCCACTGAACCGGGTAATCGGCGACCCGCTTGCCGATGTACTCAGCCACGTGGAGCATCGTCACTCGGTCGTCGGCCAGAGCCGACCAGCGGAAGCCGGGCTGGTCCTGAGTTTCCTGCCAGGAGACACCCGTACTCCAGACGATCACCCCTCGGGCCGCCATCTCGGCCTCGAAAATCGCCTTCCCCTCGCCGGAGGTGGTGGCGTCGAAGGCGAGAAACGGCTGGAAATCGTTCACAGCCCGAGTGGCATCGGCCCTCTGGGCGACCTCGGTTGATCCGCTCGCATCGATGAACTCGAGTCGGACCTGGCGGCCCCAGAGTTCGAAGTTCTGGTTGAAGATGTCAGCGCCGTCCAGCCAGCCTCGGGGGATACTGCCGACGTCGCTAAGCAACTCAGTCTGGCCAGCATCCACTCTCAGTACCATGACGATCTCGGTGGCGGTGACGCCCGGAGCCGTATTTCCGCCGTTGTCGGCGCCCTCAGGCCACTCGACAACGCACGGCGGCGCGTCCACGAGGGGAACCCGGATATTCCCGGTCTCCGGATCGCAGTGGGGGTTGGCCAGCGCTGCTTCGGTTCCGACGCCTGGAAACTCGGGCTCGGCGGGTTCGGCCGGCTCGGCCGGCTCAGCTGCGGCGGTATCGCCGTCGGTGGCCTCGGGGGCCTCGTCCGCGGGCTCGGCGGCCTCGGCGGCATCGTCCATCGGTTCGTCAGCGGGCTCTTCAGCCGCCGGGGAGGCGGTGTCACCCGTGGCGTCGTCGCCCGTGGCGTCGTCGTCCATCGGTTCGTCAGCGGGCTCTTCGGCCGCCGGGGGCGTGGTGTCGCCCGTGGCGGCGTCACCATCGTCGTCATCGGAGCCGCCGCCAGACACGATCAACACGATGACCACCACGGCGGCCACCACGGCTATGGCGAGGTACCAGCGCAGGCGGCGCAAGAGGCTCTGTTCAGCCGCGGGTTCGGGGGTGTTTGCTGAGTCGGTCATGAGGTGGGCTCCTCTCCGAGGTTCACGTTATGTCCAGGCGGGTCACTTCTGTCCCGCGTTCGGCGCGATCACGTATTCGTCGAATCGGGTGATCCTCCCGTCGGCCACCAGTGCCACTATGCATCCCGGGAATTCCATAGGGACGCCCTCGGCGTTGGTCAGGCGGATCACGTATTGGCGCACGAAACCGCTGTCGGTGACATGGAAGCGCACTTCGTCGAGCTCCATGTTGACGTTTTCGGCCTCCCACTTGGCGCCGTTGACGAGCGAGTCGACGGTGAGGTCGTAGCCGCCGAAGGTGCTCGTCCATCCCTCGAAGTCGGGGGCGAGGACTTCTCGAATGCCGTCTTCGTCAGCGGCGGCGTAGACGGCGAAGAACCGGTCGGCCACCGCCTGGATGCTTGCCTGGTGGGTCGTCATTGCTCTCTTCGGGTTGGTTGTAGGCCGATCTCCAGGCCGGCCAGATCGCCGGCGGCGCGCCAGTCGCCCAGGAGCTGGAGAAACTCGATTACTCCCGGGCCCAGGCCGTAGGCGCCGTTCTGGGGATGGTTCCGGGCTTGGCCCTCGTTGTTGTAGTACCCGGGGGTGCAGTCTTCGTTCATGGGACCGCGGTTTTGCGCCTTCTCAAGACAAACGGCCACCCAGGCGTCCTCGGCTTCGGCCGAGACCTCCACCGTCTCCGCCCCCATCTCGCGGGCCCGAGCCACGATGTAGGCGAGGTGGATCGCCTGCTCGTCCAGCATGTGGGTGTAGTTGATGGTGTTGCCCGACTGGCCGATGGACATGAGGAAGAGGTTGGGGAAGCCGTGCATGTGCATCCCGTGCAGGGTGCGGAGGCCGTCGGCCCACCTTTCCATGAGCGTCTCGCCATCACCGCCGATTATCTCGAATCCCCCTCGCTGCGAAAGCGGGGTCCCGACCTCGAAGCCGCTGGCGTAGATCAGGCAATCCACCTCGTAGTGTTGCCCGGCCACTACGGCACTTGTCGCCGTTATGCGTTCAACGCCCTTGCCCTCAGTGTCGACGAGGGTCACATTCGGGCGATTGAACGCAGGGAGGTAGTCGTTGTGGATGCAAGGCCGCTTGCAGAATTGCCGGTAGTAGGGCTTGAGGAGCTCGGCGGTCTCGGGGTCGTGTACAAGCTCGTCCACCCGCGCCCTGATCTGCTCCATCTTCTGGAGGTCGGCCAGCTCGATGACGCGCTTGATGTCTTCGGGCGACATCTCCCCGCCCTGCCCCGCCCGCAAGAGCTTCATGAGGTTGCCGATCAGGTCGGTCCAGCCGTCGTCGACAAGATCCTCCTCTTGGGGGACGCCTGACACCAGCGCGTTGAAGTTGTCGCGGCGGTGCTGGTGCCAGCCCGGCGTCAGCTTCCGGGCCCACTCGGGGTCGGTATCCGGGTTGTTCTTGACATCGATCGACGACGGAGTCCGCTGGAACACGTAGAGATGCTCTGCCCATTCGGCGATGTGGGGAACGATCTGCACGCCACTGGCGCCGGTGCCGATCACGCCGACCCGCTTCCCGACGAGACCGGTGAGATTCCCCTCTTGGTCGCCTCCCGTGTAGTGGTAGTCCCAGCGGCTGGTGTGAAACGAATGGCCTTCGAATTCCTCGATGCCGGGAATCCCCGGCAGCTTGGGCCGGCTCAACTGCCCGAGGGCCAGACACACGTACTGGGCCTTCATCCGATCGCCGCGGTCGGTCTCGACGATCCAGCGCGAGGCGTCGTTGTCCCACCGGAGCTCGGTTACCCGGGTTTGGAAGCAAGTGTCCCGGTAGAGGTCGAATTGGCGGGCGATCGCCTGGCTGTGCTCGAGGATTTCCTGGCCGTACGAGTACTTGTGCTTCGGTACGTAGCCCACCTCCTCCAGCAAGGGCAGATAGACGTACGACTCGACATCGCAGGATATGCCCGGGTATCGGTTCCAATACCAGGTTCCTCCGAAGTCGGCCGCCGGGTCGACGATTCGGATGCTGTCGACGCCCTGCTGGCGCAGCCGTGCTCCGGCCAGAAGGCCGCCGAAGCCTCCGCCGACGACAAGGACCTCGACCTCGTCGTGAAGCGGCTGGCGGGTGAAGTCGGGGTCGGCCCAGGGGTCGTCGGTATAGCGGGCGAACGACCCGTTTACCTGGATGTACTGGTCGGGGCCGTCGGCTCTCAGGCGCTTGTCGCGCTCCTCGCGGTACCGATGCCGGATCTCGTCCAATTCCGGCAAGGGCTGCGTCAGCTGGTCATCGGTGATGCTCATCAGCTCCGTCCGCTATAGCCAACTCTTTAGTAATCTTGCTACATTAGCAACAGTCGAGACAAGGGACAGGTCCGGCGGAACCCAATGCCAGGCCTCCAGGAGGTCGACCGATGAGCACAACCACAAACGACCCCGGGAACGGGGCCCGGCCTGGCATGGAAGATGCGGTGTTCGAGGTCGGGCCGATGCGGTCGGACCCGGCATCGGTGCACGACCTGAGCCGACGGGTTCAGATCCGCCGTGAAGGCGTCGGCGAGAAGCGCTATCCGTTTCCGATCCCCAACGGTTGGTTCGTGGTCGATGAGTCCCGCGAGCTCGCGCCGGGTGAGCACAAGAACCTCTACGCCTTCGGTAAAGACCTCGTCCTCTTCCGCGCCAAGAGCGGCGAGGCCCGGCTCATGGACGCCTACTGCCCCCACCTGGGTGCCCACATCGGTGTGGGCGGCAAGGTCGAAGGCGACGGTATGCGGTGCCCGTTCCATGGTTGGCACTTCGACGGCGACGGCCGCTGCATCGACATCCCCTACGCCGAAGGCAAGGCGATCCCGGCCAAGGCCAAGATTCGCACCTATCCGATCATCGAGAGCAGCCACATGATCTGGGCGTGGCATCATCTCGAGGGCGGCGAGCCGTTTTATGACGTGCCCCACATTCCGGAGTTCGAGGACCCGGACTGGCAGCCCTACGAGACATACGAAGTCGAAGTGGCCACCATCGCCCAAGAGTTCGCCGAGGGCGAATTCGACGTTCAGCACTTCAAATATGTGCACGGCGCGACCCCGCTGCCCAGCACCGACATGGTGGTCAACGGGACTTACCGACACAACTCCAACGGCAACTTCACGATCGAGAACTTCGGCCTCGGCTGCACCCTCATCTCGGTTGGCGACTCGATACGAATCGGCCAATCGCTCCTGCCGACCGACGAGGAGAATGTGAGGATGAGGTGGTGGTTCACCATGCCGAACTCATTGGGAGAAGCGGCTCTGAAGGGTCTTGCGGCCAATTTCCTCGACGGCATCAGCCAGGACATCGTCATCTGGGAGAACAAGCGCTACGAACCGAAGCCGCTGGTGACCGCCGTGGAGCGAAACATCCGCGTCGGGCGAGAGTGGGCGCTCCAGTTCTACAGCGGACTCGACTCGTAGGACCGCGGGCATGAGCCGCTTTGCCCAGCTGTGGGCGATGACTGCTAGTTATCCTCTCGGCTGATGCCCCGTTCGCCCGAGCCTGCACGCGAGGCGCTCATTGCCGTCGCCGAGCGCCTTTTCGCCGAGCGAGGCGTCGACGCAGTAACGGTGCGCGACGTGGTGAAGGCCGCCGGCCAGCGCAACAGCTCGGCCGTGCAATACCACTTCGGCAACAAAGCCGGACTCCTTGAGGCGATTCTTAACCCGCATCAGGCCCGCCTCGATGCTCGACGAGCCGAGATGCTCGATGAACTCGGCGAGCGGCCGGCGCTTGACGAGCTCATCGAGATTTTCGTTCGGCCCCTCGCCTCCTTGCTCGACAACGAGTCGGGGCGCCACTACCTCAGGATTCGGGCTCAGCTGGTGGGCACAGCCAGGCTTCCCAGCGACTCCGACCTGATGCGGGAATTGCTCGCGAGCGCCGACGGCGGGGAGGCCGCCAACGAGCCGAGACCCGGCATTCGGCGCGTGGCTCAAGCCCTGGTTGATCTGATGGAAGATACGACGATGCCCGACCTCGGACACCGGTTGGAGCTTACGGCGGTGCTGCTGCTGCACGGACTCGCCGATTTCGCCCAACGCCATCCCGACGCCACTGCGGCCGAGCGCGAGGTCTTCACTGGCGTGCTTACTCGCTGCGTCGCCGCCATCAACCTCGCCGACAAATCACTCAGTCTGGGATGGTGAGTGTGTCTCCGACGCTGACGGTGCCCGCCGCGGTGATCTCGGCGTTGGTGCCAAAGCAGGCGAAGGCCCCGTAGTCGAATTCCTTGCGGGCGGTGGCGGCGAGCACTTGCAGCACGCCCTTGGCCTGCTCGTAGCCCGGCTGGGCCAATGTGGTCATCACGCAGCGAGGGGTGGCGTCGCCAATCCGGAGCTCGGCGTCACCGATCCTAAAGCCGATGTCCTTCCAAGCCAGATCAGCGAACTCCCCGGAACCGACGTCGTCGTGGGCGTCGAGCACGATGTTGGGGCGGAATCGCTCGACGCCGAGCTTGACACCGCCCAATAGCGAGGCGAGGTGCTTCATCGACTGGTTGACGATGATATGAACGGCCGAGGCGTCGACAAACGAGGTCTTCTCAGTGATCGCGGCGATGGGCAGGTCTACCTCCACATCGGAGAGGACGGTGCCGGGGATCTCCGGCCACTCGCTGCCGTAAGTCTCATCGCGGCCTTTTTCAACTTCGACGACTTGAACCGGCTCTCCCAGGGCCTCGGTCAACGCGGCATCAAGCTCACCGCTGCCCACGGCGTATTCCCCGCCGTCGGGGCTGACGACAACCAGCCTGCCATCGGCCTGAGTCCTGGCGCTCCACGAAAGGAGCTGACCATAGGGTCGCGGCCGTTTGGCGCTGGCGATTTTGCCGGTCTCGGTGTTGCGCACCGCCCACTGCCGATCTCCGACCACAGCACTGGTGCGAAGCTCAAGGCTCTCGACCCGCTCCCCGCCCATCGACTTGACGGGATACCGCCACAACTCAGTAATGGAATAAGTCGTCATTCAGCGCCCACGGCAGGATTCGAACCTGCGACCTTGGACTTAGGAGGTCCCTGCTCTGTCCTAACTGAGCTACGTGGGCGGGCTGGCGCGAAAACAGGCGCGAAATAAACGGTAGCAAGGAGCAGACGGTGAGGTTCCCCCGGTTTAGGAGTCTGGCATTGGTGCGGTAGCTGGGGGATTCGATGGCCGCTCACGTTCCTTCTCCTTGAGCGAGTAAGAATCTGGTGTGCGCGGCTGGGCCAATAAGCGACTCGACATGTCAGGGCTGGCGTGGCTGCGGGCCGTTTCGGCCTGTGCCCGAGCCGCCCCAGCAGGTGGAGCGTCGTCGCTTGAGCAGAGATGGGATCCTGAGGGCACAGGTGTGGTGGGACTGTCCGTGCGCTCGCTGTTCGACCTTTGGTTGCGGGCTCAACATTGGCAGCCGGGTGATCGCATTGTGTTCTCGGCATTCACCGTTTCAGACATGCCCTTCATTGCCCGCGCCAATGGGCTCCATGTCGTGGCGCTTGACATCGACCCGGTCACAGGGGAACCGGATGCTGACGCACTCGCCGACTTGATCAACGGCCGCACTCGAGCGGTGATCTATACGCACTTGTTCGGAGCGCGAGCTCGAACCGACGCCGCCCGGCAAGTAGCCCACGCCAACGGACTTCTGTTCGTCGAAGACTGCGCCGAGGCATATTTCGGCCCGCAATGGCGGGGACACTCCGAGAGCGACGTGGCGCTATTCAGCTTCGGTCCGATCAAGACGGCCACAGCAGTTGGCGGAGGGCTCGCTCGGGTATGTGATGGAGATGTGCGGCGTGAGATGCAACGCTTGGCGGCTGCAATGCCAATGCAAAGCCGGGCCGACCAGCTCCAACGGCTGGCCAAGTTCGGTCTTCTCAACGTGCTTGCATCGCCGCTCGCATTCGCGCCCATGGTGCGGGCCCTCGACACAGTTGGCCCAGGCCATGATGCGGTGATTCAGCGGTTGACGCGCGGGTTTCCAGGTCCGGACCTCTTGAACAAGATCCGCCGCAGACCATCGCCATCTCTCGTGCAGACCCTCGGGGATCGCCTCGATGACGGCGATGCTCCTATCCGCCGACGGATCGAACCCGCACGCCGGTTGGTATCCGGGCTCGGTGACGTCTCCGTACCCACTTCACAAGCTGAGCAGCACTCGCATTGGCTGATTCCCGTGCTTGCCCCTGACCCTCAAGCGCTGGTCGATCATCTCGCTACGGGCGGCTTTCACGCCACGACAGGACGCTCCTTCGCAGTCGTCGAACACGATGATCCCAAAGATGGACCGCCACCGCTAGGGGCGCGCTCGCTGTTCGAACACGCGGTCTACCTCCCGTTCGACCCAACCATGCCGGGGCCGGTACTCGACCGCCTCGCTGCCATGGTCAGAGAGAAACTGCATCATCGACACCCAACCGGCTTCCAAACTCCCGGTTGCGCACCTTACGGCTCAAAGCGTCTTTAGGGAACGGCTTGTCCAGCCTTATGGTTAGCCTGGAAGCTGCAAAATGGAGTCAAGACTTGGTCAATGAGGGACGGGCTCCTGCTTCGCGGCGCGGGGGTGGCCGCTTTGATGCAGTGGTGATCGGCGCGGGGGTGATTGGGGCGGCTACCACCCTGGAGTTGGCGCGGCGGGGGTGGCGGGTGGTGTGCGTGGACAAGAACGCGGCGGCGGGATCGGGGTCGACGCTCAACTCAAGTGCGATCGTGCGATTCAGCTACTCGACGAAGCCGGGGATCATCCTGGCGTGGGAGGGCCTGCACTACTGGCTCAACTGGCCCGAGTACATCGGCGTCGATGACGAGAATGGGCTGATCGAGTTCCGTCAGTGCGGAAAGCTGATGCTGCTGACCGAAGACAGCGACCAGCCCCAGCGGGTGCGGGCCCTGTGGCAGGAACTGGGCATCCCCTTTGAGGACTGGACCCTCGAAGACCTCGCCCGACGTCTGCCGATCTTCGATCACGGCTGCTTCGGTCCGCCCAAACAGCCGTCCGACGAGGCATTCTGGGACGAACCGGCCGGAAAGCTCATCGGGGCCATCTACTCGCCCTCAGCCGGCTATGTGAACGATCCGCAGCTCTGTGCCCACAACCTCCAGAAAGCAGCCGAGGCCGCCGGCGCCCGCTTCCGGTTCAACTCGCAGGTCACCGGTATCCTGCGCTCGGGCGGCCGGGTCGCCGGGGTCGAGTTGGGCGATGGCACCGCCATCCATGCGCCGGTGGTCGTCAACGTCGGCGGGCCCCACTCCAGCGTGATCAACAAGATGGCCGGCGTCTACGACTCCATGAACATCAAGACCCGGGCCATGCGCCACGAAGTCCACATCGTGCCCTCGCCGGCAGGGTTCGACTATGAGTCGGAGGGCCATGTGACCGCCGATCAGGACACCGGGATCTACTTTCGGCCCGAAGTGGGCAACAACATCCTCATTGGAAGCACCGATCCAGACTGCGATGAGCCCGATTGGGCCGATCCCGATCACTATGACCAGCAGGTCAGCCAGAGCCAATGGGAGGCCCAGGTGCTCCGGGCCTCCCGCCGCATGCCCGAGCTAGGCGTCCCCCACCAGAAAAAGGGTGTCGCCGACCTATACGACGTGAGCGACGACTGGGTTCCCGTCTATGACCGCACCGACCTCGACGGGTTCTACGTGGCCATCGGCACCAGCGGCAATCAGTTCAAGAACACCGGAGTCGCCGGCTGTGTGATGGCCGAGTTGATCACCGCGGTCGAAGACGGCCTCGACCACGACCGCGATCCGCTGGTATTCGAGGGCCGCTACACCGGCTTGCCCATTGAGGTCGGATTCTTCAGCCGCAACCGCGACCCAGCCGCCACCTCGATGAGTGTCTTTGCTTGAAAAGACATAAAAAGAACTGAAAGTAAGTTCAGCTCAATAGCCTTACCGGAAGGGTGGCTCGGCCCACCCGGTCCGGTCCTTCAACCTTGTACTCGGCACCGGACCGGGATCGGGCCGAGTCCACCCTACCCCATCAATGCTGGGCCTTCTACCCTGGCTTTTAGACGAAGTCCTCGTACTTGTCCAAGTGGCGGGTGGGGGTCTTGAGGGCGTCTTTACGGAAGGGGTCGCCCAGCTCCATGGTGCACATGGCCTCGATGACGGTGGTCCGGCCGCCGTTCATCTGGGCGTCGATGGCCTTGGTCAGCGCCGGGCCCACCTCTTCGAGCTCGTTCACCCGCACGCCGTCGGCACCCATGGCCCGGGCCACCTCCGACCAGTCCTCGCCGCCGTCGAGCTCGCCGGCCACAAAGCGGCGGCCGTAGAAGTCCACCTGGTTCTTCTTCTCCGCTCCCCACTGGCGGTTGTGGAACACCACCGCCGTAATCGGGATGTTGTGGCGTACTGCGGTCATGGTCTCCACCATGCTCATGGCCCATGCCCCGTCACCGGCGTAGGCCACCGCCGGGCGATCCGGCGCAGCCTTCTTGGCCCCGATGATGGTGGGCAGCGCATAACCGCAGTTGCCCCAGCTCATGGCGGCGAAGAACGACCGGGGCTCCTCGAAGCGCAGGTAGCTGTTGGCCACCGAGTTGATGTTGCCGATGTCGGTGGACACCATCACCCGCTCTGGCATGGCATTCTCCAGCTCGCGCAGCACTTGCCGGGGGTGCATCCAGTTGTAGTGCTCCTCGGCGGCCTGCTTGATCATGTCCACGCTGAAGTCGTCGGTCTCGTGGATCCAGTCGTCCAGCTCGGCCTCCCAGTCGGCCTTGTCGTCGGCGATCTCGGCCGCCCGCTGGACCCGAGTGGCATCACACGCCAGCTCCCGGCCCTCCAGGCGCTGAAGCAGCGCGGTGGCGGCCGCGCCGGCGTCGCCGCAGATGCCCACGTCGATGGGCTTGACCAGCCCGAGCATCTTGTTGTCGGCGTCTACCTGGATGATCTTGGCCTCGGCAGGCCAGTAGTCCATGTCGTGTTGGGGCAAGGTCCCGAACGGTCCCAGCCGGGTGCCCAGCGCCAGCACCACGTCGGCCCTCGAGATCAAGCGCATGGCCGCCTTCGAGCCCTGATAGCCCAAGGGTCCGCACCACTGGGGATGCGACGCCGGGAACGAGTCGTTGTGCAGGTAGCTGTTGACCACCGGACAGCCGAGCCGCTCGGCCAGCGCCACCGTCTCGGCCATGGCGTCGCCCATCACCACCCCGCCGCCGGAGACCATCACTGGGAATGAGGCACCGGCCAACAGCTCGGCGGCCTCGTTCAGGGTGCGCTCGCCGCCGGGACCCCGATCCAGGCCCTGCGGTTGCGGTATCTCCACGTCGATGTCGCCGTAGAAGCGGTCGCGGGGGATGTTGAGCTGCGTGGGCCCCATCTCCGACAGCGCTCGGTCGAAGCATCGGCCGGTCAGCTCGGCCATACGGTGCTCGTTGTTGACGTGGCCCTGGTACTTGGTGAACTCCTCGAACATCGGTAACTGGTTGGCCTCTTGGAATCCGCCCAGGCCGATGCCCATGGTCCCCGTTTCGGGGGTGACGATCACCACCGGGCTGTGGGCCCAGAAGGCAGCAGCGATGGCGGTTACGCAGTTGGAGATGCCCGGCCCGTTCTGGCCGATCACCACCCCGTGGCGGCCGCTGACTCGGCTGTAGCCGTCGGCCATGTGGGCGGCGCCCTGCTCGTGGACCACCGGCACCAGCTCGATTCCGGCCGGCTCGAAGATGTCCATGGCATCCATGAACGCACTGCCCATGATGCCGAAGATGGTGTCGACGCCGTGGGCGACCATGGTCTCCACGAACGCTTCGCTAGGAGTCATGCGGGTCATGGCTCGTTCCTTTCGTGTAGGAGAATTCTCCGTTGAATGAGATTCCGCGGGCAAACAGATCAGATCGCATAGGCCGAGGGCTTGGGCTTGAGCGGACGGGAGTACCACAAGGGCCGGCGCAGGCCTCCGGGGCCGGGAGCTGGACGGGTCATGGCCAGCCACTCTTGGTAGGCCTTGCGGGCTTCGGCGGTGTCCACCACCACGTCGCCCGGTGAGTCCCCGGGCTCAGCCGGCGTCACCCGCACCCGCTGGTGCCAGCACTGCATGCCCGAAACCGGATCGGGCTGCACACAGAACGTCAGGTTCTGGTGGACGCCGGTATCGCTCCACCAGATTCGCTCGGTGTCATCGTCGGCGCTGCCATGGCGCTCCGGTCGGCCTCGACGGGTGAGCCGCCACCGCGTGCCGTCGTTGGAGATGTCGGCGTCGCCCCCCGTCCACGACCCGCCGTTGTCCGGGTCGAGGCGCCAGCGGCCCATGTGATGCGACGCGGCCACCACGCCGGGACGGATGCCCTCGGTGCGCCAGGCTCCGATCACGAAGTGGCCGATCCGAGTAGTGATCCTCACCAGCCCATTCACCTCGATTCCCAGAGCCTCGGCATCTGAGGGGTGGATCCACAGCGGGTGGCGATGACTGAGCTCCGACAGCCACTTGCTGTTGGCCGAGCGGGTGTGGATCAAGGTGGGGATGCGAAACGTAGGAACCAGTATGCGCTCATCGCCGGAAAGGTCGAGGTTCTCCCAGTGCACATGGGAGGGAATCCAGGTGGGGGTGGCGTACTCGGGCCAGCCCCAGTCGGCCAGCGTCTCCGAGTACAGCTCCAGCTTGCGCGACGGCGTGGGAAAGCCCTCTTTAGGAGTGCCGTCCACCTGCACCGCCGGAGAACCGTCCCCCAGGCCGGCTAGTTCCAGGCCGGCCAGTTCCGCCGCCGAGCCCGACCACGTGCCGGGAGTGCCCGAGCGGCGGTACACGCCGGCGTCATCGAGGTGGCATCCCTCCAGCTCAACAGGGTCCACCTCTCGCTCATAGGGCTGGTACATGTCGCCGTCGAGGGCATAGGCGCCCCGGTCGCGCATGTACTCCAACGGGGTCTGACCGGCCGCTTGGGCGTCGTCGGCCAAGCCGGGAACCGCCGCGAACATCGACCCGTAGTACTCGTCCACGCCCATCGGCGTGCCGGGTCGCTCAGTGCTCTCAAACCAGCGGCGGATGCCCATGGAGCCGTCGGGGTCGATGCGCCACGACAGGTCGATCCAGAACTCGTTCTCCTCCCACACCTCGCCCGGGTTGAACTCGTGGGTGCGCGACCCATTGCCCACCTCGGTGCCGCGAATCTCGGCGAAGCGGCGCAACACCGGTTGGCGAAAACCGATCCACCGCCCGGCGTGGGTCTCGAAGCTGGCCACGTCATGGCGCTCGGCCCCCACCCCCATGGGCAGCACGTAGTCGGCGAACACCGCCGTCTCCGACCACGTGGGCGTCAGCGCCACGTGGCAGGCCACTTTGTCCGGGTCTTTGAGCGCCTCCAACCAGCTGAAACCGTCGGGGTTGGTCCACACCGGGTTGTACACCCGGCTGAAGTACACCTCGAGACGGCCTCGGCCCTCGGCCAGGAAATGGGGCAGCAGGATCGACATTTCGTGGTGGGCTAGCGGGTATTCCCGAGGCCAGCTCAGCTCGTTCCACTGCTCGAAGGGCGGCGCGCCCGCCGGGTGGGGTGCCTTGTACTTGTTCCAGCCGTTGCCGGTGGTGCCCCCCACCGTGCCCACCGAGCCGGTGAGCACGGTGAGGAAGAACAGGCACCGGGCCGTCTGCCAGCCGCCCAGGTTGCCAGCGGCTGCGGCCCGCCAGTTGTGGGAGGCGAACTTGGTGGGATGGGCGCCGATGATCTCGGCGATCTCGATGATCTGGGCCGCGGGCACCCCGCACACCCGCTCGGCCTCCTCAGGGGTGTAGGCCGCGTAGTCGTCGAGCAGCGCGGGGCCCACCGACTCGAATGCCATCGGGCGGTGCGGGTGGCGCTGGCGCAGGTACACCTCCCAGTTGGTCCAGCGCCGCACGAAGTCGCGCTCCCAGGTGCCGTTGAGCAACAGCAGCCGGGCGATGGCCAGCAACAAGAAAGGCTCGGTGCCCGGCCAGGCGGGCAGCCAATGGTCGGCCTTGGAGCCGGTATTAGACAGCCGGGGGTCCACGCAGATGACGGTGGCCCCCTGGCTTTGGGCTTCGACGATCCGCTGGGCGTGGGGGTTGAAATAGTGGCCCGACTCCAGGTGCGACGAGATGAGGAAGATCACCTCGGCGTTGGCGAAATCTGCCGATGGGCGGTCATGGCCCATCCAGCTCTGATAGCCGACTCGGGCGTTGGAGCTGCACACGTTGGTGTGGCTGTTGTGGCCGTCCACGCCCCAGCACTGGAGTACCCGCTCGGCGAAGCCGTCCTCGCCGGGACGGCCCACGTGGTACATGACTTCGTTGTGGCGCCCTTCGGCGATGGCGGTGCGAATGCGGCTGCCGATGTCGGCCAGCGCCTCGTCCCAGCTCACCCGCTCCCACTGCCCGGAGCCCCGCTCACCGGCCCGCCGCAGCGGATACAGGATGCGCTCGTGGTCGTCGATTTGGTTGAGCGTGGCCGGACCCTTGGCACAATTGCGGCCCCGGCTGGCCGGATGCAGGGGGTTGCCCTCCACGCGGTCGATGCGACCGGTGGCATGGTCTACATGGCACACCAGCCCGCAGGCTGCCTCGCAGTTGAAGCAGGTTGTGGGAACCAACGTGTGGTGGCGCTCCACCCGGCGGGGCCAGGCCTTGGCGTCGAGCGAAGTGGCGTCGTGCCATGTCTCGTGCGGGGCGTAGCGGTGCAATTCAGCCATAAGTCGCCATCCGCCTATGACAGCGGGACGGACTGGCCCGCCCGCACGAAGCTGTCCTCATAGCACCACATGCCCACCACGGCGCTGATCCCGGCCACTGCGGCCAGCCAAGACCCTGCGTCAGCGGCCAGGCTGACCGCAACCAGCACTGCCGGCGCAGCCAGTCCCAGCACGACCCCTCCGAGCCAGAATTGCCGGGCGTATCGACCCCGGGTCATGACCGCCACCGCCGCCTCCACATGGGGCGTTCCCCGCCCCAAGACCTCGGCGGCCACCAGCACCCCGGTGGCCAGCAACCCCGCCAACAGCACCCACTGCACGGCCACAGGGTCGGGACCGTCGGCGGCCAGTTCCATCACCGCGTAGCCGGCGCCCCCGGCGACAACCGCTTGGGCCAACAGTGTGGGCAGCACCAAGGGCGACTGCCATAGATCGCGGCCCTCGCACTGGGCAAACAAGAAGGCGGTGTAGCCCGCGGTGGCCAATCCCAACAGCGCAGCGGGCGCGGCCAGCCCTTGCAGCCCGCCCACCGAGCCCACCACACCGGCAATGAACCAAGCGGCGCTTACCGCGGCGAACGCCCCAAGCACAAACGCGCCCTTCACCAGCCAAGACCGGCGATTGGCCCGGGTGATCAGGTAGTAGAACCGGGAGGGCTGGCGCAGGTCGCCCACCAAGAGCACGCCGGTGAGCGCCAAGAACACTCCGGCGGTCACCGCCGGCGCCACCCCCACCACCGCCTGTTCGCCGCCGTGGCCGAGCAGAACCAGCAGCGCGGCCACCATCATCATGCCCGCGGCCACCGCTTTGGTCACCAGATAGCTCGACACCTTGGCCTTCCAGGTCATTTGGTGGGCCGTGGTGTAGGCGGTGCGGGCCTCTACCCCATCGCCGCCCGGCAGCGCAGTCGGATGCTGGGCGGTGGTGTCGGCCCAGATCATCCCGTCGGCGGCAATGGCGGTGCGCAACGGGTCGAGCGAAGCCGCGTCTGCCCCCCGGTAGTGCACCTTGGGCCGGGTGTTCTGCTCCGGCGCCCGCACCGCGGTGTCGCTTTGGGCGATGAGCTCTGTGGTGGCGTCGGCCGGGTTGTCGAGGTCGGCCACCTTTATGGCATGAGTGGGACACACCACCACGCAGCTCGGCTCAAGGTTCTGCTCTATGCGGTGGTTGCAGAAATTGCACTTGTTGGCCGTGTTGGTGACCGGGTTGATGTAGATGGCGTCGTAGGGACAGGCGTTCATGCACCCCTTGCAGCCGATGCAGTTGTCGTCGTCGAAGTCCACCACCCCGTTGTCGGCCCGGAATAGGGCATTGGTAGGACAAATAGAGATGCACGGCGCATCGTCGCAGTGGTTGCACCGCATCACTGAGAAGTGCCGGTTGACATCGGGAAACGTCCCGGTCTCGATGTACTTCACCCAGGTTCGGTTGACGCCGAGGGGCACGTCGTGCTCGGCCTTGCACGCCACCGTGCAGGCATGGCACCCGATGCAGCTCTCGCTGTCGAGGAGGAAACCGAGTCGGGTCACCCGACGCCCTTGGCGCTCATCTGGGGAATGCCAATCACTCCACAACTCCTGTGCTCATCTGGGGCTTGCGGGAGAGCCGCTGGATTCCGGCGCACAGCAGCTGCACGAGGTGGTCGAAGGTGTCCTCGGGATCGTGGGGCAGGGGATGACCGTCGCCTGATTCGAGATGGCTGAAACCGTGAAAGGCGCTGCGCAGGGCGCGGGCCGCGTGCACCTGGTCTTCCTCGGTGAGGTCGTAGCCCCGCAGCGTTTGGCCCAGTACGGCCAGCACCCACTCCACCGCCGCTTCCAACTCATCGTCGCCGGCGCACGGGTAGCGATCGGTGGCCGCGTAGATGCCGGGATGATCCCGAACCATCTGCCGCCAGGCGTGGCCCACTGCCGCCACCGAGTCGTCTCCCGAGAGGCCCACCGCAGCATCGGCCAGCCGCTGAGCCAGAATCTCCCGTCCCCGCAGGCTGAGGCTGCGGAGAAGGTCGTCGTATCCGCCGATGTGGCGGTACAGAGCCGGCTGGCGCACGCCAAGCTCATCGGCCACCCGGGTCAGGGTCAGCCGATCGAGCCCTTCGCTGTCGGCGATTCTCGCCGCGGTGGCGATCACCCTGGCGCTGTCCAGCGGTAGCCGCTCCGGAGACTTTGCTCCCTTGCGTTGAGTCATATCCCCCGTCCTTCCCTGCCCGCTCCCGATTCCCAGGGGTGGATGGCAGGCAAGTTAGCAGCTATAGCGATTTTGTTAGAGTTCAATGACATCAGGGACAACCCTTCGCAGCCTGGCAAGCCGCTATCACGGCCACCGTGGCGATGTCGTCGGCGCTGCAACCCCGCGACAGGTCGTGGATCACCCGAGCAGTTCCCTGAAGCAGCGGTCCATAGGCCCGAGCTCCAGCGAGGCGCTCGGTGATCTTGTAGGCGATATTTCCCGAGTCGAGATCGGGAAACACAAACACGTTGGCCCGACCGGCCACCTCCGAGTCGGGTGCCTTGGCCGCCGCCACCTGCTGATCCCAGGCCGCATCAAACTGCATCTCTCCGTCGACGGCCAGCGACGGCATCCGCCGGCGCACGATCTCAGTGGCCGAGCGAACCCGCTCCACCCGCGAGCCGTCTGCACTCCCCTTGGTGGAGTACGACAGCATGGCCACCCGGGCCCTCTCCCCCGCCAGCTGCTCATGGGTGGTGGCCGTCGAGATGGCTATGGAGGCGAGCTGGTCGGGGCTGGGATCGGGGACCACGCCGCAATCGCCGTAGGTGATCGGAGTCCCGTCGGGCAGCACCAAGAGGAAGCAGCTGCTGATGGTGTCGACGCCCGTTGCCAGGCCGATGCAGCTCAGGGCGGCTCTCACCACATCCGGCGTCGGCCGGCTCGCTCCGCCCACGCAGGCATCGGCCTCGCCGGCCGCCACCATGAGGGCGGCGACATGGAGTGGGTCGCCCAAATCGATCTTCTCGCCTTTCGGCGAGACCGCAATCTGCTCTTGCACCGCTGGCGAGCAAAAGCTGGTCGGGTCGTCGAGGATCACGGGATCGGCCAGACCCTCGCGTTCCAGATACCGGGCGGCGGTCCGCGCCCGCTCGTCGCCTCCGTCGGCCAAAACCACCCGCCGCTTCGAGGCGCGCGCCCGCTGGCGCCACGACTCGGTGATGGGGACGTGGCCCGCGGCTGGCTCGAGTTTGGTCAACCCTTGCCCCGCCAGGGGATGAGCCGCTTCTCAGCCATGCGCATGGCCACGTCCATGGTCACCCCGAGGATGCTGATGAGGATCACCGCCGACAACATCAGATCGAGCAGGAAGAACTGGCGGGCCTTGAAGATGGTGAATCCGAGGCCGGAGCTGGCCCCAAGCAGTTCGGCGGCCACCAGCGTGCCCCAGCACACTCCAATGGCAACTCGCAGTCCGGTGAAGATCTCCGGCAGCGCGTTGGGCAGGATCACATGGCGCAGCACTTGGGCCTTGGACGCGCCGAGCGAATAGGCGGCGTGCACCTTGGTGGTGTTCACCGCCAACACTCCGGATCGGGCGGCGATGATCATGATCCAGATGGCCGCGAACAGGAGCAGGTTCACCTTGCCCTCCTCGCCGATGCCGAACCAGACGATGAACAGGGGGATCAGCGCCAGCGGCGGGATGGGCCGCAACAGCTCCACGATGGGGTCGAAGATGCCCCGCCAGCGGCTGGAGAGGCCCATGGCCAGGCCGATGGGCACCCCGATGGCCACCCCCCAGAACAAGCCCTTGGCCAAGCGGCTGAAGCTCAGCCACAGGTGCTGCCACAGGGTGAACCCGCTATAGCCGTTGCGGGCGAAGTCCCAGGTGGCGTCCCACACCTGGCCCGGACTGGGAAGGGTCGACTCGCTGAGCCACTGCGTATAAGAGCACGAGGGCAGCCCGGGGAAGTCCCCCGGGTCGTCGGCGGCCCGGTCGCAGTCTCGCAGCAGGTCGCGCTGGCCGTAGCTCTCGTCTTCGGAGAGTCCGGCCCGCACGTCGTCGGCGTAGTCGTACCAGGCCTGGGGCAGTCCCCACACCCGGGTGGATATGAACCACAGCGCCAAGATTACGATCAGGCTGAAAATGGTCCACCGCAGCGCACCGCTGACCTCGGCCGCGTCGCCAAAGGTCACCGTCTTGCGAGTGCTCTGGCCGGTCTTGCCCCGGAACAGCCAGTTGAAGGGCCAGTTCGCGGTGCGGTTCTGTTGTTCGATGTTCTCTTTCACGGCGTGCCCGCCCGGTCCCTCTACCATCAGGCACCTCCTCCCGTGCCCATGATCTGTTCTTCCATCTCCCAGATCATCGTGAGGATCTCCTCTCGGGTGTCGATGAACTCCTGAGACGTCTTCAGCTCCCGGGCATCCGCGGTCAGCGCCTCCTGGGCGAAGGGAAGCTCGTAGGTCCGCTCGATGCGGCCCGGCCGCGGCGCCATCACAAAGAGCTGGTCGCCCAAGTACAGCGCCTCCTCCACGCTGTGGGTGACCAGCACGATGGTCTTGCCGGTCTCGTTCCACAGGTTGAGCACCAGGCTCTGCATCTTCTCCCGGGTCAGCGCGTCAAGGGCGCCCAGGGGCTCATCCATCAAGATGATCTTCGGATCGTTGGCCAGACATCGGGCCAAGGCCACCCTCTGCTGCATGCCGCCGGAGAGCTCGTACACGGCCTTGTCGCCAAAGTCCTGGAGCCCAACGATGTTCAGCAAGTCCTGAACTGCCTCGCGGGAAGCGGGTCGGGAGCGCCCGTTCATGCGAGCACCGAAGCCCACGTTGTCGTTCACGCTCAGCCACTCGAACAGCGCCCCCCGCTGGAACACCATGCCCCGGTCTTGGCCCGGTCCGGTGATCGGTTCACTACCCAGCCTCACGTCGCCGGAGGTGGGGGCCAGGAAGCCGGCGATGATGTTCAAAAGCGTGGTCTTGCCGCACCCCGACGGCCCCAGCAGGGTGAGCAGCCGGCCCGGTTCAAGGGTGAACGTGACGTCCTTGAGCGCCTCCACTCCGCCTCCGTCGGGCAGCTCGTACACCATGCCGAGCTCCTCCACAACGAGGGGGCTCTCCGTTTTGGACTCCCGGGCGACCTCCACTTTGGACGGATCGAAGTGCACCTCGGGCCGCGCCAGCGTCAACCATGCCCGGGCGATTACCAGCGCTGCCACCAGCAGCCCCATATAGGGAATCGACGAGTCCTCGCGCTGCAGGAAGGCCAAAATCACCGCGATGGTGGCGCTGGCCGCCAAGGCAAGCCACACGTACCAAGCCGTGGCGGCCTGCCTCTCCTCGTCGGCGCGCCGATACAGCATCAGCATGGCCAGCAGCGCCGCCCCGCCCACCAGCGAGACCACCGGCTGCCACGGCGACGCGGTGTCGCGAAACGACAGCACCACGCCTCCGATGATGGCCACACCGGCCATGATCTGGCCGATAAGGATGATGCCGTCACGGGGCTGGGCGGCCCGATCCGCGCCCTTGAAACGGCGGGCCGGTGTAATGGCCAGATCAACCACCATCACCAGCACAGCCAAGGCGGCGGCAGCAAGAAGTGCGACCGAGAGCCAGTACGCACCTCGGGCGATCACATAGGTGATGCCGTCGTATACGTCGGCCAGTCCCTGAACAAACGAATCCATAGCGTCCGCCTTTGGCTTAGAGAATCAACCCAGTAGGAACTTAGCTGTTCCGCAATGAGCTCCCAGCGGGGGCGGGCTTGGAGGGGATTACACCCGCCCCCGCTGCCAGTGCTCAGTTGACGGCTTGGAGGAAGCTGATGTCGACAAAGCTGTCGTAGCTGGGCAGCGCCGAGGCGATTTCGCCCTGGGCGACGAAGAAGTCCATCTGGTCCTTCATCACCTGCTGCACAGTGCCACCAAGCCAGGCCTCCGACAACTGCACGTCCTTCTCGGGGAACGAGAAGGCGTCCAACAGTGCAATGGTCGGCGCCCGCTCCATTCCAGCCGCTCCTGCGATGGTGTCGATGAACGGATCCCGGTTGTCGTTGTACGCCCGGTTCGCGTCCTCGGTCACCTGCAAGAAGCCCGTCAACAAGCTGGGATAGGTGTCGGCAAAGTCTCCGGTGGTGGAGATGATGTCAAATACGCGGATGCCAATGGCCTCCTGCTCGGAGCCGGTCATCACCAAGTTGCCGCCGTTGGCGATCATCTGGTTCACCGCGCCGCCGAACGCGCACGCCATGGCCACCTCGCCCGAGTCCAGCGCGGCCACCGCAGCCGGGCCACCCTCAGACTGGATCAGCTCAACCGAGGCGGTGTCCACCCCCAGGTACTCGAGCATCTTCAACAGCTTGAAGTGCGTCACGTTGCCCAGCGGCGTGTAAATGCTCTGGCCCGCCAGCGTCTCCGCCGCATTGTCCGCGGTGATGCCCAAGTCGGGGTTGGCCACGCAGTTGTCGGCGTCGGCATAGCTCACCGCCACACCGATCAACAGAAGATCCGATCCGCCGGTCACGAAGTTGGCGAACGGTGTCAGCCCCTGGGAGTAGGAGATGTCGATGTCGCCGGCCTCCATGGCCTGAGCCATATCGCCGCCCGATGCGAACGGAATCCAGTTCACCGTCAAACCCAGCACATCGTCATAGGTCTGCTCGGCCTGGGCCACCTGGTTGGCCGTCGGCCACTCCAGGAAATACGCCACGTTCAGCTCATCAGGCTTCGCCCGTCCTTCGACGGCCTCGAGGAAGCTGGTGTCGACGAAGGAGTCGTAGCTGGGCAGCGCCGATTCAATCTCGCCTTGGGCGACGAAGAAGTCCATTTGCTCCTTCATCACCTGCTGCACCGTCCCACCGAGCCATGCCTGCGAGAGCTGCACGTCCCTTTCGGGGAACGAGAAGGCGTCCAACAGTGCGATGGTCGGGGCACGCTCCATGCCCGCAGCTCCGGCGATGATGTCGATGAACGGCTCCCGGTCGTCGTTGTAGGCCACGTTGGCGTCCTCGGTCACCTGCAAGAAGGTGGTGACGACGTCGGGATGCTCGGCGGCAAACGTACCGGTGGTGGAGATGATGTCGAACACGCGGATGCCGATGGCCTCCTGCTCGGAGCCGGTCATCACCAAGTTGCCGCCGTTGGCGATCATCTGGTTGACCGCGCCGCCGAAGGCGCACGCCATGGCCACCTCGCCCGAGTCGAGCGCGGCCACCGCAGCCGGGCCACCCTCAGACTGGATCAGCTCAACCGAGGCGGTGTCCACCCCCAGGTACTCGAGCATCTTCAACAGCTTGAAGTGCGTCACGTTGCCCAGCGGCGTGTAAATGCTCTGGCCCGCCAGAGTCTCCGCCGCGTTGGCCGCGTTGATGCCCAAGTCGGGGTTGGCCACGCAGTTGTCGGCGTCGGCATAGCTCACCGCCACGCCCACCAGCAACAGGTCGGAGCCCCCGGTCACGAAGTTGGCGAACGGCGTCAGCCCCTGGGAGTAGGAGATGTCGATGTCGCCGGCCTCCATGGCCTGGGCCATGTCGCCGCCCGATGCGAACGGAATCCAGTTCACCGTCACACCCAGAGCATCGTCATAGGTCTGGCGGGCCTGCGCTACCTGGTTGGCCGTAGGCCACTCCAAGAAGTACGCCACGTTCAGCTCGTCGAGCATCATCTCGTCGTCAGGGGCAGGGGCTTCGGGAGCCTCAGTGGCCTCAGGAGCAGCAGGGGCGTCTGGGGCATCGTCGTCGTCATTGCCGCAGGCCGCAACGATCAACCCCATCACCATGAGTAATGCCAGTAGTCGCTTCATATTGGTTCCTCCATCTCGATGGATGTCTATTGCCTCATTTCAAGGCCTTGAGCCAACCGCTCACGCGGTTGAACACCTGGTCGACCCGGCTCAGCAGGTCGTCGATCACTTCAGCGTCGGCCACCAGCGGCGGCGAGATCATCAACATGGCCGCACCCCGGGAGTCTGGGCGCACCAGCACCCGCGCCTCCCTCACGAACCGCTCCAGCACTCCGCCGGGCAACAACGACGCGAACTCGGCCTCGGTCAGGTCGGTGCCGCTGTCCCGGTCGCGCATCAGCTCCACGGCGTAGAAGTAGCCCGTGCCCCGGACGTCCTTCACGCAGGCATGGGCCGCCATCAGATCGCGCAGTCCGGCCGCCAAGCGGTCTTCGTTGCCCAGCACGTTGGCCATGACGTTTTCGTCGCGCAGCGCCGTCATGTTGGCGGCGGCGACGGCGGTGGACACGGGATGGCCGCCGAATGTGGATCCGTGGACATACATGGCCAGGGAGGAATCCCATACCCGCTCCACCAGCGGGCTCCTGACAACAAGGCCGCCCAAGGGCACATAGGCGCTGGTGACGCCTTTGGCGAAGGTGATCATGTCGGGCTCCGCGCCGAAGCGCTCGCTGCCGAACCAATGGCCGAGACGGCCGAACGAGTTGATCACCTCATCGGCGCACAACAGCACGCCATAGGCGTCGCAAATTCGGCGAAGCTCCCGCCAATAGCCCTGCGGGGGCACCAGCGCGCCGCGGCCGTTCTGCACCGGCTCGGCGATAACCATGGCCACGGTCTCGGGCCCCTCGGCCACAATGGCCTCTTCGACGGCGGTCACGCAGGGCAGCTCAGCGGCCGATTGGCCGGCCTCGAGTTGGACGCCCAGCGTGTTGGGCACGTGTCGCACCGGTCCGGCCAGCATGGGCAGGAACGGATCTCGCAGGTTGGGAATGCCGGTCAGGGCCAAGGCGCCCAGCGAGGTCCCGTGGTAGGCCCAGTTGCGGGAGATCACCTTGTTGCGCTGCTCTTCGCCGTTGGCCAAGTGATAGCAGCGAGCGAATTTGAGAGCCGACTCCACCGCCTCAGAGCCGGAATTCACAAAAAACACCCGGTCGAGGTCGCCCGGCGCCACGGCGGCGATCATCGATGCCGCCTCAATGGAAGAAGGGTGCGCGAAACCCCAGTTGGAGTAGAACGCCAGCTTGTCCATCTGCTTGGCCGCCGCCGCAGTCAGGTCGCTTCGACCGTGGCCCAGGTTGGTGCAGAAAAGGCCGGCGAGACCATCGAGGTAGCGGTTGCCGTCGGCGTCCCACACATAGCAGCCCTCGCCCCGGTCGATCACTACCAGATCGTCGGCCCGCCAAGCGTCGCCCCGCGTGAAATGGGGGATTAGGTGGCGTTGAGCTCGCTCGCGGTCGCCAAGCATCTACCCCTCCCCCCTGGAAGCCCCGGAGCTACGTGGGTTAGACGCTATACAAATGAGTTAGAGAGTGCAATAGGTCTGCAAGAAGTTCTAATTGTTTGGTTATGGGCTATGGCTCTACTCCATCAGGGCGCGAGCCTCGGCCACGATCTTGTCGGTGTTGGGCAGCAGCACCTTTTCCAGGTCGGCGTTGAACGGCATATGGGTGTGGGGCGTGGTCACCCGGGCAATGGGGGCCTGGAGACTCCAGAACCCGTGTTGGGCCACCACCGCCGAAATCTCTGAGGCCACCGACCCCATCTCGTGGGCGGGATCGGCGATCAGCAGTCGGCCGGTCTTGGCTACTGACTCAAGGATGGTGTCGGTGTCCATCGGCACGATCGAGCGCAGGTCGATCACCTCCGCTGAGACTCCCTCGGAGGCGAGCTGTTCGGCGGCAGCGAGGCCGAGGGTGATCGCCCCGGCCACTGTCACCACGGTCACGTCGGTGCCCTCGCGCCGCACCGCGGCCTGGCCCAGGGGCACGATCAGCTCGCCGTCGGGCACCTCGCTGGATTGACCCCACAGGCTCCGGTCCTCAAAGGTGATGACCGGGTTGTCGTCGCGGATCGCCGCCTTGAGCATCCCCTTGGCGTCATGAGGCGTCGCGGGGGCGATGAGCTTGAGCCCGGGAATGGTCATCAGCGTGGCGTAGGGGCGGTCGGAGTGCTGGGCAGCATTCGAGACCCCGTACATCATCGGGGCCCGCAGCGTGATGGGCAGTCGGGCCTGGCCGCCGTAAGTGTAGGTGGACTTGGCGATGATGGAGACGATCTGGTCGAAGGCCACATACATGAACGGGGCGATCAGCATGTGGACGATCGGGCGCATCCCGACCATGGCCGCGCCGGCACCGGCGCCCACAAAGCCCGCCTCGGAGATCGGCGTGTTGCGAACCCGCTCGGGGCCGAACTTCTCGACCATCCCGGTGCAATCGCCCATCATGTTCCAGGCCACGTCCTCGCCCATGATGAAGACGCTCTCGTCGCGTTCCATCTCCTCAGTCATCGCTTCGGTTACCGCCTGGATGTAGCTCACGGTACGCATGATGGATTCCTCCTGCGATCAGCCCGCGCTGGGGGCGAAGAGATGGGTGAAGGCGGCATCCGGCGGCGGTGCCGGACTCTGTCGGGCGAATTCGATGGCGGCCACAATCTCCTCGCCCACGGCGGCGTCGAGATCGTCGATCTGCTGCTCGTCGAAACCCCGCTCGATGAGCACCTGGCGGAACAGCACCAGCGGATCGCGCTCGGTGCGCCAGTACTCCACCTCCTCGGCCGACCGGTAGTGCTCGGGCAACCGGCCAATGGCGTGGTTCTCAAACCGATAGGTCTTGGTCTCCACCAGGCTCGGGCCATCCCCGCTGCGAGCCCGCTCCACCGCCTCGCTGACCGCCTCGAACACGGCCAGCACGTCTTGGCCGTCGACGGTCACCCCGGGCATGTCGTAGCCCACCGCTCGAACCGAGATGTCCTCCACCGAGATCGCATCTTTGGCCGAGGTGAGCTCGCCATAGCCGTTGTTCTCGCACACGTACACCACCGGGAGCTTCCAGATGGCGGCCAGGTTCAGCGACTCGTGGAATGTTCCCTGGCTCGACGCCCCGTCGCCGAAGAAGCACAGGCTCACCTTGTCCTCGCCCCGCATCTTGTAGGCCAGCGCCGCCCCGGTGGACACCGGCAGCCCCGAGCCGACGATGGAGGTCTCGCCCAGGCTCCCGATGCTGAAGTCCGACAGGTGCATCGACCCGCCCTTGCCCTGGTTGACGCCGGTCTCCTTGCCCATCAGCTCGGCCAGCAGTCGGTCGAGTCGGGCCCCCTTGCCGATGGGATGCCCGTGGGAGCGGTGGGTTCCCACCATGGAGTCGTCAATACGCAGCGCCAAGCACGACCCCACGATGGACGCCTCCTGTCCGGTGGAGGTGTGGAATGCACCGTAGAGCTCCCCGGCCAACAGCAGCTCCTTGGTGGTGTCCTCGAATTTTCGGATGCGGGACATCCGCCGATACATCTCCCGCAAGAGATCGTGATCGACTGTGATCATTGGCTCGCCCTTTCATTGGCAACGCCCTCTGATGGTATTCCGAACCGCCGAAAGCGGCCGCTAGTCTCCTCAACGACATGGCTACCGAGGTGCGGCTCCCTCAGTGGAGCATGGGAATGGAAGAGGGCCAGGTGGTCACCTGGCACAAGCAGGTGGGCGACGAGGTGGCCGTTGATGAGCCGCTGGTGGAGATTGAGGCCGAGAAGACCACCGACGACGTGCTCGCCCCCATAGCCGGGACCATTCTCGAGATCCTCGTCGCCGAAGGAGAGACGGTGCCAGCTTTGACGGTGCTGGCGCTCATCGGGGAGCCCGGCGAGGCCGTAGCCAGCCCTGCACCGCCGGACCGGCCCTCGGTGCAGATCACCCCGGTTGCCCGTAGAACGGCCAAAGAACTCGGTGTCGATCTCGAATCGGTCACCGGCACCGGCCCGGGGGGACGAATTACTGAATACGACGTGATTAGCCATGCCACCGACACCCCCGCCGAGGAGGTGGGAGAGCGGGCTGCGAGCCCCACCACCACGGTGCCCCTGACCGGCATGCGGAGGGCCATCGCCTCGCGGATGCACGAAAGCATCCAGTCGATGGCCCAGCTCACCCTGACCCGACAGATCGATGCCACCGAGCTGATCGCCTACCAGCAGGCGTTGAAGGCCGATGGAACCGACGTGTCCGTGACCGACGTGGTGCTCAAAGCGGTGGCGGTGGCCCTTGGACGACACCCGGCCCTCAACGCCACCCTCGAGGACGACGTGATCAACCAGCATGTCCGAATCGACCTCGGCGTGGCCGTGGCACTCGACGATGGGCTCATCGTGCCGGTGGTGCGCGACGCCGCCGCCAAATCGCTGGCCGAGCTATCGGCCGAGGTGCGCGACCTGGCCGAGAGGGTGCGCACCAAGTCGGCCAAGCCCGATGAGGTGTCCGGCAGCACGTTTACGGTCACGAACCTGGGCGCTTACGGCATCGACGGATTCACTCCCATCATCAACCCTCCCGAAGTGGCCATACTCGGTGTGGGGCGAGCCGCCGAAGTGCCCACTCGCGACGGCGACAACATGGCCTGGCGCCAGATGATCACCTTCAGCCTCACCATCGACCATCGAGCCGTGGACGGTGCCCCCGGCGCTCAATTTCTCCAGTCCCTGGCAGAGATCATCGCCGATCCGACCGCACTCAACGACTAAGCGCCACTGGAATTCTCGGCGCGAGGTTCCCGGCACCGCATTCAATCGCTCGGAGACGTTCAATCACCAGGCCCAGTCGAATCCTGCACCCCATCCGCCGGAAACATCAGCGCGTGGAACGAAGCAGGGTTTTGCGGATGGTGGTGGTATCCTTGGTGCCTCGCCGAAAATTTCGGTAGTCGAGTTCGCAGTCAGGGTTTCGTCTCTGGCCATGTGTCGAACATCCGACACTGCGTTGCTGCCACGCCAACCACTTCAGGCATCAGCAATTCCCTGAGTGCTCGCCACGCGCGGGCGAGGAGCCCAATGTCCACCACCTTCGCCCAGCTGGGCGTGCCTGACTCCATTTGCCGCGCGCTTGAGCGCAACGGCATTCACAAGCCCTTCGAAATCCAGGCGGCCACCATCACCGACGCGCTCGATGGCCAGGACATCTGTGGCCGAGCGCCTACAGGGTCGGGAAAGACGCTGGCCTTCGGCATCCCCCTAGTGGTCAACACCAGTCAAGCCAATCCCAGGAGGCCGCGAGCGCTGATATTGGCCCCGACCCGCGAGCTCGCCGATCAGATCGCAGTAGAGCTGCGAACTTTCGCCGCCCAGACTCGGGTGGGAGTGGTCTATGGCGGCGTCTCATACGGCAACCAAGTCAAGAGACTCAAACAGGGCGTCGACATCCTGGTCGCCTGCCCTGGGCGGCTCGAAGACCTGATCGGCCAAAACGCAGTGAACCTCTGTGAAGTGGATCAAGTGGTCATAGACGAAGCCGACCGTATGGCCGATATGGGATTCCTGCCCTCCGTTCGGCGCATTCTCGATCAAACCGCCGACCGTCCCCAGACTCTCCTGTTTTCGGCAACCCTCGATGGAGACGTGGCCAAGCTCACCCGCGACTACCAGCACAATCCGGCCACCCATGAGATCGGTGACACCAGACCAGACGTCACCGCGGTCGACCACCGGTTCCTTACAGTGGACAAAACCGAGCGGATTGGCGTCTGTGTGGATGTGATCACTGCCACAGGGTCGACGATCTTGTTCTGTCGCACCCGGCACGGGTCGGACCGTCTGGCCCGCCAGCTCACCCAACGCGGAATCAATGCTGCCGCGATACACGGGGGCCATGCCCAGAATCGGCGGACGCGCACCCTCCAGCAGTTCATCGACGGCCGGATTGAGGCCCTCGTTGCGACCGATGTTGCCGCTCGCGGCATCCATGTAGACGAATTGGCATCGGTGATCCACTTCGACCCGCCGGAAGACCACAAGGCATACCTGCACCGCTCGGGTCGCACAGCCCGCGCTGGCCAGAGCGGCCTGGTGGTGTCTCTGATCCAGTCTGATCAGGTAGGCAACACCAAGAGGATGCAGCGGCAACTCGGCCTGGAGCAGCCCATCACCAGCCCCAATCGCCTGAGCCTCGACACGGTTCGGACTAATCGCCCAAAGCAACAAATCCCCGACGCTCCAAATCGCAACGGCCAAAAACCAGCGGGCCAGTCACGTAACCACCGCGGGCGATCCAACTCCAACAGCGACAACCGCAACGGCCAAAAACCAGCGGGCCAGTCACGTAACCACCGCGGGCGATCCAACTCCAACAGCGACAACCGCAACGGCCACAAACCAACGGGCCGGCGTCAGGACAAACGGAAACGGTCCAACACCAACTCCTACCGCAACGGCCACAGTCCGACGGGCCGGCGTCAGGACCGCCCACAGGGGCAAAACCGGAACAAGTCGAGCAGAACACGCGCGAAGTAGCGGTGCTTCACGCACCGTCATAACCAGGAGCAACTCCCCGCCTGGCGGCCAGCAAACCGGTTGGGCGACCGAGATCACTGGGTTCAACACGGCCCCGAAAGTCACGGTGGAATAGGAGTGAAGCGCCGGTAGCGTGGGGGCAGTGGCCGAGAACGCCGTCGGGCGGCTGGAGCATGACGACGGTGGGATCGTCGGTGGACCCCTTATCGAGACAGGGCCCAAGGGACGCGGCCTCGGTGCGGCCCGAGCATTGCTGGTGGGAATGCTCTTCATTCAGGTGGGCGGCGGCCTCCAGGGCGTGCTGCTTGGCGTGCGAACCGAGTCGGAGGGGTTCGGCCTGGCGGTCAGCGGCATTGTCATGGCCGCCTTTTATTTGGGGTTCATGATCGGGACGCGACTGGCCGAGCACTTTCTCGCCGCGGTGGGCCACATCCGGGTGTTCGCGGCGCTGGCCTCGGTGGCCTCAGCGGTCTCCATACTCCATCTGCTGTGGATCAACCCCGCCGCTTGGGCGCTGTTGCGGATGCTTTTTGGGTTGTGCATCGCCGGCGTCTTGGTGGTGGCGGAGTCGTGGCTGAACGACATGGCCACCAACGCCACCCGGGGACGGCTGCTGTCGATGTACATGGTGTCGTCGATGGGCGGGCTCACGCTCGGCCAATTGCTGCTCAACGGAGGCGACCCCTTCAGTTTCGAGCTGTTCGTAATCTCCTCGGTGCTCATCTCCGCTGCGCTGGTCCCCATCACGTTGTCGGCCACCAGTGCTCCTCCGCTGACCGTGCCCGAGCCGCTGTCGCTGCGCCAGCTCGTCTCTCTGGCCCCCACCGGGGTGGTCACCGCCTTCTGCTCCGGCATCAGCCACGGGGCATTGCTGGGGGTGGGCGCGGTGTACGCCGCCTACGAGGGACTGCCCACTTCCCGAATCGCCCTTTTCCTGGTATCGGCCACCGCTGGGGCCATCGCCTTCCAATGGCCCGTGGGGTCGCTGTCCGATCGGGTGTCGCGTCGGGCTGTGATCTTTGCTGCCGCAGCCGCGGCCGCGGCCATCGCCGGGATCCTGCCCTTGGTCGAGCCAGGCTCGGCCCTCTCGCTGGTACTCATGTTCTGCTTCGGAGGCGCCACCTTCCCGCTCTATTCACTGGCCATTGCCCTGACCGGCGACTGGGTGCCGTCGTCGCAGTTGAACGGAGCCAGCGCTGCGCTGGTGCGAATGGCCGGGGTGGGGTCGATTATCGGACCGGTGGTCGGCGGGGTGGTCATGGCTGTGACCGCCCCTTGGACCTTCTTCCTGGTGCTGGTTGGGGCCCATGCCGTGGTGGTGGGCTACACCGGGTGGCGGATCGTGGCCCGAGAAGGCGTCCCGGTTGACGAGCAAGGCGAGTTCGTTCCGTGGTCTACGCGGGCATCGGCCATGGCCGTGAACCTGCTGCGTCGTCCACCGCGGTCCTTTTCGCGAAACGGCGGATCTGGTCCCGGCAAGGCCGCTTAGCCAATTGTCTATAGCCAGTTTCAAATAATTTCCCTATATTCCATGTATGCCCACTGTGGGAATGGATGCCGAGGCGGCTTTTGGACTGGCCACCGACTACCTGGTCGCCGCCGACGAGATCGACCGGCGGCGCCAGTGGTGGGCTGCGGTACTGCCCGAGGTGGAGTATTGGCTGGGGAGCGAGCAGTACCCCGTAGAGCTGTCGCTGGGCGGGATCGCCCAACAGCTACGGATCGACTCGGGGGACATCTCCCAGCGAGCCCAGATGATCTTGCTCGGCCCCGAGGGGCTGAACCTGGCCCTGTGGGCCATCGAGATTCTGCGGGACGCTCCCGAGGCGTGGGGCGGCGACCACATCGTGTCGCGGGGCGACCTGGAGGGGTTCGTCACCCGCACCGACGAGCTGGGCGAGGCGGCCCGGATTCTGCTCACCAACCCCAGCCTTTTCACCATGGTGGACACGGCTCGCAACAACCGCGACTACCTGTCCGATCCCACCGAGGGGTTCTCAGCCAGCGGCGGCGATGGGCGTATCAGCCTCGACGACCTCGACGCCTTCGAAGCCAAAATGTCGGCCTACACCACCTTGCTGCCCTATCTGGCCGCCATCGACACTGCGGCCCAGGGCGACCCCACCAAAGCCGACCGGTTCTTGTCCCAGGCCGACTTCGAGGCCATCGCCGCCGATGAGAGCCTGCCCCCTGCGGTGCGGGAGGCGGCCGCGGCGGTCATCGCCCACGGGGCCTACCACCGCAAGGACGGCTTCGGCTGGGACGACGTGGGGTTTTGGGCCATGGAGGCCGCCGGGGTGCTGCCGGTGGTGGGCGAGATCGTGGACACCACCCGGGCGCTGTACGCGCTGAGCCAGGGCGATTGGCGCTCGGCGCTGATGTTCGCCGGGAGGGTGGCCATGCCCCTGGGGTCGGGAAAGACGCTGATGGCGGCCCGGGCGCTGGTGGAGATGGGCCGACGACGGGCGTTCAAGGAGATGCAGTACTACACCCTCACCCAGTCGGCGGAGAAGGCCAAGAAGAAGGTGGCCAAAGCCGTGCGGAAGAAGGGCACCGGCAAGGCCAAGGAGGCTTACCAAGACTGGCGGGACGACGCGCCAGCCGGGTTCGAATACCGGCCTCCTGTGCCTCGCCCGTAGTCTTGAGGAATGGTCTCGGAGCTGTTCGACGCCGAAGAGTGGAAACCGGTTGAGGGCTTCGACCTCACCGACGTGACCTATCACCGTGCCGTGAACCAGGCCACGGTCCGAATCGCCTTCGACCGTCCCGAGGTGCGCAACGCCTTTCGGCCCCACACGGTGGATGAGCTATATCGCACCCTGGATCACGCCCGCATGACCCCCGATGTGGGCACGGTGCTGCTAACCGGCAATGGGCCGTCGCCGACCGATGGCGGGTGGGCGTTCAGCTCCGGGGGCGACCAGCGCATCCGGGGAGCCGACGGCTACCAGTACGCCAGCGGCGAAACGGCCGACACGGTGGACGACGCCCGCACCGGACGCCTGCACATCCTGGAGGTGCAGCGGCTCATCCGGTTCATGCCCAAGGTAGTGATTGCCGTGGTGCCGGGGTGGGCGGCCGGCGGGGGCCACAGCCTGCACGTGGTGAGCGACATGACCTTGGCATCGGCCGAACACGCCATGTTCAAGCAGACCGACGCCGATGTGGCCAGCTTTGACGGCGGCTTCGGGTCGGCGTATCTGGCCCGCCAGGTGGGCCAGAAGCGGGCCCGGGAGGTGTTCTTCGTCGGCAAGGCGTATACCGCGGCTGAGGCCTACGAGATGGGCATGGTCAACGCGGTGGTGCCCCACGCCGAGCTAGAGCAAGTGGCAATGGAGTGGGCCGCCGCGGTGAACGCCAAGAGCCCCACTGCCCAGCGCATGCTCAAGTTCGCCTTCAACCTCATCGACGACGGTCTGGTGGGCCAACAGGTGTTCGCCGGGGAGGCCACCCGGCTGGCCTACGGCACCGACGAGGCCGCCGAGGGCCGGGACTCATTCCTCCAAAAGCGCGACGCCGATTTCTCCAAGTTTCCGTATCACTTCTAGTTCCAATCGGCCCTCGTTCTAGGGTTCGGCCATGGCCGACTCCCCCGCTGCTGATCCCACCATTGACCCGCGTTTCGCCCCCCGGCCAGACTCGGCGTCGCTGGACGCGGCCCAGATGTTCGACCTGTCGGGGCGGGTGGCCATCGTCACCGGGGGCAGCCGGGGCATTGGGCTGTCCATCGCCCACGGTTTCGCCGCCCAAGGGGCCAAGGTTGTGGTGGCCAGTCGCAAAGCCGATGCCTGCGATTTGGCCGTGGCCGAAATCACCAAAGCCGGGGGCGAGGCGCTGGCCGTGCCTGTCCACATGGGCGACCTCGACAGCGTGAACCAGCTGGTCGACGCCACCCTGGAGCACTACGGCCAGATCGACATCCTGGTGAACAACGCCGCCAACCCTCTAGGGCTGCCCATGGAGGACATCACCCCCGAGGCATGGGAGAGCTCGTTCACCGTGAACCTGCGGGGACCGTTCTTCTTGTTCCAGCGCTGCCTGCCATCGCTGCTGGAATCCGACCACGCTTCGGTCATCAACGTGATCTCGGTGGGGGCCTACATCCCGGCAGCCAACACCGCCATGTACGGGGCAGCCAAGGCGGGTTTGTTGTCGTTCACCCGGTCGATGGCCGGCGTGTACTCCCCCCAGGGCATCCGGGTGAACGCCATCGCCCCCGGCACCGTCGACACCACCATGACCCGCAACACCGGCCCCGAAGCCATGGGCCGCATGGCCGACCTCAGCCACATCGGCCGCATCGGCCACCCCGACGAGCTCGTCGGCACCGCCCTCCTTTTGGCCTCCGACGCCGGCAGCTACATCACCGGCCAATGCATTATCGTCGACGGCGGTTTCGTCCCCGCGAGGTGAGGGCTAGGCGACTTTGAAGAGGGTGGCGGCGTTTTCGCGCATGATTTGGCGCTGTTCCGAGGCGGGGCGGTTGGCGATGAGGTTGATGAAGGAGTTGGGGTCGGCGATGCCTTCGGGGTGGGGGTGGTCGGAGCCGAACAGCACTTGGGAGGCGCCGATGCGGTCGGCCAGGGCCTCCACGTCGTCTTCGGGGTAGGGGGACACGAAGCAGCACTGCTTGAAGATCTCGCTCATGCGCCCGGCGGGTCGGCCGGCGGGCCAAGGGCCGAAGCGAGCCATGCCCTTCTTCTTGTCCATCAGGGTGAGCAAGTAGTGGACCCAGTCGGAGCCGTTCTCGATGCTCAAGAAGTTGAGGTCGGGGAAACGGGCGTGCATGTTGCCGTAGAGCAGCGCTCCAAACGTCTCCATGATGGGGCGGTCGCCGTGGAGGAAGGCCCACTGGAAGGCCGACATCTCCCGCACGTTGGCCGCCGGGTCGTCGCCCATGCGCACGGCCAAATCCCCGTAGCGCAGATCGGAGATGTGGAACGCCACCGGGATCTGGGCCTCGTTGAGGCGGGCCCAGAACGGGTCGTAGTAGGGGTCGGCGATGGAACGGCCCTCGCCGCCCCACGGGCAAGGCCGCAGGTGCACGATGCGAGCCCCGGCCTCCAACACCCGGTCGAGCTCTTCGATGGCCTGCTCCCGTTCCAGCAGCGATAGCAGCGGCGGGGTGAACAGCCGGTCTTGGTGGACGTAGCCCCAGTCGTCTTCCAGCCACCGGTTGAAGGCCCGCAGGTTGGCGTAGGTCTGCTCCACGTCATCAACCATGTACTCCTCCACCGACACCCCGAAGGTGGGGAGCAAGATGGCCCACTCCACGCCCTGGGAATCGAGCAGGTCGAGGCGGGCGTCGGGCTGCTTGTAGGCGGGGAGCATGTTCTCAGTGGTGTAGGCGTCGCCCCAGCTCAGGTCGGGGTTGTCGCGCTTGGCCTTGAACATCTCGTACATCGAGCCCGGCGCGTTGGTCTTGTCAAACTTCACGTGCATGAAGTTGTAGGGTCGGTCGCCCACTTTGACTTCCCACTCCCCATCGGCCCTTTGGCTGGCAGTAATGGCCATTTCCGCGTAACGAGACTCGATGTGGCGGCTGAAGCAGTCCGGCGCTTCGTAATAGTGGTTGTCGGAGTCGAACGTGCGGTAGCCGAGGGCGGCCATTTGCCTAGCTTATGTTTTGGTGGCATTGACCGGGCTGCGGGTCCTGTCGCTCTACGGCGGCTTGGCGTGCTTCGCGTGCGCCAAGTCCGCCTCCGGCGCCACCCCCAGCCCTACCGTTACCATCCGGCTGCTTGTCCAACTCTCGTTGATTTTGGGAAGGGGCTTTACTGGACAGCTAGTACAAGTAAGTCAATCGTTAGGGCGACGGCGAAGTGGAGGGCGGCGCCCAAGTACACCGAGCCGGTGCGGAGGCTGAGAAAGCCGAGGACGGTGCCGGCCACGATGGATCCGAGGGCTTCGGCCAGCGGCTTCGTCAGGTGGATCATCACGTAGGGGATCAGGGCGATGAACACGGCCATGGCCCCGAAGCGGCGAGCCAGGCCGTGGACCAGCACGCCGCGGAAGAAGAACTCCAGGGCCAGGAACTGCCCGGCGTACACCGCCTGCCAAATGTAGAAGCGGGGCCAGTAGCCGATGCCGGGGGGCGGCTCGTAGAACGGGTAGGTGTTCTGGAATTCGCCGTTGAAGCTGGCCGCAACCACGAACGGCAGCAGCAGCAGATACAGGCCCAGGTAGAGGGGGGCGTGGCGGCGGAGTTCGGGGCCAGCTTTGAGCCCGAGGTCGCGCAAGCGGGTGCGCAGCACGTACCGGGCCACCAGTACGGCGGGCACCACATACACCACCCACCGGAACAGCCCCCAGTACATACGGCGGTTGAAGCTGGCGTGTTCGGATTGGCCCAGAGCCCGGTCGAACCGGTTGGACAGCCCGTCGAGGGCTACACCGTCGAGGGCGGTGGTGAGCCAGTCGGTGGTGGACGACAGTCCGCCGTAGCGGATGGCGATGACCGTGCCGATGGCCAGCAAGATGAGGACGACCGCGTTGCGGTCAAGCTCCCCCGGCGCCGGAGCCGCGGCCCGAATCCGGCCGCCGATCCCGCTCATCGGCCAGGACTCAATGGGCCGAGGGTCACGGGGTGAGGTACCACCCGCCGGAGATGTTGATCACTTGGCCGGTGATGTGGGCCGACTCGTCGCTGCACAGAAAGGCGATGGTGTTGGACACGTCCTCGGGCTCGCCGTGGCGGCGCAGCGGGGTCTCCTCCCGGAACGACTCGTAGTACTCGGCCTGGGCGTCCACCCACTTGGAGCGGATCAAACCGGGCGCCACCGCGTTGACCCGGATGTTGTACGGCCCGCCCTCGATGGCCGTCCCCCGGGTGACGTCTTGGAGCGCGGCCTTGGCTGCCCCATAGGGCCCTTCCCGGCCGTTACCTCCCAGATAGGCGGCCACCGAGGTCACGTTCACGATGCGCCCCCACTGGCGATCCCGCATCGCTCCGATGGTGCGCCAGATCAGCCACCAACAGGCGGTGAGGTCCACGCCGATGACCCAGTCCCAGTCTTCGGGCTTGTAGTCGAAGATGCTCCCTTGCACGTTGACCGCTGCGCTGTTGACCAGGATGTCCACTGACCCCATCTGGGCGTAGACCTCGTCCATGGTCTTGGCCATGTGCTCCCGGTCGCCGATGTCGGCCACCGCGGCCATCACCGGCACGTCGTAGGCCTCCCGCAGGGCCTCAGCCGTCTCATGGGTGCGGCGCTCGTGGTTGTCCAGCACCACGATCCCGGCCCCATACGAGGCCAGCGTTCGACAGGTGGTCGACCCGATGGCCGCCCCTGCCGCCCCCGTGACCAGCGCTACCCGACCGGCAAACTCATTCTCAGCAGGCATAAGGCGATCGTAGCTATCCGGCGAGGGCGCGGTTGCGGGCGTGGCGTTTGGCGGTGGCGACGGCGGTCATAGCCTCGGCGAAGCGGGTGACGGTGGGGAGGTTGGCGTCGAGGCAGGTCTGTTGGATGCGGGCGGCAGTCTCGGGTGGGGCGCAGTCGATGTTGCGGAGCACCAGGCACATCCGGGAGCTTGGCCAGCCTCGGGCGGCGGTGGTCTCGATTATGGGGAACAGGCGCTCGATGCCGTCGCCCGCGTAGCTGTAGAAGGCCTGGACGTTGGTGTGGATCACCACGTCGGGATAGGGCTGGACCTCGAGGATGGGATCGAGGGCCTGCACCAGCACATCGGGCTCCGACACCGGGCCGAAGCCGATCTCGATGGGATTGCGGACGCTGGCCCCCACGCCGTAGCCCAGATCGCGTAGTGCCCGCTGGCCCTGGTCGCTGACGGTGGTGGTGACCAAACCGGCCCTATCGGCGGCGTCGGTGCCAAGCACCGAAGCGCCCCCGCCCACTCCCAGCACCAGGGTGTCGAGGTCGCCGGTGATGTCGGCGCCGGCCCAACGCTGGAGATAGGCGACCGACGACAGCAGATCCTCGATGGTGCTTACGACACTGACGCCGGTCGAAGCGCTGATGGCCTCCCATATCCGGTCGTCGGCCACCAGCGCTCCGGTGTGGGATATGGCCGCTCCCCGGCCCTGAGTCGTGCGACCCCCCACCAGGATCACCACTGGCTTATGACCCTTGGCCTTGTGGAGGGCGTCGTAGAGGCGGCGGCCGTCGCGGGGATCCTCCAGGTACATGCCGATGATGCCGGTGTCGGGGTCGTCCACCAGCCACTCCAGAAGTTCGCCGGGGGTGACGTCAACGCAATTGCCGACGGTACACAGCTTGGACAGGCGGATACCCCGGATGGCCCCGCCCTTGACCATGTCGCCGGCCAGACCTCCGCTCTGGGAGATCATGGACACCCGGCCTACTTCGGTGGGGGCGTTGCGCAAGAACGTCTGTCGTCCGGCTGGGCTGTAAGCCCCCAGGCAGTTGGGGCCGAGCACCCGCACCCCCGACTCTCGGGCGACCTCACCTAAAGCATCTTCCAGATCAGCGCCCTCCCCGCTGGCCTCCCGAAACCCGCCGCTGATCACGTGGACGAACTTGGCCTTGCCCGCCGCTCCCCTCACCAGATCGGCGCACGCTGCGGCGGGCACCGCGCCGACCACGTAGTCGATGTCGCCATCGATGTCGGCCACCGAGGCAACGGCGGGTACGCCGTCGATCTCAGATGCTTTGGGATGCACCGCCCACAGCGTGCCCGGCCCCCAGCCCAGCTCTTTGTAGGCGGTGAGGAAGGTGTTGCCGAATCCGGGCCGGCTGGTGGAGGCCCCGGCCACCGCGATGCCCCGGGGGGCGAACAGCGGTCCGAAGTCGGTGAGCGGCGACTCCGAGGGAACCTCGGCGGGGGCGTTCCGGAGGATGAGCCGGGCGTCCACCGCCATTGAACCGTTCGGGGTGGCGATCACTGGGTTGCACTCCAGCTCGGCCAGATGGCCGCCAAGGTGCACCGCCAGCCCATCGGGGCCGGCCACGGCCAACAGCAGCTCGATGAGCGAGTCAACGTCCACCGGCGGTTGACCCCGAAACCCGCCCAACAGCTCGGCCCCCTTGAATCCGGTCACCATTGCCTCGGCGTCGGCTCGGGAGATGGGGGCCAGCCGCAGCACCACCTCGTCGAGCACCTCGGTGAGGGTGCCCCCCAATCCGAGGGCGGCCACCGGGCCGAACGGGGGTCGGTCCACCACTCCCACCAGCAGCTCCACCCCGGCCTCGGCCTGCTCCTCCACCAGGAACCCTCCGATTCTCCCCCCCGCTTCGCCCACCGCCACCGCCATCTGGGCGGCCTCGTAGTTCAGCTCGTAGGCGGCCACCCCCATGCGCACCGCGCCCACATCGCTCTTGTGAACCACGCTGCCGCCGAAGCCCTTCAGCACCAGAGGCTCGCTCAACCCGTAGGCCGCCACCATGTCGGCCAGCAGCGAGGGGTTGGCCACCGCGTCGTCGTAGGCCGCTACCACGCCTTTGGGCACTACTACCCCGGCGTCGGCGAGCAGGGCCTTAACTTCGGGCTCGGGGACGGTCACGTCATCCCAGGCGAGTGAACACCCGTCGGGCGGTGTCGCCGAGCAAGTTGGCTCGAGCCTCGTCGCCCAGGTCCAACTCCTGGAGCTGGTCCAGGCAGTGGCGGTGGCCAGCGGCGGGGAATCCGGTTCCCCACAGGCACTTGCGCCGGCCAGCGCCATTGATGAACGCCACCAGCTCGTCTGACCAGTGCCGGGGCGGGTACACCGAGGTGCCCAGATACACGTTGGGGAACTTGAGGGCCATGGCGATGCACTCAGCCACCCACGGCCAGCCGGTGTGCGACAGTACGAACCGCACTTGAGGGAAGTACAGGGCGGGCCGATCGATGCCGACGGGCACCCCGCACTCGCTGGGCATCAGGCCCCCGGAGGTGCCGGCCTGCATCACGAACGGCACGTCACCGGTGGCGCAAAGGGCGTAGTAGGGGTAGTAGTCGGCGTGGTCGAAGCGGCGATCGAAGCTATGGGTGTGGGTGTGCAGGCCCACGCACCATGGCTGGGCCAGCATGGCGGCGGCCTCATCCACCCCGGCCATGCCGATACGGGGATCGATGGACCACTGGCCGAAGAACCGGCCCGGGTAATCGGCGGCCAATCGCTCCAGGTCGTCGGGCTGGGCGGCTACTAGCTCGAAGTCGGTGGTCTCGGGATGGGCGGGCCGATGGGCCACGGTCAGAATCAGCGCGGCGATGCCCAGCTCGTCCATGCGGGCCACCATGGATTCGGCTTCGCAGAAGGAGTCGTTGCCGTCGGTGCGGAACTTCACTGCGATGCCGGTGGCCCCCACCGCAGCGTTCCAAATGTCAGCCTGCTCAGGGAAGAATCGGTTGCACCAGTAGTCGATGGCGCCGCTGGCCGGGGCAGCGGCACTCATGGCCGCTCGTCCTTGAAGCGCACCAGCTTGGCCGCACCGGTGGCCATGCCGGTGAGGTCGTCCAACTCGCCGGGGCGCACCACCTCGGCGGTCATCCGCACGCTCATGACCTCTTTGATCCGGGCTTCCACCCGCTCGGCCACCGCGCCGTAATCATCGGCGGGGGCGTCGCTGGCCACCATCACGATCATCTCGTCGCGGTCGCCAGCCCGAACCGCCCGGCAGAAGAAGTCTTCGGTCACCCCGGCCACGTCGCTGATCACGTCTCCGATGGCCTCGGGCCACACGTTCACCCCCCGCAGCTTGACCATGTTGTCGCCCCGCCCGGCAAACGGCCCCATGCGCCGCAGCCATGAGCCACACTCGCACTGGCCCGGCGGGTACAAGAACGACAGGTCCATGATGTTGTAGCGGAACTGTGGCGATCCCGTCTTGTAGATCTCGGTGATCACCAGCGCCCCCTGGGTGCCGTCGGGCACCTGCTCGCCGGTCTCCACGTCCACCACCTGCACCACGAAGCAGTCCTCGAAGATGTGGAGTTGGCCGTTGCGCAGCGGACACTCGATGGACACGTTCTGCACCTCGTGGAAGCCGTAGGGCTGGGCGGGGGTCACCCCCCACACCTCTTTGACCCGTTCGGCATCGCCGATGTGGCCGCCGGGCAGGGCCCGGATGTTGAAGTCGGTCTTGGGGTCGAGGCCCATCTCAACCGCGGTCTCGGCCATCTTCAGCATGTAGTCGCCGGTGGTCAAAATGGCGGCCGCCCCGTACTCGTGGGCCAGCTCCACCTGCTTGCGGGTGGAGGTCACATTGCCTGTCCCGGTGGTCAGAACCACGCAGTTGAGCCAGCGGTAGAGCGCCTCGTCGAAGGCGTGGGCGCCGTTGTGGGTGGAGTAGGCCCATGCGTTGACCACCACATCTCCGGGGCGGATCCCCTCGGCGTACAGCGCCCGGGCCATGGTGATGGCCCCCACCTCCCGGTCCCAGGCGGTGTAGAGGGTGGGCCGGGACCGCCCGGTGGTCCCGCCCGACACATACAGCCGCATGGGCTCGTTGCGGGCGTCTTCCAAACCGATGCTCTGGTAATCGCCCAGCGGGGGGTTCTCGTTGATGGAGGCCCGTATGTCGTCCACGGTGTAGGCCGGGGCCTTCCAAAGGTCGTCGACGGTATGGAGCTGGTCGGGGTGAAAGCCAGCCGCCTCCCACCGCTTGCGGAAGAACGGCACCTGCCAGGCCCGCTGAGCCCGGTCTTGAAGGCGCAGTAGCTGCTTGCGGGCAATGGTGTCGGGATCTTCGAAGAAGGTGGTCTCGAAGTACTCCGGCGGCGGGGGGAACAGGCGCTCGATGGCGTCGTAGTCCAGCTGGTGCGGGCGGCGCATCCCCGTGCTCATAGAACAGCCACGGTACCCGCGCCGGGCCGGGCGGTGACAGACGGCGAACCCCGCCGCTGCACGAAACTAGCTACTGCACAATGGCCCAGTCGGGAACTAGCGTTTTGGCCGTGAAAGTCATATCGGCCGATTGCCACATAAACGAGCCGCCCCACGTGTTTGAGCGGGTGCCCGAGGAGTACAGGGAACGCATACCCCGGATGATGCCCGCCCCCGATGGGGGCGACGGCTGGTCGTTCGACGGCGGGCCGCCCAAACGCAGCTTCGGCATCGAGGCCATGGCCGGGGTGGCCAAGGAGGATTACAAGCTCTCGGGCATGAAGTTCGAGGAAATCATGCCGGGCAACTACGACGGCACCGCCCACTGCGCCGACATGGACATCGACGGCGTGTGGGGCTCGGTGGTGTACCCGGCCAACTCCATCTTCACCTACCTGGAGCCCGACCGGGGCCTGGCCGTGGCCTGCATGCGCAGCTACAACGACTGGGTGCTGGACGAGTTCCAGGGGGCGGCGCCCGACCGGCTGCGGGGCCTGCCCATGCTGCCCACCGAGGACGGCATGGACATCACCCTGGCCGAGGTCGACCGGGTGCTGGATAAGGGGGCCAAGGGGCTGTTCATCCCCGGCATGCCGTCCCGGCCCTACAACGACTCGTACTACGAGCCGCTGTGGAAGGCATGCTCGGAGCTGGACATTCCGGTCACCTTCCACCGCACCTTCGGGGGCAAGCCGCCCGATAGCGACTGGGACGAGCTGGTGGAGCAGAACGTGTCGGTCCCCGGCATCGTCAACCGGTTCTTCAGCGCCGTGCGCCCGCTCACCTACATGATCTTTGCCGGCATCTTCGACCGCCACCCCAACCTCAAGGTGGTGGCTGCCGAGGTGAACTACGGCTGGGTGCCGTTCTGGTACCAGACCATGGACGACGAGTACCGCACCCAGTCGGCCTGGTCCGACTCGCCCATGGAGCGCGAGCCCAGCAGCTACCTGGGCACCAACGTGTTCGTCACCGGCCTCGACGACCACAACGGACACATGCAGATGGCTGGCGGCAACCAGACCCTGGTGAACATGTCCATGTGGTCGTCCGACTACCCCCACTCGGTGACCCTGTGGCCCGACAGCCGCAAGATCATCGCCGAGCTGGTCGACGGCATGACCGACGCCGACACCGAAAAAGTCCTCTACGCCAACGCCGCCCGGGTCTACCAGTACAACTGAGCCCAGCCCGTCTTGGGCTGAATTCCCTCGTCAGCGGCGCTATTGGTGGCGGCGGTCTTCGAAGTCTTCGGGGAGGTCGATGGGGGGATCGGGGAGCTTGGTGATGTTGCGGGAGGCCAGCAGGGCCTCGAACCCCTCGGGGTCGGCGGCCCAGGAGGCGGCGTCGCCCATCATCACCTCGAACAGCTCAACCCCTTCGGGCCCGGCGATGAGCGGGCCCAGAGCGGCGCCGTGGGGCAGCTCGATGTGGGTGCCGGTCGGGCAGTGGACGTCGCCACACATGAGGTCGCCGCTCAGCACGTACATCACCTGCGGGGAGTGGTGGCCGTGGCGGTGCACGATCATGCCCGGATCCCAGCGGGCCCACATAGACAGGTACTGCTTGCCGTGGCTGCCGAAGGTGAACCACTTCTCCCACACCGACTTCTGCCCGTCGGGGTGCATCTGGGTGCGGACCTGCTGGGTCTTCAGATCCTCGTCATCGAGATGGCGGAAGATGGGCTCCACGCCGGGAACCTCATGGGGCGACGCCATCGCTCAGCTCACCCCGGCGGGAACTTCACAGGGAACTGGCACGATTCACCCCACCCCCGCCGGAACTTTGGGCACGTAGCTCGAGGGGTCGTAGGTGTAGTTGGTGGCCTCGATGAACTCGTCGGGCAGATAGCCATCGGGGAACCGGTACAGGTCTAGGGAGTTGTCCCACAGGATCTTGCGCTTGGAATCGTCCGACACCTTGGGCAGATCCAAGAACGACTGCACCGCCTCTGGGTACTTGGAGTCGGGGTGGGGGTAGTCGCTCTCCCACACGATCTTGTCGTCGCCCAGTTCCTCGATCACGTGGTACACGAGGTACTCGTCGGGCTCCACCGAGATGAAGCAATTGTCCTGGAAGTACTCCTGGGGCGACTTGGTGAGCCCCGGCTTCTCATAGTCGCCCGACAGCTCGATGTGCTCCTCCATGCGCCACAGCCACCACGGCAGCCAGGCGCAGTTGGCCTCCATGTAGGCCACCCGCAGCCGGGGGAACCGCTCGAAGACCCCGTTGCAGATCATCGACAGCATGGCCATCTGAGCCTCGTGGGGGTGGCAGACGGTGTGCCACTCGGTGAAGGTCTCAAACCGGTCGGCGCCGGCCGATGCCCCGTTGTGGCCCATGAAGTCGTGGGTGGCGAAGGCGCAGTCCAGGTCTTGGAGCAGCTCGTACATGGGGTCGTAGTAGGGGTCGCCCAGCGTCCGGTGGTTGAACAGGTTGGGCCGGGCGAAGAAGCACCGGGTGCCCAGGTGGTCGTAGGCGTACTGGATCTCCTCCACCGCCCGGTGTACGTCGTTCATCACCACCGGCCCCGCGGCGATGACCCGCCCGCCCGAGGTCTCCCGCATCTCCTGGCCCCAGCGGTTGTAGGCCCGGCACATGGCGGCCTGAAGCTCGGCGTCCATGCCGTCGGACCACAGGTCGTAGCCGGGGCCGTAGATCACCATGAAGTCCATGCCGTCCAGCGGCATGGCCTCGGCCACCGCGTCACCGGGAAAGCCGTTGTCCACCACCGCCTGGCCGTACTTGGCCCGCATGTTGTCGTAGGTCCAGTTCACCGCCTCCATGAAGTCTCCGTAGATGGTGACCCGGCTCTGGGTGTAGCGGCCGTCCACGGTGGCCGGGCGGAACGCCTCCCTGCCGGGGACTTCCTTCCAGCCCACCCGGTGCTGGAACTTCTGGTCCAAAAACCGCTCCCACAGGTTCTTGGGCTCCACCACGTGCCCGTCGGCGTCAAAAACCTTGTACCCATGCCGCATTGCTGGCTGTCCTCCCCTTGCTGGCGTTTGCCTTGCTGGTCCGCCAAGAGTAGGTCAACCAGACGGAGGGTGGTAACAGACGGCCTCCTGGGCTGACCTCACATAGTGCAGTTCGGTGTCGGGGGGGCAGGGGGCACCGAAGGGCACCCAGGAAATCAGCTTGCCGTCGTGGGGGTGGTCGCAGGGCACGGTGATGAGAGTTGTGGTGCCGATGCGAAAGCAGTCGCCGGGCTCGGGGCGCGACTCGGACACCGGCGCCGACGCCGTTATCGGACTATCGGGATCGGAGTCGTCGATGGCCGACGTGGCCACAAAGATCACCACGACTGCCACCGCGGCCAACACGACCGCTGCCAAGCTGATCCACCGCCAGCGGATGCCGACTAACTCCAAGGAAGGGGTTTGCGGTGTTGGCGGAGTCGCGGCGGTTCTGGAACTAGAAGCGGGCCTGGGGCTGCCGGGCTGCCGCGGGGCGCCCGCTGGCCTGGGGCTGCCAGGAGGTCGAGGAGCGCTGCGGGCCAGCTTCCGGTCGTAGGCGGCACGGGATCGGATGTCACCGAGCACTTCCCAAGCCTCGTTGACAGCCCGCATCCGCTCGGCGTCGCCCGTCGGGCGGTCGGGGTGCCAGCGGCGGGCCTGGCGGAGATAGGCCCGCCGAATGACATCGTGTTTGGCGCCGGGGGATACACCCAGAACGTCGTAGTGCGACCGCTCCGCCATGGCCCCTCAGTCAATCATTCAGAACGCCGTGGGAGATGTCGGACGCCCCTCCCGTCAATCATCTAGTTCGCTAAGCGAGGAGTAGGGGAATTTCGCGCCCACGCCGCCGTCCACCAACAGAGTTCGTCCGCTCACGTAGCTGGCCAGCGGTGACGACAGGAACAGCGCGGCCCCGGCGATGTCGGCGGGCAGGCCCATTCGACCGATGGGGGCATTGTTGCTGGAGTTGGCCCGCTGGGAGTCGGACAGCATGTCCATGATCCGAGGGGTGGCGATGGCGCCGGGCGCCACCGCATTGGCCCGAACCCCGTGAGGGCCCATCTCCACCGCCATCGACTTCACCCAGGCCATGAGCCCGGCCTTGGCCGCCCCGTAGGCAGCATGATTGGGGGCACTGTCCATCCCCGAGGCCGAGGCGATGAACACCATCGATCCCTCCCCGTTGGCCACCATGTGGCGGCCGAACACCTGGCCCAGCAGATAGGCGTGGCGCAGGTTGATGGCCATCTGCCGGTCCCACACCCCGTCGTCCATATCCACGATGAAGCCCCACTCGGCCATGCCGATGATGTCAATCAGCCCGTACACCTGGCCCAGCGCGGCCACCGAGGCTTCCAGCAGACGCTCCACGTCAGCCCGCGCGGTGGCGTCGCCCGACCACGGTGTGCCGCCCACCTCCTCGGCGATCTCCGCGGCCCGGTCACCGTCGATGTCCACGCACACCACCCGGGCGCCGCACTGCACCAGCGCATGGCTGGTCTGGCGACCCATTCCCTGGCCCGCACCCACCACCACGAAGCCCTTGCCGTCGAGACGGAGCAAATCGGGATAGCTGGGAACCGGGGAGTTGTCGGAGCTCGTCATGCCCGGACGCTATCGCCCTAGCCGCCGGGGTCCGCTATCGCCTCGGGCCCGCTATCGGCTCAGGTCCGCTATCGCCTCGGGCCCGCTAGCCGCCGAGGGAGCTCACCAGGGCGTTGAGGGGCCAAAGGTCGGGAATCTCGACTGGCTTGGGTGCCGGGGGCAAGAGGGCGAAGGCCTCTTCGCCGGGATAAACCAGGTTGTACTCCGAGCGGGCCAGGCGTTCGATCTCCTCGGGCTCAGAAAGCAGGTAAATCCGGTCGCGCAAGGCGTCGTTCTCCTCATACAGGGCATTTAACTCAGCTTGGACCTCGGATAGGGCCGAGCTCTGCTCCCTGAACGTCCGGGTGGGGAACAACGCGTAGAACAGCACGACGAGGATGACGAGAGCGACAACCAGCGGGACCACCGAGCGGCGCAGGGCGATCACGACGCCGCCTCCGTTGCCGCCGCCAGCGCTTCTGCGCCTCGATAGGCGGCGGCTTCTCCCAGCTCTTCCTCGATCCGCAGTAGTTGGTTGTACTTGGCCACACGGTCGCTGCGGGCCGGGGCTCCGGTCTTGATCTGCCCGCAGTTGGTGGCCACGGCCAGATCGGCGATGGTGGCGTCCTCGGTCTCTCCCGAGCGATGCGACATCACCGACGTGTAGCTCGACGCGGTGGCCAGCTCCACAGCTTCCAGGGTTCGAGTGAGGGTGCCCACCTGGTTGACCTTCACCAAGATGGAGTTGGCCACACCCAATTCGATCCCTCGGGCCAGCCGCTCGGTGTTGGTGACGAACAGGTCGTCTCCCACCAGCTGCACCCGCTCACCGAGGGACTTGGTGATCAGCGCCCAGCCGTCCCAATCGTCTTCGGCCATCCCGTCCTCGATCGAAACGATGGGGTAGGCGTCGCACAGCTCGGTCAGATAGGCGGCCATCCCGGAGGAGTTCAGCGTCCGGTCTTCTCCGGCCAGGCGGTACTCGCCATCGGCGAAGAACTCGGTGGAGGCCACATCCAAGGCGAGGGCCATGTCATCGCCGGGGGTCAATTCGGCGGCCTCGATGGCATCCACCAGCACCGCCACCGCCGCTTCGTTGGAGTCCAAGTCGGGGGCGAATCCCCCCTCGTCGCCGATGCCCGCCGACAGCCCTCGCTCCACCAGCAGCCGGCGCAGGTGGTGGTAGGTCTCAGTCCCCCATTGCAGGGCCTCGCGAAATGAGGCCGCCCCCACCGGCACCACCATGAACTCTTGGAGGTCGATGTTGTTGGCGGCGTGCGCCCCACCGTTTAGCACGTTCATCATGGGAACGGGCAGAACGTGGGCGTTGGCCCCGCCGATGTAGCGGAACAACGACAGACCGCTGTCAGCGGCCGCGGCGTGAGCTGTCGCCAGCGACACGCCCAGCACCGCATTGGCGCCCAGCCGGCTGAGGCCGTCGGTTCCGTCCAAATCGATCATCGCCTGGTCGAGTCCGCGCTGATCGGAGGAATCCAAACCGATCGCGGCCCGGGCGATCTCGTCGTTGACCGAAGCCACCGCGCCGGCTACGCCCCGGCCCAGATACCGGTTGCCGCCGTCGCGTCTCTCTACTGCCTCGTAGCGTCCGGTGGATGCCCCCGATGGCACGATGGCCCGTCCGGATGCGCCGGACTCCACCATCACCTCAACCTCGACTGTAGGGTTACCTCTGGAGTCGAGAACCTCTCGGGCGACTATGCGTGTGATCGCGCTCAATTGCCGGATCTTTCGGGGTCTTCCTGGCCCATCGCCTGTTGCTGATGTGGCTGGAGTTAAAAAAGTAGACGAAGAAACGCACAATTACTAGAGATAACGTCAAATTACAAGGAAGAAATTTCAACGGCGCGAATTTGGTTTCCTACGGCATTGGCGAACGTTCGGAGCTCTGATTCGGCATCCAATCCCGCCGCCTGAGCGGCCAAAACTGCATCGTAGAGTCGCCCGGCCACCGTGGCGGTATCCACTTTGGGCTCCACCCCCACCGAGCGGGCCTTGTGGATCACCTTGTCGGCGAACAGCAATGCGGGCAGCCCGGGTGGGATGCCGTCCATCACCGAGTCCCGTCCCTTTTGGTCTCTCTTGATGGCCTCCCAGTTGACCAGCACTTCGTCGGCGCTGTCGGGGTCGGACCGGTCCGAGTCAGACGGGCCGAAAACATGGGGGTGGCGAGACCTGAGCTTGTCGTGGATTCCCTGGGCCACATCGGCCAAGGTGAACTGGCCGGCTTCGGCCGCCAGAACCGAGTGGAAGACAATCTGGTAGAGCAGGTCGCCCAGCTCCTCCTCCAGTTCCTCATAGCCCGACAGGGAGTCGGGGTCCACCGCATCGAGAGCCTCTAGAACTTCGTAGGTCTCCTCCAGCAGATGGCCCCGCAACGACTGGTGAGTCTGCTCCTTGTCCCAGGGGCAGCGGCGGCGAAGTTCGACGGCCAGGTCGGCAAACCGGGCCACCTCCCGGGCGATGGGCGCGCCCATCTCGGGCACGTAGAGCGAGGTGAGGTGGTCGGGCTCGACCGCGTGGTCCAAGTCGGCCCAGGACACCTCGAAGACCTGTTCATCGGGCAGCCCCAGGCGCTGCAATACCACCACAGAGTGTTCGGCACCGCCGACGGCCGAGCGATCTAGGGAGGCTAGGGCGGCCAGCTTGATATCGCTGAGCACATGGGCAGCGTCGCACTGGGCCACCAGCAGCGGGCCCCGCTCTCCGGCGGCGTCCACCGCGAACTGGCGCCCGTCAACCAGCCGCACCCCGGCGGCCAGGGGATCTAAACCGAGCCGATCCCACACCAGATCAGCGAACGACAGGCCGGCCAGCACTTCCAACTCCACTCCGGGCGCCGAACGCAGAAGCTCCACGGTGCGCTCGGCCACCAGCGGGGAGCCGGGCACGGCATAAAGCACGTCGGCCCCCTCAGCCTCAGCCGCCAAACGGTCCACGATGGACCGGTAGACATCGTCGAAGGACGAGGCCTGCTCGTACACATCGTCGAACGATTCTGCTGGCTCCACCGCCGCCGCGGCGGGATGGCGGCGGGTGCGAACGAAACGGCGGCTGGTCTGGCCAATGGCCTCAAGCACTTCCCCGGTGATCAGCTCGGGGCCAGCCGGTCCGAGCCCGGCGACGATCACTTTGGCCATGCTGTCTTGCCTATCACGATGCCGCCGCCTCGGCGGGCTCGTCATCGGGAACCAGGTCGCGCAGGGTGGCGATGATGGTCTCCACCGCCTCAGCCGCCGAAGCCATCGGTAGCACCAGCAGCCCCGCAGTCTCGTGATACGTGGCTTGGGGATAGAGGCGCTCCAGGCGGACACGGCGACTGGGACGAAGGCTCACCGGGCTGAGTCGGGCCACCCACTTCGGCCCGCCGAAGCCGGGGCCTTTCGCCACCGCCACATCGCGAACCCCGCTTCGCAGGCATTCGCATCGCAGCCGGGCTACAGCCAGAAGCATCTGGGCCACATCCGGGATCGGCCCATAGCGATCCACCCACTCGGCGGCCACGTCGTCTACCTGGTCGGGACTCTGGCAGCCGGCCACCCTTCGATAGGCCTCCAACCTCAGCTCTTCCTTGGGCATGTAGTCGGTCGGAATGCTGGCGGCCTGGGGCACATCGATGCTGATCTCGATCGGCTCGGGCGGGGTCTCGCCCTTCAACTCGGCCACCGCTTCGGTGACCAACTGGCAGTACAGGTCGTAGCCCACCGCGGCAATGTGGCCCGACTGGCCGGTGCCCAGCATGTTGCCCGCACCCCGAATCTCCAAGTCCCGCATGGCGATCTTGAACCCCGATCCCAGCTCGGTGGCCTCGCCAATGGTCTTGAGCCGCTCGTAGGCCTCCTCGGTGAGCACCCGGCCCTCGGGGGTAAACAGATAGGCGTAGGCCCGGGCTCCGGCCCGGCCTACCCGGCCTCGGAGCTGATGGAGCTGGCCCAGACCCAACAGGTCGGCCCGGTCCACCACCAGGGTGTTCACGGTGGGCATGTCGATGCCCGACTCGATAATGGTGGTACACACCAGCACGTCGTAGGCCCGCTCCCAGAAGTCGATGACCACCTGTTCCAGGGTGCCCTCGTCCATCTGTCCGTGGGCCACCGCGATACGGGCCTCGGGCACCATCTCCCGAAGATCGGCGGCCACGTGGTCGATGTCGGCTACCCGGTTGTGGACGAAGAATGCTTGGCCGTCGCGTAACAGTTCCCGGCGGATGGCCTCGGCCACTGGGCGCTCATCAAAGGCACCCACGTAGGTCAAGATGGGCTGGCGGTCGGCGGGGGGCGTGTGCAACAGCGTGAGGTCGCGGATGCCGGTAAGGCTCATCTCCAAGGTCCGGGGTATGGGCGTGGCGGTGAGGGTGATCACGTCCACATCGGTCTTGATCGACTTGATGGCCTCTTTATGGGTGACCCCGAATCGCTGCTCCTCGTCCACCACCAACAGACCCAAGTCTCGGAAATCAACGTCGTCGGACAGCAGTCGGTGCGTTCCGATCACCACGTCTACCGATCCGTCGGCCAGGCCCCTCACCACCTTGCGGGCCTGCCCCGGGGACAAGAAGCGGCTCAGCACCTCAACCCGTATGGGATAGCCAGCAAACCTGTCGCCAAAGGTCTGGTAGTGCTGTTGGGCCAAGAGCGTGGTGGGCACCAGCACCGCCGCCTGCGCACCGTCCTGAACGGCCTTGAACACGGCCCGAATGGCCACCTCGGTCTTGCCGAAGCCGACATCTCCGCAGATGAGGCGGTCCATGGGCAATGGCTGCTCCATGTCGGCCTTTACCTCCACGATGGCCTTGTGTTGATCGGGAGTCAGCTGGTAGCCGAAGGCCGACTCCATCTCCGTCTGCCACGGAGTGTCGGTGGAGAACGCCCGGCCGGTGGTGGTGACCCGGCGCTGGTACAGCACCACCAGCTCCTTGGCGATCTCGCTGACCGCCGAGCGCACTCCGCTCTTGGTCCGCTGCCAGTCGGCACCCCCCATCTTGCTCAAGGTGGGCGACTCACCCCCGGAGTAGCGGCGCACGGCGTCCACCTGGTCGGTGGGCACATAGAGCTTGTCGCCGCCTCGGTACTCCACCAACAGGTAGTCCCGGCTCACCCCGCCGATGGATCGATTCACCATGCCGCCGTAGCGGCCGACGCCGTGGTGGCGGTGAACCACATAGTCGCCGGCGGCCAGGTCGTCCAGTTCCTGGGCCGACGACTGGCGGGGACGGCTGCGCCGGTGGGCCCGGCGACGACCGGTCAGGTCGGCCTCGCCCAGCACGGCCACCCTCGCATCGGGCAGCACAAACCCCCGCTGGATGGGAGCTACCACAATGCAGCCTGCGGGGTCGGAAGCTCCCCCGAAGCCAGCGTCGCCGCCGGTGTCAACCGTGAGGTCCACCCCGTGTTCTCGCAGCAGTTCCGCCGACCGGGTGGCCGATCCGGCACCGTCGGCGGCCACCCGCACCCGGTACCCTTCGGCCAGCAGCCTGGACACCTGGGCCACGGGGGCCGACGGGTCGCCGATGGCCGAAGCCCACCCTCCCACCGCCACCACCGGAGTGGACGGCGAGGCCGGCACCGCGGTCATGGTCCACACCGGTGATTGGCAGGCGCTCAGAAGCCGGTCGTAGTCCACATGCAGGCGGGGAAACTTCTCCCCGGCCGCTCCCCAGGTCTGGGCCAGCGCATTGGCCAGGTCGGCTTCCTCTGCGGCGATGTCGGCGGCGCGGTCCCGCAGCCGTCCCGGCTCCAGCAGCACCACCAGGGCGTCTGCGCCGAGTCGGTCGGTGATGATCTCGTCGGTGTCGATGAGCCAGGGCAGCCACGACTCCATTCCGTCGAAGAACTGGCCCTCGGCCAGCCGCTCCCACTGCTCCCGGCCCCAGGGTCGGGTGGCCACCAGCTTCTCCGCCGCGGCCCGCACCTCCGCCACTGGCCTTACCTCTCTCGCCGGAAATATGACCGCCTCGTCCAGAGGGTCGGTGGCCCGCTGGTCGGCCACCGAGAACTCGGTCAGCCGGTCCACTTCATCGCCCCACAGGTCGATGCGGACTGGACTGTCAGCGGTGGCCGGGAATACGTCGACAATCGAGCCCCGCACCGCAAACACACCCCGATGCTCCACCTGCACGTCTCGCCGATATCCCCGAGCGGCCAGGTCGGCCACCAACTGCTCCTGGTCGACTCGGTCGCCCGAAGCCACCGTCACCGGCTCGGCGCCGTCAGAATCGAAGGCTAGGCGCTGGAGCAACGCCCGAATCGGGGCCACCAGCACCGGCGGACACCTATCGGTCTCGTGGAGCTGCCAGATGGCTTCGCACCGCCGCCCCATTGTCTCCACACCGGGGCTGATTCGCTCAAACGGCAGCGTCTCCCACGCCGGAAACAGGGCAGCCCCACCGTCGAGCATCGCCGCCAGGTCGCCAGCCAAACGCTCGGCGTCAGCGGTGGTGGGCACTGCCACCACTACCGGGCGGCGGCCGTTCAGCTCGGCAATGGCGGCCAACACCGCGGCCTGTCCCGACTCGGCCACCGCCAAATTGGCGTCGCGCTGTCCGAGCACCTCGACCACTGAAGGTTCCGAGGCCAATAGTCGCCCGAGGCCGGCCAAACCCGGTCTGGCCGCAGCAACCGTCGAAGCGGCCATCAGTTGAACCTCTTCGTCATCGGCGAAACCTGCTCACCGTCAGTTGAACCTGTTCATGACGATGTCGACCGAGTGATCAAGCAAGGCCAACGCGGCATCGGCCGCCCGTTCCACCGCATCGTCCAACAGGTCTCGGTCGGCCCGGCCCGGCCGCTTCAGCACATAGTCGGCCCCGGTCCGGGGGTCGGGGGGCTTGCCCACCCCGATGCGGATCCGGGTGAAGTCGGCGGTGCGGAGGTGAGACTTGATGGAAGAAAGGCCATAGTGCCCAGCCAACCCCCCACCGTCCTTCACCTTGATGCGTCCTGGGGGCAGGTCGAGCTCGTCGTGGATGACCACCAGGCGCTCAAGATGGTCGGTAATGCTCCAGCGTCGCACTAGAGCCCGCACCGCCTCACCCGATTTGTTCATGAATGTCTGGGGAAATGCCAGCACTACCCGGCGGCCATCCACCCTGATCTCAGCCACCAAGGCTGCTTCCCGGCTCTTGCCCAGCGACTGCCCGTAGCGCTCAGCCAGAAGCTCCACCGCCTCGGCACCCACGTTGTGGCGGGAACCGACGAACTTCTCACCGGGATTGCCCAGTCCCACCACCACCAGATCAGCCGGGGTGTCGGTGTGCTTCTTTCGGGATCGCCAGCGGGGAGGCATGGCGACAGGCGCCGGGGCTACTCGGCGGGGTCTTCGGAGGCGGCGGCGTCGGCCTGCTCGGCCTCTTCGTCGGCATCCTCGGCAATGATCGGCTGGCCGTCTTCATCCAGCTCGACCTCGGCCTCCTCATCAACCTCGGGCTCTTCGATCTCGATGACCCGTATCGAGGTGCTGGCCACTAGTTCATCGGGATCGCCAGCCAGATCCACACCCTCGGGCAGTTCGAGGTCGCCGGCCCTCACCGTGTCGCCCATCACCATCTCGCTGATGTCGATCGTCAGCTCGTTGGGAATGGACTCGGGCTTGGCCAGCACTGCGACGGTGAATGCGGCTTGGTCCACCACCCCGTCTTCGTTGGCCACCGCGGTGGCTTCGCCCTCGAGCACCACCCGAACCTCCACCTCGACGGCGACATCGGCGTCCACCCGGATGAAGTCCACATGGATGACCTCGTTGCGCACCGGGTGGTGCTGCAAGTCCTTAACCAGGCTGAGTTGGCGGTCGCCGTCTACTTCCAAGGTGAGCAGGGCGTTGAGGCCGGCATCGGTATTCAGGGCTGACCGCAGGTCGCGGGCATCCACCGCCACAGAAACCGACTTCCCTCCGAGCCCGTACACCACGCCGGGTACCTGCCCCGTGCGGCGCAGACGGCGGGACGGGCGGGTTCCCAGCTCCCGCTGGGTTTCGGTCTTCAAGATCAGCTCAGCCATAGCGCAGCTAGAAATCTTACCGGGCCGTAGCCCGAAAGGGCTAAGAGCTAAGAGAGGTTCTTGCCGCCGAAGATCTCTGAGACCGAGGTGTCCTCAAACACGGCGTCGATGGCGTCGGCGATGATCCTGGCCACCGACAGCACCTCTATCTTGTCGATCTGCTTGTCGGGCGACAGGGGCAGGGTGTTGGTGACCACCACCTTGGAAATCACCGAGTTCTTGAGCCGGTCTATGGCCGGACCGGAGAACACGCCATGGGTGGTGGCGGCGTAAATCATGCCCGCACCCCGGGCGGCCAGGGCGTCGGCCGCGGCCACGATTGTGCCCCCGGTGTCGATCATGTCGTCGATGAGCACGCAGGTGCGGCCCTCCACGTCGCCCACCACCTCAACGACCTCCACCGCGTGCTTGACATTCTTGGCCCTGCGCTTGTGAACGATGGCCAAGTCGGCGTCCAGTTCGTGGGTGTAGCGCTCGGCCACCTTTACCCGACCGGCGTCGGGAGACACGATCACCAAGTCGCCGTCGAGGTCCTTGAGATAATCGACCAGCACCGGCATGGCGGTCAGGTGATCCCACGGGCCGTCAAAGAAACCTTGGATCTGCCCGGAGTGGAGATCGACGCTCAACATTCGGTTGGCCCCCGCAGTACGGAAGGTGTTGGCCATCAGCTTGGCGGTGATCGGCTCGCGGCCCGCGGCCTTGCGGTCTTGGCGGCCATAGCCGTAGAAGGGGCACACCGCGGTGATCCGCTTGGCCGAGGCTCGCCGGGCCGCGTCCACCATGACCAGATGCTCCATAACGGCGTCGTTGATGGACGCGTCGCCATGGGCGGTGTGGCTCTGGACGATGAACACGTCAGTGCCCCGCACCGACTCCTCGAATCGGCAGTGGATCTCGCCGTTGGCGAAGTCGGCGATGTTGGGTTCCACCAACTCCTCGCCGAGCACCTCGGTGATCTCGGCGGCCAAGTCGTGATTGGCTCGCCCTGAGAGGATGGCCAGCTTCTTCTTGGTGACCAGTTCCATCGTTTCAGTCTCCTCGCGTCGAAGCGGGTGGAATGTGCTCGCCGGGCTCCAGCGTGATGTAGGCCCCCACATGGGCATCGGCGCCGATTTCGGCATCGGTGGCCGACACCGCCTCCAGCGCCGCTCGGGGACCGACCACGCAGTCCACCAAGTGGGTGTGGGGACCGATGATCGCACCTTCGCCCACCACTGTCTGGCCTCTGAGCACCACACCGGGATGGATGACCACATCGGGGGCCAGCTTCACGCTTACGTCGATGTAGGCACTGTGGGGGGCATGATGCGCACGCCGGCCACCATCCAGTTGCGATTGATTCGCTGGCGCATCTCCGCCTCGGCGAAGGCCAGCTGCTCCCGGTCATCCACCCCCTGAGCCTCGGACTCGTCTATGGCAAACGACCCCAAGTCGTGACCGGCGGAGGTGAGCACCTCCGCGGCGTCGAACAGGTTGTACTCGCGGCCTGAGTCGCTGGCGGCTAGCCGGCGAAGAGCGGGGGACAGCAGGCTGCGGCGGAAGCAGTAGATCTCGGCGCCCTCCTCGCCGGCGGTGGCCGCGGTAGCCGCCGACCCGGATAGCCGGTGCTGGGCGGTCATTCCCCGCAGCGTTTGGCCCTGGATGAGCGGCATGTCGGCCGAGACCACCAGCACATCCTCGTCGTCCACATCACTGTCCAGCGCCGACAACCCCAGAGCGGCGGCATCAGCGGTGCCCCGCTGCACGGGCTGCTCCACGAAGTCGATCCTCAGGTCGTATGCCTCCTCGGTGATGTGCTTGGCCACCTCCTCGGCGCCATAGCCCACCACCACGGCGATCTGGCGGGGGTTGGCCGCGGCCAGGGCATCGATGACGTGCAAGAGCATGGCGCGACCGCACAGGTCGTGGAGGGGCTTGGGCCGCCCGGACCGCATGCGAACGCCCCGGCCCGCAGCCAATACAACCGCAGACAGGGGCAGGGGATCAGTCGTCATGCGTTCAGCGGGCCAGGCCGCCCTCGACAATCACGTCTGTATTTCTAGCGCGGCTGGCGAGGCAGGACTCGAACCTGCAACCTCCTGGTCCAAAGCCAGGCGTTCTGCCACTTGAACTACTCGCCAAGGAGCCCCTTGCTATGCAGTCATCAGGCACCATTTTCAGGCTACTCCATGACCACCAGATGAACTCTCGGGTTATTGGTAGGGCCGCGGGCCGGGCTAGCGTGGAGCCACCATGGGATCGTTGATCAAAAAGCGCCGCAAGCGGATGCGCAAGAAGAAGCACAAGAAGATGCTCAAGCGAACCCGCTTCCAACGGCGAGCCCGCGGGAAGTAGCTCCCCCACTCCCTTTCAAGCTCGCTATGTCTAAGCGGGCACGGTGCCAACCACGATTCGACCGTCGCCGGGATAGGCCCCTTCCACGAACCAGGTAGAGCCGCTGCCCGCCAACCGCGCCGTCTGACCCGTGGCCTCCTCCAGCGCACGGCGGTATTGGTCTAGGCGGGGTTCGAGGTCCAAAGCGGCCGGCTCCAAGTCGTTGCCATTCGATCCCCCGGGTTCTCCCATCTCGTCCCAGCGCTGATACACCGCCGGAGTGGAGCAGCCGAACGGGGGGATGAGCAGGGTGAGCGTTCGGGGAACAAACTCCAGCGGCTGCACGAGCTCACCAATGCCTTGCACCCGAGCCCGCCCGCCGACCAGGCAAAACGGGACGTCGGCCCCTAGCTGAGCCGCTCCTTGGGTGTCGGTGTAGCCCGCCCAGCGCAGAATGGCGGCGGCATCGGCCGACCCTCCTCCCAACCCGGCCCCGGGTGGGATCCGCTTGGCCACCGTGACTTTGGCCGAGCGACCGACCAAGGCCAGCGCCTGGGTAATGAGATTCTCAGACGGGTCGATCTCGTCTGCTCCGTGAATGGAAACCCCGTGGCCCTCCGCGATCTCCAGCGTGTCGGTTAAATCGAGGGTCACCATTTCGGCATCGATCAAGTGATACCCGTCACCTCGCACACCAGTAATGCGCAGCGACAAGGTGAGCTTGGCCGGTGCAGTGACCGTGGTCATCAAGACGAGGCTACGGCAGCCAATTGGGCCCAGTCGGCGAGGGTGAGTTGCTCGGGGCGGGCGGTGGGTGAGATGGCGGCTTGGGCGAAATGGTCGGGGGTCAAGTGGGCTGCCAGGGAGCGGCGCAGCATCTTGCGGCGTTGGCCGAAGGCGGTGCGGATGAGAAGGAACAGTCGGTCGGGGTCGGTGTCCACGGCTGGGGCTGGCAACCGCACCAGCCGCACCACCGCAGACGAGACCCGGGGTTTGGGGTAGAACACCGTTGGAGGGACCGCCCGGACGATACGGGCCTCGCACCAGTAGGCCACTTTGAGGGTGGGAATCCCGTAGGCCTTGGTGCCCACCGGGGCCACCAGCCGATCGGCCACCTCCTTTTGCACCATGAAGGTGAAGGTCTCGATGCGGGGCTCGTCGTCCAGCAGGCCTAACAGCAAGGGAACGGCCACGTTGTAGGGCAGGTTGGCCACTAGTGCCCACCGCCTCTCGGGGGGGCCAAGCTTGGTGCGCCACTCTGGGGTGGAGGCATCGGCGTGGACGATCTCGATGTTGGGAGCGTCGGCCACCTCGGCCAGAGGGGCCAGCAGGTGGCGGTCGGCCTCCACTGCCAGCACATGATCAACTTCGGCGGCCAGCGCTCGAGTGAGCGACCCCAGCCCCGGGCCGATCTCGACCACCGAATCCTCGGGAGCCAGCTCGGCGGCTCTGACCATGGCATCGATGGAGTTGGGGTCGACCACAAAGTTCTGACCCATGGCCCGGCTGGGAGCCAGGCCGTGGCGGTCCAGCAGGTCAAGAACCTGGGTGCGGGTGAGGGTCATAGGCCATAGAAGGCGGCCGCGTTGTCCCAGGTGTGCTCGGCCACCTGCTCCGGTGCGATGCCGTGGACTCGGGCCAGCGCCTCGCCCACCAGCGGCAGATTGGCCGGCGAGTTGGTTCTGCCTCGCAGAGGGACCGGGGCCAGATACGGCGAGTCGGTTTCCACCAGCAGCCGGTCGAGTGGGCACAACTTGGCCGCCGCCCGCACATCATCGGCCGAGGGGAAGGTCACGATGCCGCTGAACGACAGGTACGCACCCCGATCCAGGGCGGCCCGGGCCTCGTCTTCCCCCCCGGTGAAGCAGTGGAACACCGTGTGGTCGGGCACACCGCCCTCGTCCAGGATGGCGAAGGTGTCGTCCCACGCCTCCCGAGTGTGGATCACCAGGGGCATGTGGTGGCGATGAGCCATGTCGATCTGGACGGCGAACGCCGCCTGCTGGTCGGGTTGCGGGGAGTGGTTGTAGTGGTAGTCGAGCCCGCACTCCCCTACCGCCACCACTCGGTTGGACCCCAGCAAATCTTCGATGCCGCCGATGCCATGGCGAGCCTCGTGAGGATGAACCCCAACGGTGGCCCAAACCCGGTCGCTGGCTGTGGCCTTCGCTACTGCGGCGATCGAGGTGGCGAAATCGGTACCCACATCGATCAGGCGTTCCACTCCGGCCGCCGATGCCTGGGCGACCGCCTCATCCAGCGTGTCCGACTCCAGGTGGCAGTGGTTGTCGATCCAGCGCACCTTCAGCCCTTGAGGCGGGGGAACAGCGGATCGCCTTGGGCCACCGGCAACCCGCCGGGATACTGACCCCACACCGCAGCCTCGGGCAGCCGCTGGTCGAGGGGAGATCCGTCCAAACCAAGGCGGGTCCACGCCGCCTCGCAGGAAGTGGGGATGGCCGGGCTGGCCAGCACGCACACGATGCGCAGTGCCTCCAGGGCGTTGCCCAGCACCGTGTTGACCAAGGGCCCTGGGTCCATCTTCCACGGCTCGGTGGCCTGCAAGTACTCGTTGGTGTCGCGGATGAGGCGCCAGGTGGCCTCCAGCGCTACCGACGGCTGGAACCGGTCCCAGGCCGCGGCCGCGTCGGCGTACACCTCGGCGGCAATGTCAGCCAGCGGATGGTCGGGGTCGGGGGCAGGGCCGATCCCGTCGCACTTGCTGTGAACCAGCGTGGACGACCGCTGCAACAGATTCCCGAAGTTGTTGGCCAGATCGGTGTTGTAGCGGTGCTGGAGTGCCTCGTGGCTGACCTCGCTGTCGGGGCCGAACGGCGTGTCCCGGAGCAGGGAGTAGCGGAATCCGTCGACACCGAAGTCACCGATGAGGTCGCTGGGCGAGATCTGGTTGAACGCCGACTTCGACATCTTCTCCCCGCCCACCAGCAGCCATCCGTGGACGTGATATTGCGGCAGGTCTTCCACCCCGGCGGCCAGGAGCATGGCCGGCCAATACACGCAATGGAAGCGAATGATGTCTTTGCCCAGCAGGTGGCGCACCGACGGCCACCACGCGGCAAACCGCTCGTCGTCGTTCCCGTAGCCCGCCGCGGTGGCATAGTTGGTGAGCGCGTCGTACCACACGTAGAACACATGGCCCTCGGCCCAGGGCACCGGGATGCCCCAGTCGATGGAGGTGCGGGTGATGGATATGTCTCGCAGCCCGCCCCGGATGATGCCCAGGGCTTCGTTGCGATAGCCCTCGGGGGTGATGTTGGTGGGGTTGGACTCGAACCACTTCAGCAGCGGCTCCTCGAACTCGGAGAGCTTGAAGAAGTAGTTCTCCTCGGTCATGCGCTCCACTCGGCCCGACTCGACGTCTTCGTCAGTCACGTCTTCTTCGGACACGTAGGCCTCGTCCGACACCGAGTACCAACCGTCGTAGACCGCCGAGTAGATGTAGCCGTTGTCGTAGGCCCGCTGCATGAGGGTCTGGACCGAGCGGTGGTGGCGGGGCTCGGTGGTGCGGATGAACTCGTCGTTGGCCACGCCGAGCTCGGCCCACGCTTCCCGGAAGCGCTGACTGGTGCCGTCGGCCTGCTCTAGGGGAGACAGGCCGTTGGCCTCTGCGGCCCGCTGAACTTTGAGGCCGTGCTCGTCGGTGCCGGTCAGATAGAACACGTCCTCGCCCAAGAGGCGATGCCAACGGGTGACGGCGTCACCGTTGAGCACGGTATAGGCGTGGCCGATGTGGGGCGCGTCGTTGACGTAGAAGATCGGGGTCGTCAAGAAGTAGCGCGACACCGTTTCACCCTACTTTCCTCAGACCGTTGATCCCGATTGGGATGGCCCAAGTGCTCGGGGTCACTCCCCAAACATCTCGGCCGAACGTCGGGCCAGCTCATCGGGGGCCACGTCCTCCACATGGGTGGACACGTTCCAGCGGTGGCCGAACGGGTCGATGAACTGACCGCCGCGGTCGCCATAGAAATGGGTCTCCACCGGTCGTTCGGCGGTGGCCCCGGCAGCTACCGCCTTGGCGAAGGTGGCATCGGCGTCCTCCACGTACACCATGACGGTCACGGCGGTCCCGCCGATCTTCTGGGGCCCGATCACATCCATCTCGGGGTATTCGTCAGACACCATGATGATGCTGTCGCCGATGGCCACTTCGGCGTGGCCGATCTTGCCATCAGGGGCGGCAATCCTCATGCGCTCGGAGCCGTCGAACACCTCGACCATGAAGTCGATGGCCGCGGCCGCACCGTCGACGCACAGGTAGGGGGTGACGCGGGGGTAGTCGTCGGGAATGGGCTGGACGTCGCTCATGGGCACTCCTCTGTCAGCTAGGCCGGTGCTTAGGGTCTCTGGGAGGGTCAGTCTTTCAGACTGATCTGGTACACGGCTCGTCGGGACACACCGAGGTCGGCGGCCACCGCGGCGGCCGCATCCCGGCGGGACAATCCATCGGCCAACCTCTCCTCGAGGGCCATTCTGATCTGGGGCACGGAAGGCGGAGCAGGGTCGGGGCAACCGGCCACTACCAGCACATATTCGCCCCGGGGCTCTGATTCGCCAACCTGGGCAACGGCATCGGCCATGGTGCCCCGCCATACCTCCTCGTGGAGCTTGGTCTGCTCCCGCACGATGGCAATGTCCCGATCCCCGCCCAGGGCTGAGGCCAGGTCGCCCAGGGTGCGGGCCAGCCGATGGGGCGCTTCAAACAGCACCATGGTGCGAGGCTCGACCGACAGCGCGTGGAGGCGATCGGTGCGGTGGCGGCCCTTCTTGGGCAGAAATCCCTCAAAGCAAAAACGCCCGGTGGGCAATCCGCTCACCACCAGGGCCGACAAGGCAGCCGACGGGCCGGGCACGGCCTCCACTTCGGCTCCGACCTTGAGGACCGCCTTGACCACCTTGGCCCCCGGATCGGAGATCGCCGGAGTCCCGGCATCGGTGACCAGGGCCACCGCTTTCCCGGCGACGATCAGGTCGGCGATCTCGGCGGCACTGGCCTTCTCGGTGTGCTCGTTGACCACCAGCAACCGGGGCACACTCACCCCAGCATGGGCCAACAATTTTCCAGTGCGACGAGTGTCCTCGCAGGCCACCACGTCAGCGTCGGCCAACGCCTCCACCGCTCTCGGGGACAGGTCGCCCAGGTTGCCGATCGGGGTGGCAACCAAAACCAGCCTTCCAGCCATGCTTCCTCCCCAATCCTGGAGCTTGTCTATCCCCGATGGGGATCACTTAATCCAGGAGCTTGTCTATCCCCGATGGGGATCACTAGCAGTCTGTCGCACTTCCAGGTGATCGCCGGGTTTTAGGCCCCAGCGGGCAAATGAACCTGCCTCGGCCTCCAGCACCGCCCGGGCCCGCCATACCGGCAGGCCGACCCGAAAGCGGGCCATGGTGGTCGCTTTCAGCACCACCAGATTGCGGTCCAGGTAGGCCACGTCGATGGGAAAGCGCATGCCCAGGGTGTGGACCGATAGCGCCGGTCGCAACAATAGGGCATTGTCGAACTCGTCTCGGCCCAACAGTCCGAGGGCCCGTTCCCGCCAGCCGGTGGCGAACTCCACAGTGGCCAGCACCCGGTCGTCGCAGACGAGCCACGCCATGGTTTGATTTTCCAACTCTTGCGGCCATTGTTCAAGAGGAAGTTGCCACAACCTCTAGACGTTGAAGCGGATCTCCATCACGTCGCCGTCGGCCACCGGGTAGTCGCGGCCCTCGGTGCGCATCACGCCCAGCTCCTTGGCCTTGGTCCAGCCGCCCGCGTCCAGCAACTCCTGCCAGCTGATCACATCGGCTCGGATGAACCCCCGCTGGAAGTCGGTGTGGATCCGCCCCGCGGCCTCGGGGGCGGTGGCCCCCATGCGGAAGGTCCAAGCCCGGGTCTCCTTGTCGCCGGTGGTGAAGAAGGTGCGCAATCCCAAAAGGTCGTAGGCCGCGTGGGTGAACCGGCCCAAGGCCCCCTCCCCCAAGCCCAGGCCGTCGAGCATCTCAGTCCGCTCCCCAGCGGGAAGCTGGGCGGCTTCGGCCTCGAGCTGCACGCACACCGCCATAACCCCGGCCCGGCCGTCTAGCTCGGCGGCCACCGGCCCGATCATCGCATCGGCTTCGTCAAGCTGGTCCTCGCCGATGTTGACCACCGCTAGCACCGGGCGGTTGGTGAGCAGGAAGCTTTCCCGCAGGTCGGCCCGCTGGTCTGCCGACAGGTCGCTGCGGTAGATCGGGATACCCTCGCCCAACACGTCGGAGGCGGCTTCCAACGCGGCCACCTCACCGGCCAGCGACCGGTCTTGAACCGCAGATTTGCGCCGCTTGACCAGCCGGTTCTCAACCGACTCAAGATCGGCCAGCGTCAGCTCGATCTCCAACACCCGCAGGTGCTCCAGCGGGTCGGTGGGACCGGGCACGTCGGGGTCGACGAAGGCCCGGAGAACGAACACCACCGCGTCCACTTCCCGAATGCCGGCCAGAAACTGATTGCCCAGCCCTTCGCCTCGGCTGGCCCCTTCCACCAGGCCGCCGATGTCGGTGAATTGCACGCTGGCCGGGGTCACGGTGCGGGAGCCGCTGAGTTCGGCGATGGCGTCGAGACGGGGGTCGACCACCTTGGCCACGCCCACGTTGGAGCTGGTGGTGGCGAATGCATAGGGAGCGGCCAGTACGTCCGAACCGATCAGGGCGTTGTACAGGGAGGACTTGCCGGAGTTGGGCAAACCGACAAACCCGAAGCGTTCCACGGGTCGTTCACGCTAGCCCCAGCCGGTACTCTTTCTAGAGACGCGGAGGTTCTAATGTCGAAGCGCACTCAAAAACGCAAGGCCCGAGCGCGGCGCAAGAAGGCCAACCATGGGCGGAAGCCCAATGCCGGGCGCAACAGCTGAACCGAGCTCTTCGCCCCCATCGCCCCCGGACGCAACAGCTGAGCCCAACCCTCCCTCTCCGCCCCTCCCCTCGGGCACGCTGATCTACGACGGCGATTGCGGGTTCTGCACCGCCACCGCCCGCTGGGTTGAGCGTCGTTTGAGGGACGACTACCAGGTAGTCCCCTCCCAGCAGGCCGACCTGGCCGCCCTCGGCCTCACCCAAGAAGAGGTGGCCCGCTCGGCCTGGTGGATCGATCCCGACGGCACCCGCTCCGACGAGCACCGATGCATCGCCAAAGCGCTGAGAGCCATGCCCAATCCCTGGCCCGCGCTAGGCCGCCTGCTCACCCTGGGACCCATCAGCCCACTGGCCCGCGGCGTGTATCGCCTGGTGGCCAACAACCGCTTTCGCATCCGCTGGCCGGGAACGACGAAGTGCGATAGGTAGCCGCGGCGACAACTCAGACCGCGGCGGCCTCTTCGATCTGGAAATCCTCGTATTCCTCGCCGGTGTCCACCCAGTCTTCGAACTCGATGACGTGGATCTCCTCGAAGCGGCGTCGCAACCAGCCGTCGCCGGCATCCAGCAGGCCCAGCTTCTTGCAGTTGGGCACGATCTTGGAGAACAGAATGTTCTGGAACGGCTTCTGTTCGGCGGGCAGCGACAGGAAGTTCTCCACCATGGGCCGCACCGGCACGCCCAAGCGCTCCCACACCTCTTGGGACAAGAACCGGTCGCGCATCCGCACCGCGGCCTCAAAGGCGAACTCCTGGCGCTCACGAAGCTCGGGAACGGTTAACTCGCTGTAGAACTCCTGGAGGCTGAGCACCCCAAAGGCCACATGGCGGGCTTCATCGGCCATCACATACCGGAGGAGCTGCTTGAGCAGCGGCTCGGGGGTGAGCTGGTACATGAAGCCGAAGGCGGCCAAGGCCAGGCCCTCCACCATGATCTGCATGCCCAGGTAGGTCATGTCCCAGCGGCTGTCGTTGATGATGTCGTCGAGCAGCATCTTGAGGTGGACGTTGATCGGATAGGAGTCGCCCAGTTTGGTTTCGATGTACTGGCCGAACACCTCCACATGGCGGGCCTCGTCCACCACCTGGGTGGCGGCGTAGTACTTGGCGTCGATCCACGGCACGGTCTCAACGATCTTGGCCGTACACAACAGGGCCCCCTGCTCGCCGTGGAGGAACTGGCTCATCCGCCACTTGAAGCTCTCCAGAGAGAACTCCCGCCACTCAGCTTCGCCCCAGTTGTCGGTGGGGAGTCGGCGACTCTTGTCGGGCTCAAACTCGGGAGTGAAATTGGACTCGGAGAAAACGGAGAACGCCTCATAGGGGTCCACTTCAATCGACCAGTCCAGGTCGGTTTGGGCGTTCCATTGCGACGTCTTGGCCTTCTCGTACAGGCGCTCCAGCTGGGGCCGAGCGCCCTTGGCGTAATCCCAGGTGAACAGGGCGTCGCTGTTGTCCTGAACGGTGTGGATCAACGAGGTCACATCGCTGTTGGCCCGGGAGATATCAATGATGGTGTCGATGTCGTTGACGTCGGCGCGTCCGATGATCTCTTCGTCTGTGCGAGTGGGCGGAGCCATGGGTCTCTCCTCTGCCGCCGTGGGCCAGGCCGATTAGTTGAATGATACCGCTGATGATCGGATCTGAGACTTCGCGGCGCTCGGTCACTCCAGGGAGTTGATGCCCCCGATAAACACTCCGGCGGCCGCTCCTCCGTCCACCGGCAAATCGGCCCCGGTGATGTGGGACGACTCGTCGGAGGCCAGAAACAGTGCGGCGGCCGCGATGCCCTCCAAGGGAACCTCGCCAGGGATGCCCCGATTGGCCGAGTAGGCCGCGGTCTCGTCCATAAACGCCATCATTTGGTCGAACCACTGGGCGTACATTGCCGGGTTGCCGCCCGCGGGACACACGTTGTTGACCCGGATGCCGGATCGGCCCAACTCCAGGGCAGCGCAACGCATCAGCCCCCCGAGGCCGAACTTGCTGGCCCCATAGGCCGAGATGCCGTTCATTCCGATGAGCCCGTCGATGGAGCTGATGTTGACGATCGAACCGCCCCCGGCCGCCTGCATGGGGCCGATCACCGCCCGCATGCCCAAGAACGGCCCCACCAGATTCACGTCCAGCACCTGGCGGTAGACATCGGGCGAGGTCCGCTCGATAGGCCCCAAGTGCAAGATGGCGGCGTTGTTGACCAGCACGTCCACCTGGTCCATGCCGCTCACCACCTCGTCCCAATGGGCTTCGTTGGTCACGTCGAGTTTGACGATTCCATCGCCCTCGGCAATGTCGGTGGCCACCACCACCGCTCCCTCATCCCGGAACATCTGGGCGATGACCTCTCCAGTGCCCCGAGCCGCTCCGGTGACGATTGCTGTTTTTCCTGCAAGCCTTGACATGGCGACACGATAAACCCTTGGCTTCGACATTTCGCCCTCGTTCATCACTTTGCTCCGCTTCGACATTTCGATTGCCAGCGGGCTGAACTAGCCTCGTGAGTCCGACCACTGGCATCAGACGGAGGGGTTCAGATGCGTAAGAAACTCATTGCTTTATTGGCCCTGCTGTTTTGCCTGGCCCTGGTAGCGGCCGGCTGCGGCAACGACGACGATGACGACGGTGCGGCACCTGCGCCCGCGCCCACCGAGGCCCCGGCGCCAACGGAGGCGCCTGCTCCTGAGCCCACCGAGGCCCCGGCCCCCGAACCAACCGAAGCACCGGAGCCTGAGGCGCCAATGGCGCCGTCCGGGGCCCTGATCTCGTTGGAGGAAGAGTGCGAGGCGTGGGGTGGCCTCCAAGCCCCCGACGGCTTCCGGGCGAATATGGTCACCGACATCGGCAAGGTAGACGACGGCACGTTCAACCAGTTCGCCTATGAGGGCTTGATCGGGGCCACCGAGTGCTTCGGCATCGAGGACTTCAGCGTGATCGAGACCGCGTCGGAGGCCGACTACGACGCCAACCTGAACACCTCAGCCAGCGAGAACCCCGACGTGCTCATCACCGTGGGCTTCCTGCTCGGCACCGACACCATGCTGGCGGCTGAAGAGAACACCAACATCAACTACATCGGCATCGACCAGTGGCACCCCGAGTATCCGTCCAACTACGTGGGCGTACTGTTCAACGAGCACGAGGGCGGCTTCATCGCCGGTGCCTTGGCCGCTTCGCTGAGCGAGTCGGGCGTGGTCGGCGTGGTCGCCGGTCGCGAGGACGTACCCCCGGTGGTGAAGTTCGTCAACGGCTACGAAGCCGGCGCCAAGTACATCAACCCCGACATCCAGGTGCTGTCGGTGTACAACGAGAGCTTCACCGATCCGGCCAAGGGCGCTTCCGACGCTCAGCAGTTCATCGGCGACGGCGCGGATGTGATCTTCGGGGCCGGCGGTCCCACCGGCTCGGGCGGCATCAAGGCCGCCGCTGAGGCCGGAGTGTGGGGTATCGGCGTGGACCAGGACGAGTACTACACCACCTTCAACGGCGGCACCGCTCCTGGTTCGGAGTACTTGGCCAGCTCGGCCATCAAGCGGGTGGACCTGTCGGTGTTCCGCAACATCGCCACCACCATCCAAGGCACCTTCGCCGGTGGGCCGTTCGTGCTCACCGCCGAGAACCTAGGCATCACCTACGCCCCATTCCACGACGCCGCGGTGAGCGCCGATGCGGCCGCCAACGTGGAGCGGGTGCGGGCCGGACTGGCCGCCGGCACCATCGACACCGGTGTGTGCGGAATCGACGGCCTGTTCATCGGCGAAGGCTCCCTCTGCGACTGACCGATCCCGCGATCCAAAACTGAAAGGCGGCGGCTGAGCTAATTCAGCCGCCGTCTTTCGCGTTCCGCCAGCCTCATTTGGCGTAGCCTGGGCTGCGCATGGCTCAAGCAGATGGGGGCGCGGTACTGGAGGTCGAGGGCATCACCAAGGCCTTCCCAGGGGTGGTTGCCAACGACGACGTGAGCCTCACCCTCAACCAGGGCGAGATCCACTGCCTGCTGGGGGAGAACGGCGCGGGCAAGAGCACCCTGGTGAACATGGTGTTCGGGCTGTACCGACCCGACCAGGGCACCATCAAGGTGCGGGGCGAAGAAGTGCATTTCGAGGACTCCGGCGATGCCATCGCCCGGGGCATCGGCATGGTCCACCAGCACTTCCAACTCATCCCAGTGTTCACGGTGGCCGAGAACATCATTTTGGGCAACGAGGTCACCAAAGGAGCGTTCCTCGACCTCGACACCGCCCGCCGCCAAATCGATGCCCTAGCCGAGCGCTACGGGCTGGCCGTGGACCCCGATGCCACGGTGGGCGAGCTCTCGGTGGGCGAACAGCAGCGGGTGGAGCTGGTCAAGGCCCTGTTCCGCGACGCCGACATTTTGATCCTCGACGAGCCCACCGCAGTGCTCACCCCCGGCGAGGTGGACGACTTCTTCGGGGTGGTGGAAAGCCTCACCGGCCAGGGTAAGTCCATCATCTTCATCACCCACAAGCTGCGCGAGGTGCTGGCCGTGGCCGACCGAATCACCGTGCTGCGGTCCGGGCGGGTGGTGGGGACCACCACAGCCGAGAGCGCCACCCAGCAGTCTCTGGCCAACCTGATGGTGGGGCGCGATGTGGTGTTTAGGGTGGACAAGGCTGAAGCCGATCCGGGGGCACCGGTCATCCAGGTGCAGGGCCTGCGGTCGCAAGACGACCGGGGCGTGGAAACGGTCACCGGATTCGACGTGGAGGTGAGGGCCGGAGAGATCTTCGGCATCGCCGGGGTGGAGGGCAACGGCCAGCGGGAGCTGGTGGAGACCGTCTGCGGAATGCGCCCGGCCACCGGGGGGCGAGTGGAAATGCTCGGCCGGGAAACCACCCATTGGACTCCCCGCAAGATCCATGAGTTGGGCGTGGCCCACGTGCCCGAGAACCGCAGCAAACACGGGGTGGTGGCCCAATACACCATCGCCGACAATCTGGTGCTGAACCGCTATCACCACAGCAGGTTCTCCAATCTCGGCGTGCGCAATACCGCAGCCATCAACGCCGAAGCCCAAGAGCTGGTGGAGCAATTCGACGTCCGCACGCCGGGGGTGGACGCCACCATTGACACCCTGTCGGGCGGCAACCAGCAAAAGGTGATCGTGGCCCGAGAGCTCACTGGCGATCTCAAGGCCTTGATTGTGGCCCAGCCCACTCGGGGCCTCGACGTGGGCTCGATCGAGTTCATCCACCGCAAGATCATCGAGTTGCGCGACCAAGGGGTGGCGGTGCTCTTGGTGTCGGCCGAGCTGGACGAGATCATGTCGCTGTCCGACCGGATCGGCGTGCTCTACCGAGGTCGACTGGCCGGCACGGTGGACGCCGCCGACGCCACCCGAGAAGAGCTCGGCCTGCTCATGGCCACCGGCAGCGCGGGAGGCCAGTCGTGAGCGCGGCCAAGAACGCCAACGCCGGAGGCCAGTCGTGAACGCGGCCAAGAACGCCAACGCCGGAATTGGGCGGGCCGCCAGTCAGGTCCACCGCCTGCTCACCGAGGCATGGCGGCTCCAACCGCTGTACGTATCGCTCTACGCCATCTTGCTGTCGTTCGTGGTCGGCGGCGTGCTGATCTCCATCATCGGGGTCAACCCGTTCACCGCCTACTGGGCGCTGTTGCGGGGCATGGTGGGCGGCGGCGACCAGATCGCCGGGTCCATAGCCCGGTCGGTGCCGTTCATCGGTTCGGCCTTGGCCCTGGCCTTCGCCTTCCGAGCTGGGCTGTTCAACATCGGCGCCGAGGGCCAGCTCCTAGCCGGCGGCGTCACCGCGGCCTATGTGGGGGCGCTGTCGTGGATGTCCGACCTGCCCGGCATCGTGGCCATCCCGCTGATCCTCATCGCCGGCACGCTGGGGGGTGCCTTCTGGGGCGGGATTCCCGGCGTGCTGCGCACCAAGACCGGGGCCCATGAGGTGATCAGCACCATCATGCTCAACTCCTTGGTGCTGTTCGGGGTCCGCTGGATGGTGAACTCCCGCGATCCAATAGTGCTGCGCGACACCGAGAGCACCGTTCCCCGCACCGACCCCATCTCCGACACCGGAGTGCTGCCCGAGCTGGTGGACAGCCAGCCCGTTCTCCACACCGGTCTGTTCGCTCTGCTGGGCATCTGCTTCGTGGTGGCTTTCGTGCTCAACCGCACCACCTTCGGTTTCGAGGTGGGCACCGTGGGACTGAACCCCCACGCCTCCCACTACGCGGGGATCAACGTGAACCGGGTGATCGTGATCTCTATGGCCGCGTCGGGGGCATTCGCCGGGCTGGCGGCGGCCTCGGAGATCTCGGGCACCAACGGCTTCTTCCAGCCGGGCACGTTCTTCTTGATGGGCTTTGACGGCATCGCCATCGCCCTGTTGGCCCGCACCAACCCGGTGGCCATCATCGCCGCCGCGCTGTTGTGGGGGTCGATGCTGTCGGGGGCGCCGCTGATGCAGCAGGAAGCCGATGTGTCCATCGACGTGGTGCGGATCATCCAGGCCATGGTGCTGTTGTTCGTGGCCGCTGACGCCATCGTCCGCTACCTGTTCCGGGTGCGAGAAATGGACCAGAGCCCGTTCAAAGCCACCTCCGTTGAGGGGGCGGTGTGACCATGAATGACCACACCACGAACCCAGCTTGGATATCAGTGCAACCCCGGAGAATCGTGTGACCACCGTCGAGCACGCCGTGGGCGCGACCGGAGCCTCGGAGCGGGCTGGTCTGAGTCGCCAGTCGGTGACCGGGCTGGTCTTCGGAGTGCTGGGTGTGGCCCTGATCGCCGGGGTGGCCCCGGCCATCAGCGGCACCAGCCGCAGATTCAACTTCGAGCCGCCCCCCGATCCGGCCGGTATCGGCTTCCATCCCCCCACATGGGTGATTGCCATCGGCGTGCTGTTCCTGGTTGCCGCCGTGCTGGGATTCGCGCCCCCCGAGGCCCGGCAGTGGGCCAGCCCGGCCCGGCTATTGAGCGCCATAGCCCTGATCCCCTTGATTCTGGTGCTCAGCCTGGCGCTGTCCGACAACCCCAGCACCAACATCATCAACCTGTTCAACGAATCGCTGGTGCTGGCCACCCCGCTGGCCTTGGGGGCGACCACCGGCTTGTGGTGCGAGCGCTCGGGCATCATCAACATCGGCATCGAGGGCACCATGCTGGCCGGCGCCGGCATCGGCTACATGACCTACGTCACCATCGGAGACGCCCAATCCACCGGATGGCTTTGGTTCTCCATCCTCATCTCGGTACTGGCCGGCGGCCTGGTGGCCTCACTTCTTGCTGTGCTGTCCATCCGTTTCGGGGTGAACCAGATCGTGGCCGGGGTGGTGATCAACCTGTTCGCCCTGGGGCTCACCGGCTTCTTGCGCTCGGAGGTGATCGTCAAAACCGGCATCACCACCGGGGTGGGCACCTCCGAGTTCGGCTTGCCCCTGCTGTCGGAGATCCCGGTGATCGGCGAACAGCTGTTCCGGGGCAAGCCCATCTATTGGATGATGTACCTAGTGGTGATCGGCACCTGGCTGGTCATGTTCCGCACGCCGTGGGGTTTGCGGGTGCGATCGTGCGGTGAGAACCCCCACGCCGCCGAGACCCTGGGTGTGAACGTGATTCGGATCCGCTACCAGTCGGTGATCCTGGGCGGGATGATCGCCGGTCTGGCCGGGGCCTGGTTCTCCATGGAGTCTCAGACCCGGTTCGAAGACAACATGACTAACGCGGCGGGGTTCATCGCCCTGGCCGCACTGATCTTTGGCAAATGGACCCCGTGGGGGGCGTTCGGCGGGGCGCTGCTGTTCGGCTTCTCCCGGGCGTTGGGCACCCGACTCCAGTTCCTCGGGGTGGAAATCAGCGGGTTCGAGATTCCCAGCGAGTTCCTCCAGTCCCTGCCGTTCGTGGTCACGCTGGTGGTGGTGGCCGGAGCAGTGGGCCGGTCTATTCCCCCCGCGGCCGCGGGCCAACCCTTCCACCGAAGCAGGTAGCCGAAAAGAGGCCGGATGAGCGCAACTCAGGAGATCCCGTGGAATGAGCTTTGGGCCGCGGCCCGCGAGGCTTCGGCCGCGGCCTATGCCCCGTACTCGAAGTTGTCGGTGGGTGCGGCTGCGCTGACCGACGACGGTCGGCTGGTGTCGGGCTGCAACGTGGAGAACGCCTCCTACGGGCTCACCCTGTGCGCCGAATGCGGTCTAGTGGGCGACCTGCACCGCACCGGGGGCGGGCGGCTGGTGGCCGTGGCGGTGACCGACGGCGACGGCAACCCGCTCACCCCCTGTGGGCGCTGCCGTCAACTGCTCTATGAGGCAGGCGGGGCCAACTGCCGGGTGAACGAGACCCAGACGGTGGGCGAGCTGCTGCCCGGCGCCTTCGGCCCCGACGACCTGCCGTGAACGCGGTGGCGTGATTCCCCGAGCCGAGGACAAACCGTGAACGCAGTCGATCTCATTGTTGCCAAGCGAGACGGCGACGAGCTGAGCGACGAACAGATCAACTGGTTCATCGACGGGGTCACCTCGGGGGCCATCCCCGCCGAGCAAGCCGCCGCCCTGCTCATGGCCATCGTGTGGCGGGGGATGACCGGCCGAGAGCTGGCCACCTGGACCGCGGCCATGATCAACAGCGGCCAGCGGCTGGACTTGTCGAGCCTGGCGCGGCCCACAGTCGACAAGCACTCCACCGGCGGGGTGGGTGACAAGGTGTCGCTGGTGCTGTGCCCGCTGGTGGCCGCCTGCGGCGCGGCAGTGCCCCAGCTCTCCGGGCGGGGTTTGGGCCACACCGGGGGCACCCTCGACAAGATGGAGGCCATCAGTGGCTGGCGGGCCGCTCTCAGCCACGATGAGTTCCTGGGCCAGCTCCAGGACGTGGGCGCGGTGATCGCCGCGGCCACCGCTGACCTGGCCCCGGCCGATCGGGTGCTGTACGCCTTGCGGGACGTGACCGGGACGGTGGCGTCGATCCCGCTGATCGCCAGCTCGATCATGTCCAAGAAGATCGCCGAGGGAACCGCCGGGCTGGTGCTGGATGTGAAGTTCGGCTCGGGGGCGTTCCTGCCCGATCCGGCCATGGGCGAGGAGCTGGCCCGCACCATGGTCGGGCTGGGCCATGCCCACGGCGTGGACACGGTGGCCCTGCTCACCGACATGGACCAGCCATTGGGCCGGGCCGCGGGCAACGCCCTCGAAGTGACAGAGTCGGTTGAGACGTTGGCCGGGGGTGGGCCCACCGACCTAGTGGAGGTGACCCTGGCTTTGGCCCAAGAGATGGTGGCCATCGCCGGCCTGGACGCCGACCCCGCCGAGGTGCTGGCCTCCGGCCGGGCCATGGACGTGTGGCGGGCGATGGTGGCCGCCCAAGGCGGCGATCCCTCTGCTCCCTTGCCCACCGCGCCGGTGGTGGACCACTGGACGGCGCCAGCCGACGGGGTGATCAACCGTATCGACGCCCTGGCCGTGGGAGTGGCCGCCTGGCGGCTGGGGGCGGGCCGGGCCCGCAAGGAGGACGACGTGTCGGCGGTGGCCGGGGTGCTGCTGCGCCGGGTCCACGGCGACCGGGTGGCCGCCGGCGAGGTGATCGCCGAGCTCCACACCGACGATCCCTCCCTGCTGCCCGCGGCCCACGACGCCCTGACTTCGGCCCTGATCATCGCCGACACCGCTCCCGAGCCTCGCCGCCTGATTGCCTCGCGGATTCCGTACGATTAGGGCAGTGATTCATCCGACAACCGAAGAAGTAAGGGCCGCTCCCAAAGTCCTATTGCACGACCACCTGGATGGCGGCCTGCGTCCGCAGACCGTGGTCGAGTTGGCCACGGAGACCGGCTACGACAATCTGCCCACCACCGACGCCGGGGAACTGGCCCGCTGGATGGTCCGAGGGGCCAGCCGGTTGGACCTCACCTTGTACTTGGAGACCTTCGCCCACACCGTAGGCGTGATGCAGACCCGCGACGCCCTGGAGCGAGTGGCGGCTGAGTGCGCCGAAGACCTGGACGACGATGGCGTGGTCTACGCCGAGGTGAGGTTCGCCCCCGAACTGCACACCGAGGCCGGGCTGAGCCTGGACGAGGTAGTGGAGGCGGTAGTGGCCGGCTTCGAAGCCGGCAGCGCCAACCGCAACATCCGCATCGGCACGCTGGTCACGGCCATGCGCACCGCGGCTCGCTCCCTGGAGATTGCGCAATTGGCCATTCGCCATCGCGACCGGGGCGTGGTGGGCTTTGACATTGCGGGAGCTGAGGCCGGAAACCCGCCCACCCGCCACCTCGACGCCTTCCACTTGATTCAGCGGGAGAACTTCCACTTCACCATTCACGCCGGTGAGGCCTACGGTCCGCCGTCCATCTGGGAGGCCGTGCAGTATTGCGGCACCGAGCGGCTGGGCCACGGCGTGCGCATCGTCGACGACATCGACTTCGGCCCCGATGGCACCCCCAAGCTGGGCCGCCTGGCCGCTTTCGTGCGGGACCGGCGCATCCCCCTGGAGTTGTGTCCCACGTCCAACGTCCACACCGGAGCAGCGCCGTCCATCGCGGAGCACCCCATCAAGGTGCTGAGCGACCTGCGGTTCCGGGTGACGGTCAACACCGATAACCGTCTGATGAGCGCCACCTCCATGACCCAAGAAGTGATGCAGTTGGTGGACGAGTTCGGCTTCAGCTGGGCCGACATCCAGTGGCTGACCATCAACGCCATGAAGAGCGCCTTCATCCCCTTTGATGAGCGGCTGGAGATCATCAACAAGGTCGTCAAGCCAGCCTACGGCCCCCTCTCGTTGTGACCTCGGCCACCATTGAAACCGTCGGGCTCGATGCCGATGACACCTTGTGGCACAACGAGTCGATCTTCGCCGACTACGAGGAGCGAATGGCCAACCTCGTGGCCCGCTACCTGCCCGATGTGGACTTCCACGAGCGGCTCATCGAGCTAGAACGCCACAACGTGGCCATCTTCGGGTACGGCATCAAGGGGTTCGTGCTGTCGATGATCGAGACCGCCATCGAGGCCACCGAGGGCCAGATCACCGCCCAAGAGATCCACACCATCGTGGGCTGGGCCAAAGAGATGCACGCCCACCCGGTGGAGCTGCTCGACGGGGTGGCCGACACCATCGAGGAGTTGGAGCACCGCTACCGCCTGGTGCTCATCACCAAGGGTGACCTGTGGAACCAGGAGACCAAGATCGCCGCCTCCGGGCTGGCCGACCACTTCGACGCGGTGGAGATCGTGGCCGAGAAAGACGAGGCCACCTACACCCGGCTATTGGAGCGCCACGAAATCGCCATCGACCGCTTCGTGATGGTGGGCAACTCGGTGCGCTCCGACATCGAGCCGGTGGTCTCCCTCGGCGGCCGGGGCGTCCACATCCCCTACCACCTCACCTGGGACTTAGAGCACGCCACCATCTCCCCCCACGACAGTTGGGTGGAACTGTCCGACATCCGCCAACTCCCTTCCTGGCTGGCTGCTCAGTAGGGGCTCAGATGTTCCGGTCGTCGAGGCGGTCGGTGCTGGGGTCGAAGCTGGGGAGTTGGTATTGGACCGAGCCTTGGTGGGCAGCCAGTTCTTCAAGGATCAGCGTCTCCGCCTCGTCCCACGTGGAAACACGGGGCTCGTCCAGATCCCGGTTGTAGGGCTGGTCGAACACGATCACGGTTCGGCCCTCGGCGCGCAGAGCCTCGACGTTGTGGGGGGCGTCTTCGATGTAGAGGTGGGCGTCTACTGCGGTCTTGCCGCCCACGAAGCACAGGTCGCGGTAGGGGATCTTGGCCTTGTCGAGCCATTCGGCGGTGTCGCCGGCGGCGATGGCGTGATCCCAATTGGTATACAGACGGTGGGTGATGATGCGGATCCACGCCCCGGCCTCTGACAGACGCCACAGGGCTCGGGAGGCACCCGGCATGGCCGGCATGTCGGCCAGCATCCGATGCTCCACCACGGCCCGACGGTGGTAGGCCTCGAAGTCGCCGTCCTCGAACCCCCATTCCTGGAAGCCCCATCCGCACTCCAGGGTCAGAGATTCCTCAGCCACGCCCTTTTCCTGGGCCACGATCTTGCGGAAGGCCACGGTGTGCTGGGCGCACACCCCGTCGAGGTCGACGCCGAGCACAAAGGGCCCCGGGCTCATCGTCCCTTGGGGTGCCAGACGGTCTTGGTCTCGCAGAAGGCGTCAATGAGATAGGGACTCTGGGCAGCTTCGTCGGCCCACTGGCGCTCTGCTGTCGATGCGCTTACCACCCGGGTGATGGTGGCCGCCGCCTGGCGGGCCGCAGCCGTGCCCTGTTCAGAGTCGCAACCGGTGAGGTCCAGCGAATCCACCGCCACATGGCAGGCCAGCGGGGGGACGAGCTCACCGCGGTGGCCGGTGATGATGTTGACCACCCCGGAGGGGACGTCGCTCAGCGCCAGGGTCTCAGCCAGAGTGACCGCCGCCAACGGGCAGCGCTCGGAGGCCAGCACGACCGCGGTGTTGCCCGACACGATCACCGGGGCCAGCCGCGACACCAACGGGAGCAGGGGTGGCTCGTCGGGGGCCACGATCCCCACCACGCCGGTGGGCTCGGACACGCTGAGGTTGAAGTAGGGGCCGGCCACCGGGTTGGCCCCGCCCAACACGGTGGAGAACTTGTCGGCCCAGCCGGCGTACCACACCCAGCGGTCGATGGCGGCGGCGACCTCAAGGGCCGCGGCCTCGTCGGCACACCCATCTGCTGCTCGGGACAACTCGGCGCAGAACTCGTCGCGGCGCGACTCCATCACCTCGGCCACCCGGTACAAGATCTGACCCCGGTTGTAGGCGGTACGCCCGGCCCAGCTCTCCTGGGCCGACCGGGCGGCAGCCACTGCGTCCCGGACGTCTTTGCGCGACCCCTGAACAGCGTGAGCCAAGAGTTGCTCTCCCGCCCCAACCACCGGATATGTCCGGCCCGACTCCGAGCGCTCAAACGCCCCACCGATGAACTGCTTGTAGGTCTTGTTGACCGACAACCGACTGCTCATGCGACTAGTTCCACATAAGGGAGGAGGCCGGCCCGGCCCCCTTCGCGGCCGTAGCCGCTCTCCCGGTAGCCGCCGAACGGGCTGGCCGGGTCGAATCGGTTGAAGGTGTTGGCCCACACCACACCAGCCTGCATCTGATCGGCCATCCACAAGATGCGCGACCCCTTCTCGGTCCAGATCCCGGCCGATAACCCATAGGGCGTGTTGTTGGCCTTGGCCACAGCCTCCTCGGCGGTGCGGAAGGTGAGCACCGAGAGCACCGGGCCGAAGATCTCCTCCTGGGCGATGCGATGGGCGGTGGACACGTTGGTGAACAGCGCTGGCGGGTGGAAAAACCCCTGTTCAGGCAGCACACACTCTGGCGTGTACAGCTCGGCCCCCTCGGCTACTCCGGAGGCCACCAGCTCTTGGATGCGGTCGAGCTGGGCCTGAGAGTTGATGGCCCCGATATCGGTGTTCTTGTCCAGTGGATCCCCCACCCTCAAGGTGTCCATGCGCCGCTGGAGCTTGCCTATTACCGAGTCGGCCACGGTCTCTTGCACCAGCAGGCGGGACCCGGCGCAGCACACCTGGCCGCCGTTGAAGTAGATGCCGTTGACGATGCCCTCGGTCACCTGATCCAAAGCGGCGTCTTCGAACACGATGTTGGCCGCCTTGCCCCCCAATTCCAGGGTGAGGCGCTTGCCGGTGCCAGCCAGCTCCGCGCCAATGGCCCGGCCCACCTCGGTCGAACCGGTGAACGCCACCTTGTCCACGCCGGGATGGGACACCAGCGCGGCCCCGGTTGCGTCGTTGCCGGTAATGATGTTGACCACGCCGGCGGGTAGCTCGGCGTCGCGCAGTACCTCGGCCAGCAACAGGGCAGTCAGCGGGGTGGTAGGTGCCGGTTTGAGAACGGCGGTGTTCCCGCAGGCCAGCGCGGGAGCCAGCTTCCAAGCCGCCATGAGCAGGGGGAAGTTCCACGGGATGACCTGGGCGGCCACCCCTAGCGGCGCGGCCCGACGGCCGCTGAAGGCGTAGTCGAGTTTGTCAGCCCAACCGGCGTAGTGGAAGAAGTGGGCTGCGGCCAGTGGGATGTCGAGATCCCGGGACTCCCGGATGGGCTTGCCCCCGTCCATGGTCTCCAACACCGCGAACTCCCGGGCCCGCTCTTGCAACAGTCGGGCCACCCGGTACAGGTACTTGGCCCGCTCGGCGCCGGACAGATACCGCCAGCCTCCCTCCCACGCGGCGCGGGCCGCGGCCACTGCCCGGTCCACATCGACGGCGTCGGCCACACTCACCTCGGCCAACTGCTCCCCAGTGGCCGGGTTAATGGTGGGCGCCAGCGCCCCCGCGGCCGGTTCCACCATTTCGCCTCCCACGTACAGGCCATACTGCGAGGCCAGTCGCACGGGGGCGGTGGACTCGGGGGCGGGGGCGTAGTCGAGCGCAAACCCGCTGGCGGGTTCCAATTCGTGCCCAGAAGACGAACGGTCAGTCAACGCTAAAGTCCTCCCGCCGCTGGTAGCGGCCGTCGCGCAGCTTGGCCCGCTGCATGAGCACGTCGTTGAGCAGGCTGGATGCCCCCAATCGGAACCGCTCTGGAGTCAGCCACCCCGAGCCCAGCGTTTCGCCCACGATCACCAGATAGTGCCAAGCCTGCTTGGCGGTGCGGATGCCCCCGGCCAGTTTGAGGCCCACGGCCTTCCCGGTTTGCTCGGTCATGTCCCGAATGGCCTCGGCCATGCACAGGGCGGTGGGGGGAGTGGCCGAGGTGCCGATCTTGCCGGTGGAGGTCTTGATGAAGTCGGCCCCGGCGACCATAGCCAGCATGGACGCCCGCCTGATTTGGTCGTAGGAGCCCAATTCCCCGGTCTCCAGGATCACCTTCAGATGAGCCGACCCGCAGGCCTGCTTGGCGGCGGCGATCTCGTCGTAGGCCTGTTGGTACCGGCCGGACAGAAACGCCGAGCGGTTCAGCACGATGTCCACCTCGTCGGCCCCGGCGGCCACCGCCCAGGCGATCTCGGCCAAACGAGCATCCAAGGGGGCCAAACCGGCGGGGAACCCCCCAGCCACGCTGGCTACCGCCACCGGGCTGTCGGCCAGCGCCTCAGCGGCCACCGGCACCAACTCGGGATACACGCACACCGCGGCCACTGGGGGCACCGACCAGTCGGCGGCGTCGGGGTGGCGGGCTCGGGCGCATAAGGCCTGGACCCGCTCGGGGGTGTCGGCGCCCTCCAGGGTGGTGAGGTCCATCATCCGTATGGCCAAATCCAGCGCCGCCGCCTTGGACGAGGTCTTGATCGACCGAGTACACAGCGACGCGGCCCGCTGCTCCAGCCCCACCGCGTCCACCGGGGTGATGCGCACCCCGGCCACGGCGTCGGCCGGTCCGGCCGGGGTCTCAACGGCAAGCAGATCGGTCACCCGTCCAAGGATAGGGCTGGACCAGAACAGTGAGGCATTCGACGACTGATGAAGCCGGACTTGGACAGGGAGGCATTCTGCGACGCACCACTAGGGTGAGGTAATGAGCGTTACGGTCGTCGATCACCCGCTGGTGCAGGCCCGCTTGACCGCGTTGCGTCGAGCAGAGACTCCATCACCGGAGTTCCGACAGGCCTTGGACGAACTGAGCGGGCTGTTGGTCTACGAAGCCTTGCGAGATCTCCCTGCCACCGCCATCAGCATTGACACGCCGCTGGCCCGAACCTCCGGAGTACACATCGACAATCCCCCTCTGCTGGTGCCGGTGCTCCGGGCGGGGCTGGGAATGCTGGACGCGGCCCGCAAGCTGTTGCCAGAGGCCGCAGTGGGCTTTCTGGGCGTGCGCCGCAACGAGGAGACATTCCAGCCCGAGCCCTATCTCAACACCGTGCCCGACGATCTCAGCGGACAGGCTGTGCTGGTGTTGGAACCGATGCTGGCCACCGGGGGGTCGCTGGCCTATGTGTGTGGGCGGATGGCCGCAGCTGGGGCCGGACAGATCACCGCGGTATGCGTGCTGGCCGCCCCTGAAGGGGTAAAGGCGCTGGAAGCCGCCGCACGTGGCGTGAGGCTGTTCGCGGCGGCGGTAGACGAGGGCCTCAACGAGAGGGCCTACATCGTGCCCGGCTTGGGAGACGCGGGCGACCGCCAATTCGGAGAGCTCTGAGCTGTTCCTGCTAAGGGAGAATCAGCCGGGGCCGCCTAGGTCGGTTTCGTAAGCGCTGTACACCACGTCGACCGCGTGGTGATTGAGCTGGTCCACCCGGTGGACGATGTCGGCCATCGACCGTTCCAAGCTGGAGTCGGGCTTTTGGGTGTGCAGCCGATTGATCTGCTGTTGCACCGAGGCCTGGAGCTGAACCTGCTCGGTGCGGATCTTGTTCACCTGCGGCACCAGCCGGGGGGCCAGCTCGATGCATTCGTCGAACAACCCGAGGTCGCAATCCGAGCAGAAACCGGTAAGCGCCCGGCTGAGCTCCCCAAGCTGGTCTTCAAGGCGGTGCACCCAGTCATCGGGATTGTCAGCAGGCATGCCCTCGGACAAGAGCTCGTGCAGGCCAACCCCTGCCCTATTCAGCTCAACGCGCCAGTCTTTGTTTTCCCCCATGGCGATCTCCTCGTCATCATGTGGGAACGACCACGCTGTCGCTCTTGCGTTCAAGGCCAGCTTAGGCCCGCTCCAACGGAAAACGCCAGAGGACTTTTGCCAATTCTGCGTAAACGCCTGGTTATCGGGCAGTGGGGCGCAGGATGTCGCCGGGGTGAGCGTCCACCCCGCCTTGATCCATTTCGCCGTCGCGGCGGATTGGCGTGCCGTTCACCAGCACATGGGTTATGCCCACGGAGGCGTCGGCGGTGAGCCGCTCGGCGTTGGCGGGGAAGTCTCGGATCCGGCGCAGCGGCCCGGGGGCCACGGTTTCGGGGTCGAACACCACCACGTCGGCATAGGCCCCTTCCCGCAAGTATCCCCGGTCGACCAAGTTGAACAGGTCGGCCTGCACTCCCGAGAGCTTCCGCACCGCCTTTTCCATCGGCATGAGCTCGCGGTCGCGCACCCAATTGCCCAAGAAATCGGTGGCTTGCGGAGCATCGCACAGCTGGCCCACGTGGGCCCCGGCGTCGGACAGGCCCAGCGTGCAGCCGTCTTGTTGCAACAGCATGGCCACTCCGTCGGGGTCGTCGTTGGCGATGATGCAGCTGATCCGAGTGGTCAGATCGTCGGCCACCGCGGTGTCGAGCAGAACGTCGAGGGGGCGCACCCCCAGTTCCTCGGCCACGTCGGTCAGGCGCCGTCCGATCAGCTCGGGCCGGGAGCCCGTCTCGGCGATCTGGAACGTCTCCCACCGGGGCCGCATGGCCTTTTGGTGCTCGAAGGCCTCCGCGGTCCGGTTGCGCCAATCCTCGTCGTCGTAGGACTTGAGTCGGGCGTCGTGGTCCTCGCTCATTAACGCGGCGAACTCGGGGTTCACGTTGAGGGTGAACGGGTCGGACATCACCATCTGGAAGGTGAGGGGGCGAGGAGTGACCTGGGGCCACACCTGGATTCCCTTCTCCCATGCCTCCCGGTTCTTGGCCGCGCTCTTCTCGTGGTTCCCGTTGGGGAAGGTCAACAGGGCGCCGTAGGTGAACGGCACGCCCACCTGAGGCTGCAACGCGTACATGTCGTCGATGCCAATCTGCTCGCCGGGAGCAATCGACACCACTCCCCGGCGCTTTTTGCCCAGCACGCCGATGAGGGACTCGAACTCATCACGGGTGGCGAATCGGCTGGGAATTGGCAAGCCATCAGCGCCGCGGTGGGTCATGGCAAAGCTGGTGGCCAGTCCGGCCGCCCCGGCGTCGATGGCCTCGGCCACCACCTCCACCATGCGGGCCACCTCCTCGTCGGTGGACGCCCGCTCGTAGGCCTCGTCGCCCACCACGAACAGCCGCAGGGCGGTGTGGCCGATGTAGGCCCCGAAGTTGAGGGCGATGCCCCGGTTGGAAATGGAATTGAGGTACTCGGGAAACGTCTCGAAGTCCCAGGGGATGCCCTCGGCCAGGCTGTCCACGTTCATGTCCTCGACGTTTTCCAGGGTGCGGGCGATGAGGTCCTGGTGGCGGGGCCGGGTGGGCGCGATGGAAAAACCGCAGTTGCCAGCAATCACCGAGGTCACCCCGTGGTAGCACGAGGGGGTGAGCGCCGGATCCCAGAACACCTGGGCGTCGTAGTGGGTGTGGATGTCAATGAAGCCGGGGGCGACCACCTGGCCACCGGCGTCTAATTCGACCTTGCCCGACAAGCCTGAACCGATCTCGCTGATGCGGTCCCCGGTGATGGCGACATCGGCCTCCCGTCCCGGCTCGCCCGAGCCGTCCACCACAACTCCCCCGCGGATGACAACGTCTGCACTCATAGGTCAGAGTTTCCCACGCGAAGCTCGAACGCGCCTGTTCGGGCTCCCGAATGCACCACTGCGCCCACGTCGATCACCCGGGGTCCGTGGCGCACCACCTTCAATGAAGCAGTCTGGCCAGGATGCAGGCGGCGGCTGCGCTCACCGTCGAATGCCAACAGGCACGGCCCGGCCACTTCGACCGGGGCATCCAATTCCAGATACTCGCTTCGGACCAAGCCAACCGTGGCGAACCACCCCGGGGCCAACGCCCCCCGCACCAGCCGAGCCGGGTTCCGACTCGGGGGCGTGAACTCCAGCACCACCCCGCGCTCCTCATCGGAATGGCACGGCAGAACCGTGCCGGCCAGGCCGCTGAAGCCGATGGCGGCGGGGTCGGCCTGGGCGAATAGGCCGAGCATGATGGTCTCGGGGTCGAACAGCTCCAGCGAGCCCACGTAGGGATCGTCTACCGCCACGGCGTCAATCAGGGCCATGTCGGTCTCGATTCCGGTGTCACCACCGGTCACTTCCACCGCCACCACCTTGGCCCGAGCCGAGTGGGTCAAAAGGTCCACCGCCCCGGTGGCCACCAACCCGGCGGCCACTCCCGCCACGGTTGGCTCAACGTGAACGGGAAAGGCGTTGTTGGTGCCAGTGGAGAGCGGGATCAGCGGCGCGTCGGGCCATCCCAGAGCCAGCGCCCGATTGGTGCCGTCTCCCCCCAGGCTGACCACCGAGCCGCATCCCGCGTCCTGCATCGCCCGGGCGGCGTCCACCGAATCCCGCTCGTTGTGGTGCAGGGGCAGGTCGAGGAAGTCCAACTTCAGAGGCAATTGGAGGTTCTCGGTGGCCCGCCGGGTGATGGAGAACGGGTCGCGGGTCAACACCACCTGCTCGGCCCCCGCCTCGGCCGCACCGTGGATGATGCGACGCAGAATGCTGACCTTGTCCTCGACGGTGGACGAACCCGCACTGGTGAGCAGGCGGCGCACATCGCTGCCCGAACGCGGGTTCACCAAGATGCCGACAGTGGACACTCCTCCATGTTGCCAGCATCAGTCCAGCGCGTGGTTGTCGTTGCCAGCATCCGTTCGGAAGGTGGTCATTCGCCGACATTCACAGTTCTCGGTACACGACGGTGATCGTTCTTTTTTAGGTTTTGGGGCGCGTTGCGTATTGTTGTGGGCCACTGGTTCAGAGGAGGTGTCGCCATGCGCCGGGCCCAAGTGTTGTTGATGGTGCTGATGTTGGCTGTGTTGGGCGCGGCCTGCGGCGGCGGAGGAGGAACAACTTCGGAGGATCGCCCTATCGGCGTGGACTCCGACGAGTTGGTCACCGCCACCGTCGCGGTCCCCGAGCCGACCCTTCCCCCCACCCCAACGCCGACTTCAACCCCTGAAGCGTTCATCTACGTCGTGCGTGAGGGCGACACGCTGGGCAGCATCGCCGACGAGTTCGGCATCACCTGGCAGGAGATCGACGCCGTCAACCAGTTGGAGAACCCCAACGTATTGAGCATCGGCCAGGAGATTGAGATTCCCCAGGACGCGCCGGTGGTTCTCAACAGCGACGGCACCGTCCGCCCCGGCGAGCGCACCCACATCGTGGTGGCCGGCGACACGTTGCTGGACATCGCCCTTCAGTACGGCAAGACCCTGGACGAGGTGCTTGAGGCCAACAACATCACCGCAGCCAACCTGATCCAGGTAGGCCAAGAGCTCATCATTCCCCCCGACGCAGAAGAGCCCGCGCCTTAGTGGTTCGACTGGCGGTCCAATAGATCGGTGCGTTGTTCGAACCCTGGTCGAATAGCAGGTTGTGGATATCCACAATTTCGGCATACCGCGCTTCTAGTGTGGGATACATGGCCACTCCGGCTCGCGCATGGCTTCTTGCGCCCAAGGCAAGGCGCAAAGCCACCATGTGGTGTCCTCTTTGCGATGTCACCTGGTGGGGCACGGCGCGCGACACCTGCTGGTCGTGCCGACAGCACACCGCCACCACCCCGGCCCCGACCGCCAACGTTCGCGTGCTAGCTGCCAGCACAGTTGGCGAGTCGTGAGCGCTGGTCTTCTAATTCCCGCTGCCATCATCCTGGGTTGTGGTCTGCTCGGCCTCATTGTGGCCCTTTCCACCCGCAAGAAGAAGGCGTTGTGGGACATATTTCCTGGCCCAACCCCCGATGCTGGGGTTGAGAACCAAATCGGCAGGCCCGAGTTGTTCGATGGCGGCGCCGATTACTCCCCGTCAGAGGGCGATTTAGAGAACGGCGCGGGCAACGGCCGGCCAGCGCTGGAGTTGGTGGGCGATCCCGCGGAGGATGTTGCTGATGTGGTGGGAATCTCCCGATCTGGCCAAGAGCTCCTGACCCAATGGCACCGCCGGCACGAGCAAACGGTGTCGGACTGGATAGAGAACCACCAGAAGGTGTTGAGCGATATCAATGCTTCCGGACTCCAGATCGACATGGGCCAGCGCGACGAGCTGTTGGCCGGACACGATGAGTTGGCCCCGAAGATGCGAGAGGCCATCGCCAGCCATCCCTCACCGGTCATGCGGGCCGAGCTGAGCGCCATGCACGTGGCTGGCGAGGCGGCGGTGTTCGCAGTGATCAAGAGCGACTACGAAACCGCTCGTCGCCAGCACCTCATATATGTGCAATATCGGGATGAATGGATCGAGCGGCTCCGCCAATTCTCCCAAAACCCGCTGACCAGCCTTCGTTCGGTGATGAATACCGACGAGTTCGAGTTGGAGGAGATCCGCGCCGCACTGGAAACCGCTCTATTCGAAACCGAAGAACCCGAAGAGGTCGAGCCCGACTTCGAAGCCCCGATCATGGTCAGAGAAGACCCGGAGACGGTTCTCGATTTGGTGGACCAGACCGATGGACCCTTGCAAGTCGCCGTCGGCACTCCCGACGACACCACTGAGGACCTTGAAGGTGGTCGCATCCGCCGCGTCCTTCGCCGCCGCAGCACCACCGAGGACACCGAGTAGAGGCAAGCGGCGACGCTAATCCAGACCTCTTTGGTCAGGTATTGCCCGATCGGGATAGGCTGGGAGAAACTTCTTCGACCAAGCGGATCAGCGCAAGGAGCCGAAAGTGGCCATTCAACTAGGCGATATCGCCCCAGACTTCACCGCCGAAACCACCGAGGGAACCATCTCCTTCCACGAATGGAAGGGGGACTCTTGGGCGGTTCTCTTCTCCCACCCCAAAGACTTCACCCCGGTATGCACCACAGAGCTGGGCTACACCGCTCGGCTGGCCGAGCAATTCGCGGCCCGCAACGTGAAGGTGATCGGCCTGTCATGCGACACGGTCCAAGACCACATCGCGTGGTCACAGGACATCGAAGACACCCAGGGCATCCGACCCAACTTCCCGATGATCGGCGACGCCGACCGCGCCGTGGCCGACCTTTACGACATGATCCACCCCAATGCCAGCGACACCATGACGGTGCGCTCGGTGTTCGTGATCGGTCCCGACAACGCGGTGAAGCTCACCATCACCTATCCGGCCAGCACCGGGCGCAACTTCGATGAGGTTCTTCGGGTGATCGACTCGCTCCAGCTCACCGCCACCAAGAAGGTTGCCACTCCGGTGAACTGGCAGCACGGCGATGACGTAATCATCGTGCCCGCCCTTTCCAATGATGAGGCCGCGGAGCTGTTCCCCGACGGCTGGGACGAGCAAAAGCCCTACCTTCGTGTAGTCTCCCAGCCATAATCTCCACCATTTCCACCAAGGAAATCCTGGCTGACGCCAAAGGGGTGCTTTTTCCATGAGCGATGCGTCCACGCTGGCCACCGAGACCATGGCTGCCGCCCGAGCGGTGGAAGCGGTCAAGATCTACGGCTCAGGAGAGACCGAAGTCCGAGCCCTAGACGGGGTGGACATCACCTTCGAGAAGGGGAAATTCAGCGCCATCATGGGTCCGTCGGGCTCTGGCAAGTCCACGCTCATGCACTGCATGGCCGCACTCGACAACCTCACCGAGGGTCACGCATTCATCGGCGATACCGACCTGAGCACCCTGTCGGACAAAGAGCTGACCCTGCTGCGCCGCGACAGAGTAGGTTTTATCTTCCAGGCTTTCAATCTGGTGCCCACGCTGAACGCCATCGAGAACATCACCCTGCCCATGGACCTGGCTCGGCGCGAACCCGACCAAGCGTGGGTCGACAGCGTGATCGCCACTGTGGGGCTGGCCGACCGACTCACCCACCGGCCCAACGAGCTATCGGGGGGCCAGCAACAGCGGGTGGCGGTTTCCAGGGCGCTGGCTAGCCAGCCGGAGATCATCTTTGCCGACGAGCCGACCGGCAACCTCGACTCCCGGTCGGGCAACGACGTGCTGAAGTTCATGCGCGAAGCGGTTGACGATCTGGGCCAGACCATTGTGATGGTCACCCATGACGCCAAGGCGGCATCGTTCGCCGACCGGACCGTGTTCTTGGCCGACGGCCGACTCCAGGGCGAGATGCTCAATCCCACCGCCGATCAGATCCTCGACTACATGAAGATTCTGCAAGTGGGCCAGTTCGTACGGGGCATAACAGAGGGGGCAACCATGGAAGAAGTGTTGGAATACATGAAGGACCTGGACGACTGAGTTTGGGCGCAGCCAGGTAACCCTTCCTCGAAATTCATGACCCGGTAGACGGTCAATGACTCTCCTGCGATACAGCCTCCGAAGCATCGCCGGCGTCAAGGTCCGGTTCGCGCTCACCACCCTCGCCGTGATCATCGGGGTGGCCCTGACCACCGGGGTGCTGGTCGCCACCGACGGGCTCCGCGCCTCCCTCAATAGCCTGGCAGGCCAAATCTACGAAAAGTACGACTTCACCGTACGGGCCGCTTCCGACGTCGGCGATCGCAACGAGGGCGTGCCCCTCCTCCCCACGTCTCTAAGCGATGAGATCGCATCGGTCGACGGGGTGGAAGCAGTCACCGGATTGGCGCAGGAATTCGACGTCGTTGCCATCGACGGCGATGGCAACGCCCTGGACCCCGGCGTAGGGCGACAAATCGGCTACGGCTGGCCCGAAAATGAGGCGCTGAGCACCATCTATGTCTATGACGACGGCATAAGCCGCCAGCCCACCGCGCCTGATGAATTCGCCATCGACCATTTCACCGGCCGGGAGAACAATTTTGTCATCGGCCAGCGCTACGACATCGCCACGCCCGCCGGCACCGAAAACTTCGAGTTGGTCGGCTACTTGTACTTCCTCGACCCCGAGACCCGGATCGCGCTTCAGACCGTCTCTTGGGAAATGGATAGAACTCGGGAGCTATTGCACAACGGAGGCGGCTACGACCTCATCCACGGGAAGCTGTCGCCGGGAGCATCCTACGAAGAGGTGGTCGCGGCCATTGGTTCCATCGTGGGCCCCGATATCGAAGTGATTTCCCGGCAGGACAACATCGATGAGAGCAACGCGGAATTTGCCGGAAACATCGACCGCATCCAAGGCCTCCTACTGGCATTTGCGATCATCGTTTTGATCATTTCGGCCTTTATCACCTACAACACGTTCACCCTGGTCATGGGGCAGCGCATCAGAGAATTGGGTCTTTTGCGGGTACTCGGCGCCGAGCGACGCCAAATCGCTCAAGTGGTGGCGGTGGAAGCGCTAATCGTCGGGATAGTGGCCACCATCGTGGGATTCGGGCTCGGCATATTGGTAGCTATCGGCATTGCCGGAGCGCTAAACAGCGCCGGCGCTCACCTACCCGGCATCGACGTGATTATCGGTGGGTGGACCGTTGTTGCCGCTTTGGTCATCGGCATCGGCGTCACCATGGTTACCGCCATCTGGCCGGCCATGCGGGCCCGCCGGGTTACGCCCATGGTGGCGCTGGCCGACGAAGCCGAGATCGATCCTTTCAATCGGCGACGCGCCTTGGTCATCGGATCAGCAGCCGGCGGGGTAGGGCTGATTCTGCTGCTGATTGGGCTCTTTGCCGACCTTTCCACTTCCCAACTCCTCCTTCCGCTTGGCTTGGGGGCATTGTTGATGCTTCTGGGGGTCAACATCGCAACCCCGGCGATTGCCCGGTCTATGTCGCTGTTCCTGGGCTGGCCAGCCGACCGCCTGTTCACCATCAACGGTCGATTGGCTCGGCTCAACGCGGCCCGCAACCCCCGACGCACCGCTACCACCGCCTCAGCGCTCATGATCGGGCTGGCCATGGTGTCGCTGGTCACTGTGCTGGGGACATCCTTCAAGCAAACCCTGAATGACCAACTTGGGGATTCGGTAGAGGCCGATTGGCTGGTCTGCGTCAACGAATGCAACACCGATCTGGGCACCTTCAGCACTGCTCTGGGCGCGTTCAGCCAGGAGGCCACTCAGAGAATGACTGAGATGCCCGAGTTGGAATCGGTGATGGCCTTCCAATTCCGCCCCGACGGAGCGCGCGCTCCCGATGGCGAACAACGCCGAGTGACAGCCACCGACCTCGACTCGTTCTCCCCCCATGTCAATCCGGGCGTGGTTGCTGGCAGCGTGGAGGGCGCTGGTTCAGGAGATGTGCTCGTACACAAAGACCTAGCCGATGACCTGGACATCGGCCTAGGAGACCAACTGTTCCTCGAGTTCCCCGGAGAGCAAGAAGCGACGTTTGAAGTTGTCGCCCTCCACACCGAAGACTCTGTGGTCGGTCCCCTGGTGGTTGACTTCAGCGACTGGGGCCACCTCATGGGCGAAGGCCAAGACAACCTGGCCACCGCCATCACCGCTTCGGGGATTGACATGGACCAAGCTCGGTCCAGCCTGGAAACAGAGCTCTCCGACTTTCCCCAGGTCATCGTCAAGGACCAGGTCGAATACCAAGAGGGCAGGGCCTCTGAAATCGACACGTTCCTGATCATCATCAACGTGTTCTTGGTCCTCGCATTGCTCATCGCGGTGGTGGGCATTTCCAACACCATGGCCCTTTCGATTTTCGAGCGAACCCGGGAATTGGGACTGGTGCGGGCCATCGGCATGGCCAAGCGGCAAACCTGGGGGACGATCTTCCTGGAGAGCATCATCGTGGCCGTCTTCGGAGGATTGGTGGGCATCGCCACCGGTGTAGTGGCTGGCTCCATCACTGCTGCCGCCCTCCCCAGCAGTGTCATCTCCACCGTGAGCGTGCCGTGGCTCACGCTGGTGATCTACCTGGTGGTGTCGGCGTTAGCGGGAATGCTGTCCGCCTTCTTCCCCGCCCGCCGGGCCAACCGCCTCAATGTGTTAGAAGCCATCGCTCACCAGTAAGAATTCCGCTATAGGCCTCATCCGCTACGCCCTCAAGAGCATCGCCGGAACCCGCATCCGGTTCGTGCTGACCACGCTGGCCGTCGTCGTGAGCGTGGGCTTCACCGTAGGCGTGCTGGTCACCACCTCGGGGCTTCGCTCCACGTTCGACACCCTCTCCGAGGACATCTTCGAAGGCGTTGATCTGTCAGTGCGCCCCGAGTTGGCCTTCGGCGACCGGGGCGAGAGCGGAGCGCTGGTAGACCCCGAGCTCCTCGACGATGTGAGGTCGGTGGACGGGGTGGCGGCCGCAGTGGGGACGGTGGTCGAGTTCAACGTGGTCCCCATTACCGCTGACGGCGAAGCGGTGGAGCTCTTCGGGCCGCCGCAGATTGGCATCGGCTGGCCCTCCGACGACTCCCTGGGAGCTCTCGAGGTGTGGCCCGATGGCGTCAGCCGGGTCCCCTCCGGGCCTGACGAGTTCGCCATGGATGCCGACACCGCCGATGAGAACGGATTCGAGATCGGCGAGCGCTACCGGGTGTCCACCCCCGGCGGCACCGAAGCGTTCACCCTGGTCGGACTGTTCCGTTACGGCAGCGGTGACAATGCCACCGCGGGCGCGCAGATGATGGCCTGGGACATCGAGACCGCCCGCCAACTGCTGCACAACGGAGGGGGCTACGACAGCATCGACATCCGACTGGAGCCCAACACCTCACCGGAGGCGGCATCGGCGGCCGTGGCCACGGTGCTTGACGATGGCTTGGAGGTCGTGGCCAACCAAGAGTTGGTGGAGGAACAGTCCGACCTGTTCAACGAGTTCATCGGCTTCTTCGAGTACTTCATGCTGGGATTCGCTGTGGTGATCTTGGTGGTGTCGGCCTTCATCATCTACAACACCTTCACCATCCTGGTGAGCCAGCGCACCCGGGAGCTGGGGCTGCTGCGGGCTTTGGGGGCCAGCGGCCGGCAGGTCACCGCCATCGTGGTCGGCGAAGCAATCGCCGTCGGGGTGATGGCCAGCGCCGCCGGGCTCGGACTAGGCGTGCTGATTTCTCTTGGCATCCGAGCGTTGATCTCAGGCTTCGGCGCCGGCTTGCCCGACGCGCCCATCGTTGTGGGCACCAACTCAATTCTGGCCGCGGTGTTGGTCGGGGTGGGCGTGACCGCGGTGTCGGCCATTTGGCCCGCCTTGCGAGCCCGACGGGTGACTCCCATGGCGGCGCTCACCGGGAATATGCCGCCCCGGCTTACCGAGGAGCGCCGCTCAACCGGGCTGGAGAAGCTGCTCACCGCCGCCAGCGTGATCTTGGTGGCATTCGGAATCGTCTCGGAAACGGCTTCAGTCATCGTGGTAACTGCGCTGGTTGGCGCGGTGCTGGCCTTCGTCGGGGGTCGCAATCTGCCCCAGCCGGTGGGACAGGCCCGGGTGTTGATCTTGGGCCTGGCCATGCTCATCGTTGCCGTGGTCGGAGACTTCCCGACCAGCTCGCTCTTGGCCCTGCTGGGCATGAGCGCATTGTTGGTGTTTGTGGGGATGAACCTGGTCAGCCCGGTGTTTGCCGTACCGGTCTCCAGAGTCTTGGGATGGATCCCGGCCAAGGTCTCCCAAGTGAGCGGGCGGCTGGCCCGACAGAACGCGGAGCGCAGCCCCCGGCGTACGGCCAACACCGCCTCGGCTCTCATGATCAGCCTGGCTCTGGTGTCAATGGTCTCGGTGCTGGGACAGTCGTTCAAACAGACCCTGGATGACACCCTGGACCGCTCGGTCAAGTCCGACTGGCTAATCTGCCCGGGAGGCTGCGGCGACCCCACCGAGACCTTCAGTACGCAAGCGGCCCAGAGGATCAGTGAACGCGACGAGGTGGCCTCGGTGCTGGCCTCTCGGTTCAAGTTTGAGGGGGTCCGGTCGGTGATCGATGGCGATGTCGACGAAGTCGGGGCCGTTGATCTGGATGTCCTCCCCCTGCACTTCGACATCGAGGTAACCAGGGGCAGCCTTACCGATGCCGGTCCCGGCGATGTTGCCTTGCACACCGATCAAGCCGACGACTTGTCGGTGGGCGTCGGCGATCCGGTGGAACTGGAATTCTCCGACGGCCAAACGGCGACCTTTGAGGTGGCGGCCATCTTCGACAACAACGCAATATTCGGCTCTTGGCTGATCGATCTCGCCGACTGGGATCGCTACCTAGTCGAGCAAGAGGACGGCTTCATCTCTGCCCTTACCGCACCGGGCTACACCGCGGATCAGGCTCGGGAAGCCATCGAACAGGCCACCCTGGCCTACCCGCAGCTCAACGTGCGGGACCAGGCCGAGTTCCAAGAAACCCAAGAGAGCCAGATCGACACGTTCTTGGGGGTGGTCAACGCCTTCTTGGCCATATCCCTGATCGTGGCCCTCATGGGTGTGGCCAACACGCTGGCCCTCTCGGTGTTTGAGCGGACTCGGGAGCTGGGCCTGCTGCGAGCAGTGGGTATGTCCCGCCGCCAGGCTCGGCGGATGATCCGCTGGGAAGGCGGCATCGTCGCCGTGTTCGGCGGGCTCATGGGCATAACCGTCGGGGTGCTGTTCGGCTGGGCCACAGTGGAGATCATCCCCGACAACTTCGTCTCGTCGTTCGCCATCCCGTGGGGCACGCTCTGGATCTACCTGGTGGTGGTGGCCGTAGCCGGCCTGCTGGCCGCCTCCATACCCGCCCGCCGGGCCAGTCGCCTCAACGTCCTCGACGCCATCTCCTACGAATAGTCGTCCAGCGGCGACGCAAGCCCCGGTTACGCTGCGGAGCATGCACGACACCGGCGAGTGGCAAGCGCTGAGTGCCCACCGAGAGGCGCTTGAGGGCGTGCATCTGCGGGATCTGTTCGACGGCGACCCGCAGCGGGGCGAGCGTCTGGTGGCCGAGACCGACGGGCTGCTGGTGGACTACTCCAAGAACCGGCTGACCGACGAGACAGTGGCGATGCTGGCCGCCTTGGCCGACAGGACCGAGCTACGAGGCCGTTTTGAGGCTCTGCTCGATGGCGAGCCGGTGAACACCACCGAGAACCGTCCCGCCTGGCACACCGCTCTGCGCCACCCCGACCCGCCCCCCGCAGTCCGACAGGAGATTGACCGAATGGCTGGCTTCGCGGCCAAAGTCCGAGACGGAGGGTGGCAGGCAGTGGTGAACATCGGCATCGGCGGGTCGGACCTGGGGCCAGCCATGGCCACTGCGGCACTGGCGGCCCACGCCGACGCCGACTTGGATGTGCGCTTTCTGTCCAACGTGGATGGCGCCCATTTCGGTGCCGCCACCCGGGGCCTGGACCCGGCTCGAACCCTGTTCATCGTGGTGTCCAAGACGTTCACCACCACCGAGACCCTGACCAACGCCATCACCGCCCGAGACTGGATCGCTCACAACGTGGGTGCCGATCAAGCCAGCAGGCACTTCGCCGCCGTCACCGCCAGCCCCGACAAGGCCCAGGACTTCGGCGTCGACGCTGATGCCGTTTTCGCCATGTGGGACTGGGTGGGCGGCCGCTATTCGCTGGCCTCCGCGGTGGGGCTCAGCCTCATGGCCGCCGTCGGCCCCGATGCCTTCGCCGACATGCTGGCTGGGATGCACCAAATGGACGAGCACTACCGCACCGCCCCCTGGGCCGAGAACCTGCCCGCCCTGTTGGGGCTCATCGGCATCTGGAACCGCAACTTCTGGGACTGGCCCACCTACGGGCTGCTCCCCTACGCCCAAGAGCTGGCCCTGTTCCCGGCCTACATCCAGCAACTCGACATGGAGAGCAGCGGCAAGTCGGTGCGGGCCGATGGCACCCCGGCTGGCGTGGGCACCGGCCCAGTGGTGTGGGGTCAACCGGGCACCAACGGCCAGCACGCATTCCATCAGCTCTTGCATCAAGGCACCGACATCGTCCCGGTGGAATTCGTCGGCTTCTGCCGCCCCAACCACCCCCACATCGAGCACCACGACCTGCTCATGGCCAACATGTTCGCCCAGGCCGAGGCCCTGGCCTTCGGCACCCCCGACACCGGCGATCCCCACCGGAGCTTTCCCGGCAACCGACCCAGCACCGTGGTCCTCGGCGACCAGCTCACTCCCCGTTCGCTGGGCCAGCTGGTAGCCCTCTACGAACACAAGGTGTTCACCCAAGCCACCGCGTGGGGCATCAACCCGTTCGACCAGTGGGGCGTGGAACTGGGCAAGACCCTGGCCAGCGGCATCGCCGCCGAACTCACCGGCTCGGCCACCCCCGACCCCAACCGCGACTCCTCCACCCAATCCCTCATCAACCGCTATCTCAGCCGTAGATGAAGTAACGAGGCATCACTAACTGGGCGGCTGTTCTACCTATGGCAAAGGGGGTGGTGAACGACATCACGACCGTATAGGGTGCTGAGTGGAACTAGAGGGAATTGAACCCTCCCGGCGAGGTGTCAAGTCTGCACCGGCCCGACCACGGGTAGTCCCGTGAAGGAGGCAGCTCTGCTGTCTCCTTGGGCCGCACCGGGCCTTTTTCAAGGCCCGGTGCGGTCTAACTCAGCATAGGTCGAAATATACTGAGAGTGAATAGAAAACCACGCGGGAGCTCGAGGATCGTCGGGCTGAGAGGGTGTCCGCTGGCACCGACCGCCGAACCTGATCCGGATAACGCCGGCGAAGGGAGATGACGATGAGCGAGAGCACCAACGGCAACGCGCCGATCCAGGAAGGCTCCACCTCCAGCCAAGAACCCGCTCGTGAACCAAGACCCGCTCGTGAAAAGGTGTACGAAACGGGTAGCCGGCCCGACGTGCGGGTGCCGTTCACGCAGGTGAACCTCACCGAACCGGAGCCGCCATTCTTGCTGTACGACACGAGCGGTCCGGGTTCCAACCCCAGCGTGGGTCTTCCGCCCTTGCGGCTGGAGTGGATCACCGAGCGGTGCGACACCACCGAGATCGAGGGGCGAAGTGCTGACCTGCGCGACGACGGTCGGCGGGCGGTGCGCGACGGTGCCGCCTCCGACCCGTTCTTGGGCGAGCGCCGACCGGTGCTGCGAGCCAAGGGCGAGGCGGTGACCCAGATGGCCTATGCCCGTCAGGGGGAAATCACCCCGGAGATGGAGTTCATCGCCATTCGCGAGCGGCTCGACGCCGAACTGGTGCGGACTGAGGTGGCCCGGGGCCGGGCCATCATCCCGGCCAACGTGAACCACCCCGAGTCGGAGCCGATGATCATTGGTCGCAAGTTCCTCACCAAGGTCAACGCCAACATCGGCAACTCGGCGGTCACCTCGTCGATCGCCGAGGAGGTGGAGAAGATGACCTGGGCCACCCGCTGGGGGGCCGACACGGTGATGGACCTTTCCACCGGCTCCGACATCCACACCACCCGGGAGTGGATCATCCGCAACTCCCCGGTGCCCATTGGCACCGTGCCCATCTACCAGGCCCTGGAGAAGACCAACGGCAGCCCCGAGGAGCTCACCTGGGAGATCTACCGGGACACGGTGATCGAGCAGGCCGAACAGGGGGTGGACTACATGACCGTCCACGCCGGGGTGCTGTTGCGCTATGTGCCGCTCACCGCCGAGCGCACCACCGGAATTGTGAGCCGAGGCGGTTCGATTCTGGCCGCTTGGTGCCTGGCCCATCACCAGGAGAACTTCCTCTACACCCACTTCGACGAACTGTGCGAGATCTTCGCCGCCTACGACGTGGCCTTCTCTTTGGGCGACGGCTTGCGGCCCGGGTCGATCGCCGACGCCAACGACACCGCCCAGATGGCCGAGCTTGAAACCCTGGGAGAGCTCACCGGCCGGGCCTGGGCCCACGACGTGCAGGTGATGATCGAGGGGCCAGGCCACGTGCCGCTCAACAAGATCAAGGAGAACGTGACCCTGGAGCAGGAGTGGTGCCAAGACGCCCCCTTCTACACACTGGGGCCGCTCACCACCGACGTGGCCCCCGGCTACGACCACATCACCTCGGCCATCGGGGCGGCCAACATCGGCTGGTACGGCACCGCCATGCTCTGTTACGTGACCCCCAAAGAGCACTTAGGACTTCCCAACCGGGCCGACGTGAAGGACGGGGTGATCGCCTACAAGATCGCCGCCCACGCCGCCGACGTGGCCAAGGGCCATCCGGGGGCCCAAGCATGGGACGACGCTTTGTCGAAGGCCCGATTCGAGTTCCGCTGGGCTGACCAGTTCAACCTTTCGCTGGATCCCGAGACCGCGCTGAAGTACCACGACGAGACCCTGCCGGCCGAACCGGCCAAGACCGCCCACTTCTGCTCCATGTGCGGACCCAAGTTCTGCTCCATGAAGATCACCCAGGACGTGAGGGACTATGCCGCTCGCCAAGGGGTGGACGAGTCGGTGGCCATCGAGCTGGGGATGAAGTCCAAGGCCGACGAATTTCGGGACAAGGGCGCCGAGATCTACTCGGCGGGGTCGTGACCCTGAATGTTCCCCGGCTGCACGTCATCGCCGACTGCGCTTCATTGGCCGACCAGGCCTTTCGGGGCGGAGCTCCCGCGGTGCAGGTGAGGATCAAAGGGTCGAGCGATGCCGCGGTGCTGGCCGAGTGCGAACGCATCGTGGCCGCAGCCCAGAAGGCACAGGCCGTGGTGATCGTGAACGACCGGGCCGATATCGCGCTGGCCGCCGGAGCTCACGGGGTACACGGCGGGACCGACGACCTGCCGGTGTCGGTGCTGCGCCGCCTGATGGGCACCGACGCTCTGGTGGGAGGCACCGCCCGAGACCCCGACACAGCACTTCGTCACCAAGCCGACGGCGCCTCCTATGTGGGAGTCGGTCCGGTGTATGCCACCGCCACCAAAGCCGGGTTGCCCGAGCCGCTGGGGCCAGCCGGAGTGGAGAGGGTAGCCGCCGCGGTGGATATCCCGGTGATTGCCATCGCCGGAATATCCGCGGCCCGAGTACCGGAGCTTTTGGACGCGGGCGCCCACGGGGTGGCGGTGATCGGTGCGGTGGCCCACGCCGCCGACCCCATCGCAGCCACCGCTGAGCTGCTGGAGGCCCTCGATGCCTGACGTACCCGCTAGGCCCCCCGTCCCCCCGAAGCCCGACGTCATCATCGTGGGCGGTGGGATTATCGGTTTGTCGACCGCATGGCGGCTCCATCAGGAAGGCGCTGAGGTGGTGGTGCTTGACCCTGCGCCGGGCACCGGGGCGACCCACGCGGCGGCGGGAATGCTGGCCCCCATCCACGAGGCCTATTGGGGCGAAAGCCATATCCTCCGCCTGAACTTGGCCGCCAGCCAGGCGTGGCCGGCATATGCCGATGAGCTCGGGGTCGACGCCGTGGACTACCGCCGCAACGGCACGCTGATGGCGGCTTACGACGCTGACGACAAGGCTGTGCTCGACAATCTGGGCGACCTGCACGAACAAGAGGGCCTACTGGTGGAACGGCTCCGCAGCCGGGAATGCCGGTCCCGAGAGCCGCTGCTCGCCCCCGGTGTGCGGGGCGGGGTGTACTCCCCGGTCGACCACCAGGTGAATCCCCGACGAGTGGTGGCCGAACTGCTGAATCGGGTGCCTACCCTGGCGGTGTCGGCTACCGAAGTGACTGGCAACCAGGTGGTGACCGACGATGGCCAGGTGATGGCCTGCCAACAGGTGGTGGTGGCTGCTGGGGCGTGGACTGGGCGACTGTTGGGAGTGCCCATCCGGCCTCTAAAAGGGCAGATCCTGCGCTTGAGTGGCCCCGAGGGGCTGTTGCGGCTGCCGGTGCGGGGGGTGGTGCGCGGGTCGACTGTGTACGCCGTGCCCCGCAGCGACGGTGAAATCGTGGTGGGCGCCACCCAAGAAGAGCAAGGCTTCGACACTCGGGTGACCGCGGGTGGCGTTTACGAACTGCTCCGAGACGTGTTGGCCGTGCTTCCCGGGCTCAGCGAAATCGACCTGGTGGAAACGTGGGCTGGCCTGCGCCCCGGCGCCCCCGACAATGCCCCAATCATCGGGGCCGGTGACGACGGCATCGTGTACGCCACCGGCCACTATCGCAATGGCATTCTCACCGCTCCCATCACCGCGGCTGCGGTTTCGGCCCTGGTGCTAGGCCGCAAACCACCGGTAGACCTAGCTCCGTTCAGCCCCACCCGATTCCATTCCGATAGCGGCCCTTCTTACGGGGCCGAACAGCCCTTCAGCGGAGTTCCAGGATGAGCGGGCCAGCATGATCGTTTCCGTCAACGGCGAGAACCGCGACGTGCCGGCCAACTGCACCGTGGGCACACTGGCCCCCAACAAGCGGGGGGTGGCGGTGGCCGTCAACCGGGAGATCGTCCCCCGCAGTCGGTGGGGCGAGTCGCGGTTGACAGAGGGCGACCGAGTCGAGATCCTCGAAGCGGCCCAAGGGGGATAGATGGGCGATTCTGACCCCCTAGAGCAGGTGATCTGAATGGGCGACTCGTGGACCGTGTCTGAGCGCAGCTTCACCAGCCGGTTGATCACCGGCACCGGCGGCGCGCCCAACCTGACGGTGCTGGAACGGGCACTGATCGCATCGGAGTGCGAGCTGGTCACGGTGGCCCTGCGACGAGTGTCGCCCGAGGCCACCGGTTCGGTGCTGGAGGTGATTGATCGCCTGGGGCTCGGCGTGCTGCCCAACACCGCGGGATGCCATACCGCAGCCGATGCGGTGCTAACCGCCAAGCTGGCTCGAGAGGCGTTCGAAACCGACTGGGTGAAGTTGGAGGTCATCGCCGACGACATCACCCTTTTGCCTGAGGGCATCGAATTGGTAGAGGCAGCCGAGACGCTGGTGGACGATGGATTCACCGTGTTGGCCTACACCAATGACGACCCGGTGTTGGCCCGCCGGCTGGAAGACCTGGGCTGCGCGTCGGTGATGCCGCTGGGGGCACCGATCGGATCGGGACTGGGCATCCGCAACCCCCACAACATCGAGATGATCGTGGAGCAGTCATCGGTACCGGTGGTGTTGGACGCAGGCATCGGCACCGCCTCCGACGCCGCTCTGGCCATGGAGCTGGGATGCGACGCGGTCATGGTGGCGTCGGCCATCACCCGGGCCCGCGACCCCGAGCAAATGGCCATCGCCATGAAGCTGGCCACCGAAGCCGGGCGGCGGGCGCGGCTGTCCGGTCGAATACCCAAGCGATATCTAGCCGAGGCCTCCAGCTCCGCCCAGGGCCGTGCCGAGTTCTGACCACCGCCGCCCGTTCAGCCCGATACGGGCACCTTCTTCCGAGCTGCTTGTGCTCACCGATGTGGTGGTGAAGGCCCCCGCGGTGATCTTTCGGGCCAAAGACCGGCCGCCTCACATCCGGCGCGAGCTGGCCAAACTGATGAGGGAACAGACCGACTGCCTGATCCTGGGGTCGATGATCGACCCGGTGGCCGACGGGGTTCATCTCTCCGGGTTCGACCGCTACCCGAAGATGTACCGGGGCATCGTCGGCCGGTCGTGCCATGGGCTGGATGACGTGCGCCAAGCCGAACTCGACGGGGTGGACTACGTAACCATCTCACCCGTGTTTGAGACCGAGACAAAGCCGGGTTACGGCCCTCCCCTGGGGCTGGGTGGCCTCGGACGGATCGTTCGACAGGCCCATGTGCCGGTGTACGCCTTGGGGGGAATCGCCTTGGGCCGGGTAGCCGCTTGTCGGGATGCCGGGGCAGCCGGCGTCGCCGTTCAGGGCGCTGTGGCCCGCAGCCCCGATCCCCAAGAGACCATCTCCGCACTATTGGACGAGTGGCACTCGGGATGAATCCTCCCGTGGTGCTGAGCGTGGCCGGATCGGATCCGTCCGGTGGCGCTGGTGTGGCGGCAGATCTGGCCACGTTCGCCGCTTTGGGAGTCCACGGAACCGCGGCGATCACCGCAGTCACGGCCCAGAACACAGTAGGCGTGCAGGGGGTTCACCCCGTTCCGGCCGAATTCGTGGCTCAACAGCTGGACTCCGTGCTCGACGATCTGCCGGTGGCCGCGGTCAAGACCGGAATGCTGGCCAATCAGGAGATCATCACCGTGGTTGGCGAATATGCGGCTGCGGGCCGACTGCCCAACCTGGTGGTCGATCCGGTGATGGTGTCGTCGACTGGCGCCCGGCTGCTGGACGCCGGGGCGGAGGCCCTCTACCTGGAGTTGTTGAGGCACGCCAGCGTCGCCACGCCTAATGGCCGAGAGGCCACAGTGCTTCGGGAAGTGGCCGGGTTGGACGATTTGGGCGCCCTTTGCCCTGGGTGGCTGGTGGTGACCGGGGAGGCCACCGCCACCGATCAAGTACACCACGGCGGCGACTGGACAGAGCTAGCTGGCGAGGTGGTGGATACCGCCAACGATCACGGGACGGGGTGTACGTTCTCGTCGGCGGTCGCGGCAGGCTTGGCCTCGGGCAGAGAGCCGATGGAAGCGATCGCGGCGGCTAAAGCTTTTGTGCGACATTGCATTGAGCGATCGGCTGATTGGCAGCTTGGCGAGGGCCGCGGGCCGGTGGCGCACCTTATGGGGCCAGAGTTATAAGCGTCAGCCCGTCGGAGATGGGGAGCATTACTTGGGCGGTGCGGGGGTCGGCCACCACAGAGGCGTTGAATTCTCGGATGTGGGCGGTGTCGGGGTTCTCTTCGAGGTCGGCGTCGGGATCGGCCACCCGACCGCCCCACAGCACGTTGTCCACCAAGATGATCCCGTTGGGGCTGAGGCGGGGCATGATCTCGTCGTAGTAGGTCTGGTAAGACCGCTTGTCGGCGTCGATGAAGGCCAAATCAATGGGGGGATCATTCGGCAGCGCGGCCAGAGTCTCGGCCGCGGGGGCGATCACCACCTCGATGCGGTCGGCCACCCCGGCCCGCTCCCAGAATGGGCGGCCGAGGTTCACCCACTCGTCGCTCACATCACAGCACAGCAGCCGCCCGCCAGGGGCCAGCCCCCGGGCGATAGACAGGGCTGAGAAGCCGGTGAAGGTGCCCACCTCCACGGCAAAGCGCACGTCGAGCAGGCGGGTGAGCATGGTCATGAAGGCGGCCTGCTCGGGAGCAACCTGCATCCCGGAAATGCGGCCCAGTTCTGCGGTGATATCGATCAGCTCCTGGGCAATGGGGTCGATGCCCGCCCCATGAGCCACCAAGTACTCCTGTACGTTGGTGCTGAGGCCGATTCCCTTAGGGTTCACGCCCGCCCCAACACCGAGTCCACTTCGATGATGATGGCCCGCCGGTCGGCACCCCGGTCTTTGGCCGGGCTGTATCGCTCGCCGTAGCGAGCCACGGCATCGGCGCACTGCTCGGGATCGGCAGTAACGACGGCGTGGCCTTCGAGGGTGACCCATCTGCCCCCGTCCACCTGACACAATGCGGCCCGACCGCCCCCGGCCTTCTCCAGCAGGCGTACCTTCTTTGCACCGGCCCAGGTGATGATGCGAGCCGTGGCGGTTTCGGGATCCCAGGTGAACCCCACTGGGGTTACGTGGGGAGTGCCGTCAGGGCGCAGCACGGTAAGCGACGCCAAGTAGCGATCTCGAAGGAAGCTGGTCATTTCGTCGGTGAGGTTGCGGGGGTCGTGGGCCATCGCCTCACCCCTTCTCGGGAATCAGGGGATCGGGTAGCGGCCGGGCGTGTACTACCACCAGCCGCTGAGTGGCTCGGGTCACGGCCACATAGAGGGCCCGCATGCCCTTGGGGAGCTTCTCGCAGATGTCGGCCGGCTCCACCACCACCGCAGTGTCCACCTCAAGTCCCTTGACCAATTCCACCGGGACGATCGTTACCTGCGATTCCAAGCCCCGCTCATAGACCAGCCCGTGGTCAACCTCGGCGTCGGTCAGCGCCTCGGAGATGGCCTCCACCGCAGCGGCATGGCAGATCACCGCCAGGTTGCCGTTGGCCAGCGCCCCCAATTCGGCCTGCACTTCTTGGGCAACCGCGGAAAACAGACTGTTGTGGCTGGATTCGCGGCCCTGACCGTTTCCTGAAGCCGCCGCCGGATGGCTAGGGACGGGTACAAATCGGGGAGGTTGGCCCTCAGCGCGAATCGATTGTGGCGGAACCAGGCCGGGCATGGCCGCGTCGAGCACCTTGGCGGCGACGTCCATGATCGGCTCAGGCAGGCGATACCCGATGGTCAACTCGGAGAATCGGGGTTCGACATGGTCAGGCAAGTGTTCGATCACGCTGTCCCAGGAGTCATGCCCCCAAGCCGAGGTGGCCTGAGCGATATCGCCCACCACGGTCATCGAGCCGTTGAGCGAGCGGCGGCTGATCATCCGGAGCTGCATGGGCGAAAGATCTTGGGCCTCGTCCACCACGATGTGGCCGTAGGTGCGAATCGAGTCGGCCAGCTTGTGGCCGGGACGGGGGCCCAGCAAGGCCAGAGCCTCATCTAGCAGAGGGGCGTCGTCGGCGGTCCACACCACTTCGGAGGCGTGGGCGGCTCGGGAGCGATAGAGCAGGTTGGTCTCCTCGGAGGTGAGCAGGGACCCCGCCGCCGATCGGAGCAAGGCTGTAGAGCCGAACAAGTCGTGGAGGAAATGAGCCGGGGTGAGCACCGGCCACATCCACTCCAGGGCCTCACGCAGCTCGAGGCTGCCGTGAAGCCTCTCGCGCACCGTCTCGACATCGGGGCCTGGACTGTTGGAACGCGACCCGCTCTCGGCCAGGTGCTGGTACATCTGCTCTTCTACGAAGCGGCGGGCCCGATTGTGGGTACGGAATCGCTTGCGAGCCTGGCGCACGATCTCTTCGCTCTGCTCGACGGTGAGCCGGAGCCGGCGCAGGCCGAATCCCACCGTCACGTCGGAACGCAACGGGCGCTGGCGATCTCGGCGAGCTCGGCGCAAGAACGTGATCATGCGCAGGTCACCCTTGATGCGAGACACCCGAGAGTCGTCGAGCCCCTTTACCCGAGTGCCGGGCAACAGGTCGGCCAGCATCGACACCTCCACACCGGCCTCGCCTAGTGACGGCAACACCTGCTCGATGTAGGTGAGGAACAGGCGATTGGGGCCGAGCACCAGCATTCCCTGGCCTTCGAGGGGGAAGCGGTGGGTATAGAGCAGGTAGGCGGCTCGGTGGAGGGCGGCCACCGTCTTGCCGGTGCCGGGACCGCCCTGTACCACCAGCACGCCAGACAGCGGCGAGCGGATGATGGCGTCCTGCTCCACCTGGATCGTGGCGGCGGCGTCGGCCAAGCGACCGGTGCGCCCGGCTTCCAGTCCGGCACGCAGCGTGGCCTCCCCGATTAGAGGCAGCCGACCTCGACCGTTGGTCTCACCGAAGTACTCGTCTTCGACTCCGAGAAGCTCGCGGCCCCTGGTGACAAAGTGACGGCGCCGAGACAAGCCCATGGGATCGCTGCCGGTGGCCCGGTAAAAGGCCTCTGCGGCCGGGGCCCGCCAATCGATGGTCACCGGCTCCTGGTCGTCATCCCATACCGCCACCCGACCCACATAGAGCTGGTCGCCGCCCGGGATGCCGCCTTGGTCGCCTCCCTGGGCATGGTCATCGCTCCAGTCGAGACGCCCAAACACCAGCGAGGACTCGCCGATGTCGAGGGCGCTGAGGCGGTTGCTGATGGAGTCCCAGATGATTTCCCGCTCGTACCGGGCCTGGTGAGTGCCGCCAGCGCCCACCTCCACCATGTCTTGCAGCGACAAGGCTCGTTCCCGAGCTGTTTCGAGGGCTTGGTGGGCCCGATCGATGTAGGACTGCTCCGCGGTGTGATCGGGATGAATCGGGATGCTCCTCAGACTGAGCGCAAAATCAGTGAACGTTCAAGTCTAGTACATTCGCCCGATTGCGGGTTGCCCAGGCGACCAAGAGGGCGGCCAGGGCAAGGGCGATCATGGGCCAGGGGCCGGCGCGGGTGGCGAGGGTTTGGCCGGCGCGGAGCTCGATTTCGGTTTGGATGACCTTGCGCTCCGAGACGGAAGTGCGCTGGTACACGTTGCCGTCGGGGTCGACGAAGGCGCTGAATCCGGTGGGGGCAGACTGCACTACCCAGCGGCCGGTTTCCAGGGCTCGCAGACGGGAACTGGCAATTTGCTGGGTCTGCACGATGGTCAGCCAGTAGCTGGCTCCATTGGTGGGGTTCAACAGCACCTCGCCACCGTTGCCGATGGCGTCGCGGGCCCGGTCCTCGAAGAAGATCTCCCAGCTAATGGACACCCCGAGCCGGCCCACAGGGGTGTCCACCACCGCGGGGGTGTCACCCCGGCGCATGTCCCGGGCTGGCAAGTAGTCGGGGGCCAGCGGTTCGATAAGAGATCGCAGCGGCACATATTCCCCAAACGGCACCAGCCTTACCTTGTCGTAGCGGTCTACCAGCGATCCGTCGGGGGTGAACACGGCGGCGAAGTTGGCCGCCTCGGTGGCCGACACGTCCTCGACAACTCCGGCAACCAAGGTGGCGTCGAGTTCGGTGGCCAACTCTTCTAGTCGTTGACGCTCCTCGCTGCCGACAAACAAGCCGTGGACGTCCACCACGTCTTCGGGCCACACCACCAAGTCCACCGGCTTTTGCACCAGCTGGCTGGCTTCCAGGTGCCGCTCAAACACCACTCCGGGCACGGTGTTGGCCGCCCTGGTCCGCTGCGGTCCGCCCCCCTGCACGATGGCCACGTCGATGGTGCCGGTGGCCGAGCCTCGGGGGGCCAGCGCCGCCCAGCCCCAGAACCCCAACACCACTACCGCCAACACCAGTGCTGCCTGCCACCGGCGCTCCAGCGCAGCGGCCAGCACCATGGCGATCACTACACACACCCCTACCAGCAGCAATGGCCCCAGTACCCGCACGGTGGTGGCCCATGGGGTGTCGACCTGGCTCATGGGCAGGGTGGCCAGCGGCACACCTCCGAACGGCCACCGCCAACGGATTGCTCCAACCAGCACGAGTAGGCCGGGCAGGGCCACCCACCGGCTGCGTCCCGGCGGACAGGCCGCCCCCGCCAGTCCATAGAGCGCGGAGAACACCACGCACACCGCCAGATAGCCGGGCAGGGTGAAATCCACCATCCAGACCGTGGCCGGAAACAGCCACCCAGCCCCGAAGCCGAACCCTCTCCACGCCCGAGCCCATACTGGCTGATCGGCGATGAGGCGCTCGAAGGCCACCAGCCCAATCAGGGCCAGGGGCCACCACCCCCAGGGGGGCATCGACAGGGCCACCAGTCCGCCCGCTGCCAATGAGCCCGCCGCCGTCCACCCGCTGGTGCGAGCCCACACCGCCAACTTCGGGCTACTCATCGGGCGACCGTCCGTCGGTCTTACTGGCGGGGCTACTCATCGAGCGACCGCGCCCTGAGCCACGCTGGTTTGGGCCGCGAGACGGCCCTGGTGGATGCAGGCCGGAATCCCCAAGCCCCGAGCCCATGCCCCGGTCACTTGCAACCAGGGGGCGTCTTGAGCCAAAGACTGTTCAATGTCGGCCACCAACCCCAAATGGCCCGGTCGGAACTGAGGCAGCGACTGCTCCCACCGGCTGATGCGCACGGTGTGAGGCTGGGCGTCGAGCCCCATGGTCTCGGCCAAATCGGCTCCCACTGCCTCTAACAGCGCATCGTCGCCGAGGGCCAGGGCGTGCTCGTTACCGTAGCGCCCGGCCGACACTCGCAGCACCACCGTGTCGGCTGACCCGACGTGGTCCCACTTGCTCGATGCCCACGAACAGGCCGTGATAGTGCGACCCTCTACTGCGGGCACCAGATAGCCCGACCCGGTTATGGGGTGGTCGACGTCGGCGGCATCGTAAGCCAGCGACACCAGCACCACCGAGGCGTAGTCGATGGTGCCTAGCAGTTCGGCCGTGCGGGCCGATACCGGAGCTACCAGCGAACGGGCGGCGTCGGCCGGGAGGGTCACTATCACCTGGTCGGCGTCAACCTCGCCCAATTCAGCCACCGGGGACGACAGTCGCAAACGGTCGCCCAGACGGTCGCCCAGTTCGTCGGTCAGCCGCCCCAGGCCGTCGGGCAGGGTGTAGAACACCGGCGCGGCCGGATCGGCGGTCGACGACGCGGCCAAACGCCGCAGCTCTTGCACCAGGCTGGGGCCCCGGGAAGCGGCCTCGGCCAACTGGGGCACCGCCGCCTGAACGCTGAGGTCATCGATAGAGGAGGCGTTTATGCCCCCAACCAGCGGATCCACCAGCCGTTCGGCCACCTCGTCGCCCAGCCGCCGTCGCATCAGCGCCCCCACCGACTCGTCGCCGACTAACGGCGATCCGGCCAAATCAGGCTCTTGGCGGGCGCGATTCGCACCATCGGAAGAGACGATCCCCGAAGCGGCCAGGGCGTCGAAGTCCAACGGCACACCCATTACGTTGGGAAGGGGCAGCGCTCGCAGCTCCCCTCGGGAGTACACGAACGCTGCCCGCTGAGCGGGCGAAACCAATTCATCACCCAATCCCAACTCCTGGCACAGCTCCGTCGCCCACGGCACCCGGGCCAAGAATGCGTCTGCTCCTTCATCTACTGGTTGACCGGCCAGCTCGGTGGTGAGAAGCCGCCCGCCGGCCCGCTCGGCGGCCTCGTACACCACCACTTCGGCCCCGGCCTTGGCCGCCTCATACCCCGCGGCCAACCCGGTGATTCCCGCCCCGACAACGGCAACCTTCACAGAGACACCCTCATGGCTCGGCAATCTCCCCGCGAACTGCGTCTCTCACCGCGACTCTCACGGAGTGGCCTTGTACCCGTGTACCAACTCCACAACCCGTTCCAGTGTCTCGGGGTCGGTCTCGGGCAGCACGCCGTGGCCCAGGTTGAACACGTGCCCAGGCTGTCCGGCATTGCGGTCGAGCACGTCGATAGCCCGCTCGGCCACCACCGACCACGGGGCCAGCACTGCGGCCGGGTCCAGGTTGCCCTGCACAGCCACGTCGGGCCCCAGCCGTTCCCGGGCGTCGTCCAGATGAACCCGCCAGTCCACCCCCACCACGTCGGCCCCGGCCTTGGCCAACAACTCCAGCAATTCGCCGGTGCCCACCCCGAAGTGAATGCCCGGCACCCAGTCGCCACGATCACCTAGCTCGGCGAAAATCCGCTGACTAGCCGGCAGCACGAATTGCCGGTACTCGTCGGGGGCCAGTGCTCCGGCCCATGAGTCGAACAGCTGAAAGGCGGAAGCCCCGGCGTCGAGCTGCGAGCCAATGGAGGCGATGGCCAGATCAGCCAGGCGATCCAGCAGGGCGGTCCACAGATCGGGCTCGCCGTGCATCAGCCGCTTGGTGAGGCCGTGGGTGCGCGACGGGCCCCCTTCCACCAAATAGGAGGCCATGGTGAACGGCGCCCCCGCGAAGGCAATCAACGGTACGTCCAGCTCCGCCACCAGGTTGCGGACGGTTTCCAGCACATAGGGCGTGTCGGTCTCGGGATCGAGCGGGCGCAGCCGGTTGAGGTCGCGGGGCTCCCGGAACGGATGCTCTACCACCGGCCCCACCCCAGGCACGATGTCCACGCCAAACCCGATGGCGTGGGTAGGCACCACAATGTCGGAGTACAAGATGGCCGCGTCCACCCCGTAGCGCCGCACCGGCTGAAGGGTTATCTCGGTGGCCACCTCCGGGCGGGCGATCGTCTCCAGCATCGACCCCTCGCCCCGAATCTCGTGATACTCGGGCAGCGACCGTCCGGCTTGTCGCATGAACCACACCGGCACCTGGTCTACCGGCAGGCCGCGGCACGCTCGCAGAAAGGCGTCGTTTGCGAGATTTGAACCGGCAGCCACGTCCAAACCGTACTGACATATTGAGCGGTCATTGCTATCGCTCTGATGCCGGTTCCCCAGTGCTATCGCGGCAATACCGGCCCCCAGTACCAACGCCTCCGTTACCATCGACCCAGTGCGCCGGTCTATAGACGACTACCCCTTCGACCCAGCAGATCTCCCTCCCGGAGACGACGACGAGTTCTCCCCGGTGTCGTGGGCTGTGGCCATTGCCGATGACTATGAGGACGCCACCCCCCGGGTGGTGCTCACCGTCGAGGAGGTGGGCCAGGCCGGCTACGGGCTGGTAGCTCACCTGCCCCCTCACCTCGCTCGTCGTCTCCGGGCCGCCATCGGCGACGCCCTCAAGGAGATCGGCGAACCCGCGACTGGTTGAACGCAGCCCCAACCTCCCTGAGGCGAACCCCGTTAGTCAGACTTCCACCATAAGGGTGACGGGGCCGTCGTTGGTGAGCTCAACGGCCATCATGGCGCCGAATGAGCCGGTGGCTACGGTGGCGCCGAGGTTGCGGAGCTCAGCGACGAGTTCGTCGATCAACCCGGCGGCTTGGTCAGGGGCGGCAGCGCCCAGGAATGAGGGGCGGCGACCGCGGCTGATGTCGCCGTAGAGGGTGAACTGGCTCACCACCAACAGCTCACCGCTGGTGTCGGCCACCGACAGGTTCATGTGCCCGTTCTCGTCGGTGAATATGCGCAGGTTCCACAGCTTTCCGGCCATCTTCTTCACCGTGTCGGCGTCGTCTTCGTGGGTCACACCCACCAAGCAGCACAGACCAGGGCCGATCTCCCCGATGACCTCGCCGTCTACCCGAACCCGAGCCTCGGCGGCCCGCTGTACTAGCGCTCGCACGGCGCCAAGATAGCGGCCAATCCCCCCGGCTGAGCATTTGCCAAACCCCCCGAATTCCGAAAGCCTTGTGGGGCTATGGTCTCGGCGGATAAACCGCTCAAAATCGCCCTTTTGTCGTACCGGGGCAAGCCCCACTGCGGTGGACAGGGTGTGTACGTCCACCACCTCAGCCGGGCGCTTACCGACCTCGGCCACCACGTGGAAGTGCTCAGCGGACAGCCCTATCCGGTGCTTGACGACCGGGTGCCGTTGCACCAGCTCCCCAGCCTGGACATCTTCAACGACATCCACCCCGGGCGGATGCCAGGGTTCTGGGAGATCAAGTCGTGGGCCGACGCCGCCGAGGTGGGTTCGTTCATGACCGGGGCCTTCTCGGAGCCGCTGGCTTTCTCCATCAGGGCGTGGCAGATGCTGCGTACCCGGGTCGGCGACTTCGACCTGGTTCACGACAACCAGTCGCTGGGCTACGGGCTACTGGCCATCGAGCGGGACGGACTGCCGGTACTCGGCACCATCCACCACCCCATCACTGTCGACCGCCAACTGGAGCTCGAACATGCCCGAGGCCCCGTAGAACGGCTGGGCAAGCGGCGCTGGTACTCCTTCACCCGGATGCAGGCCCGGGTGGCCCGGCGCCTGCGGCGCATCATCACCGTGTCGGAGTCGTCGCGCGACGACATCGCCCGAGACCAAAAGGTGCCCCGCCACCTGATGCATGTGGTGCCGGTGGGCGTGGACCCCGAGCAGTTCCGCCCGCTGCCCGGCGTCGACCGCAGACCAGAGCAGATCATCACCACGGCCAGCGCGGATGTGCCCATGAAGGGTCTGCGCCATTTGCTGGAGGCGGTGGCCAAGCTGCGAACCGAGCGGGACGTTCGCCTGATTGTCATCGGCAAGCCCCGCGAAGGGGGCACCTCGGCGGAGGCCATCGCCAACCTGGGCCTTGGCCAAGTGGTGGAGTTCATCTCTGGGGTACCCGACGAACGCATCGTGGAGTTGTACGCCACCAGTTCGGTGGCGGTGGTTCCGTCGCTGTACGAGGGATTTTCGCTGCCCGCCATCGAGGCCATGTGCAGCGGCACGCCGCTGGTGGCCACCACGGGAGGGGCGCTCCCCGAAGTGGCCGGCCCCGACGGCCAGACATGCGTGTCGGTGCCACCGGGCGACAGCGGGGCGCTGGCTGCCGCTCTGACCCGGGTGCTGGATGATCCGGCCATGGCCGCCCGCATCGGCGCCGCGGGACGAGAGCGGGTGATCAGCCGATGGAGCTGGCGTCACACCGCCGAGCAGACTGTGGAGCACTATCGGGCCTTGCTCGACGAGTGGCGGCCCAGCCGGTAGTTCTCCGCGATTTCAAGGAACCCGGCCTCTTATGCTGACCGTTGACTACCACCGCTTGGGCCTGAAGCCGGGCGAGCGGCTGTTGGACTTGGGGTGCGGGTTCGGACGCCATGCCTACGAAGCCGCCCGCCGGGGGGCCCATGTGGTGGCTTGCGACCTGGCCTCGGCCGAGTTGGCCGAGGTCCGGGCCACGTTCGCGGCCATGTCTGATGCCGGCGAGCAGCATCCCGGCTCGTGTCAAGCCACTCAGGGCGATGCCACCTGCCTGCCGTTCCCCGACCAGTCGTTCGACAGGGTGATTGCCTCCGAGGTATTGGAGCACGTGGACTCCGATGATCAGGCGCTAGCCGAGCTGGCCCGGATTCTGCGCCCCGGAGGGGTGCTGGCCGTGACCGTACCCACATGGTTTCCAGAGAAGGTGTGCTGGGCGCTGTCCGATGAGTACCACGCCCCCAAGGCAGTAGGCGGCCACGTGCGGATCTACCGACGAGGCGAGCTCCGAAGTCGAATCCGCCGGGCCGGCTTAGCCCCCTACACCGGCCATCACGCTCATGCGCTGCACAGTCCGTACTGGTGGTTGCGGTGCGCGGTCGGACCCAACCGGGACGATCACCGGCTGGTGGCGGCTTATCGTCGGCTCTTGGAATGGGATATTGTTCGCCAACCGAAAATCACCCGAATAGCCGAACGGGTCCTGAGTCCAGTGCTGGGCAAGAGCCTGGTTCTCTACAGCCGGAAACCAGGATCGAATACTCCAAGGGAGACCGAGCTTGTCGCCGCCTGAATCCCACAATCAAAGGGAGACCGATGTTGCCGGGCCTTTCGTCGGCGGCGTTCTGTCGGCATCTGACCTCGAGCAAACGGCCGACAGCATCGCCGACTGGCAGTTGCCCAACGGCATGATCCCCTGGTTCCCCGGCGGCCACGCCGACCCGTGGAACCATGTGGAAGCCGCCATGGCCCTCACCGTGATGGGCCGTCGGACCGAGGCCGAGCGGGCCTATCAATGGCTGGTGGACTATCAGCGGCCCGACGGCGCCTGGCACCAGTACTACGTGGCCGACGGCGTGGAGCAGGACAAGCTGGACGCCAACTGCGTGGCCTATGTGGCCACCGGTGTGTGGCACCACTACCTGTGTACCGGCGATCGGAGCTTTTTGGAGTCGATGTGGCCGGTGGTGGAGCGGGCAGTGGACTTCGTGCTCGACTTGCAGCTCCCCCGAGGAGAGATCCGCTGGGCTCGCCACGCCGACGGCACTCCGTGGTCGTTCGCCCTGCTGACCGGGTCGTCCAGTATCTGTCACAGCCTGCGAGCGGCCATCGCCACCGGCGAAGAGCTGGGCCACGAGCGGCCCGACTGGGAATTGAGCGCCGCCAGGCTGGCCGACGTGATTCGCACCCAGCCCGACGCCTTCGCCCCCAAGCACCGCTGGGCCATGGACTGGTATTACCCGGTGCTGTCGGGCGTTGTCACCGGCCAAGAGGGCCGCACCATGCTGGCCTCTCGCTTCGACCGCTTCGTGATGGACGGCCTCGGCGTGCGCTGCGTGTCGGACAAGCCGTGGGTGACCGCGGCGGAGACCTGTGAGTGCCTCATAGCCCATCTGGGCGTGGGCCGACGAGACATCGCCGCCGAGATGTTCGAATGGGTTCAGGAGCTGCGGGCCGACGACGGCTCCTACTTCACCGGCATGGCCCACCCTGAGCGGATTCACTTCCCGGCCGACGAGCGCACCAGCTACACCGCGGCCGCCGTCATCCTGGCCGCCGACGCCCTGTCCGACGCCTCCCCTGCCTCCGCCCTGTTCTCCAACCACCGCACCCTCCCCGAACTCATCACCATCGGCTGAGCGCGCCCCTGGCGAGCTGTCGGTACCATCGGCCTGCTCGTCCTCTTGTGGGTTACAGATACCATCGGCTTATGAGCGGGTTGCCGGAGGAGTCGTGGGCTTCTTCGGAGGCGACCCGGAAGTCGATGCAGGGCAACCGCAGTCGCGACACCAAGCCGGAGCTAGCGGTTCGATCAGCCGTTCATCGCCGGGGGTTGCGCTATCGGGTGGCGGCCCGGCCGCTCCCGGAACTGCGGCGAACGGCCGATCTGGTGTTCCGCAAGGCCAAGATCGCGGTGTTTGTGGATGGCTGCTATTGGCACGGCTGCCCCGAACACCACACCCAGCCCTCAACCAACCCCGAGTACTGGTCCAACAAGATCAGCGGCAACATGGCCCGCGACCAAGACACCGACGCCAATCTCGCCGAAGCCGGCTGGACCGTCCTGCGCTTCTGGGAACACGAGAATCCCGAGGCAGTTGCTGACGCGGTGGAGAAGTCAGTCCGCCAAGCCCTCCGAGGGTGCAGTGCTGCTCAGCCAGAAGGCAGCTGAAGAGTGAGGGGCACCCGGCTACTGAATGATCCCACAGCCAACGCGGCCTCCCGCGCCGCCGATGGGCTGGGTGATGTGATCATCAGGATTCTCATGGATGACCAACGTAGAGCCGTCGGCATCGAGCAACGAAGGCATTGACCCGCCTGAAACAGTGACCAGAGACGTGAAGAACTCGGCTTGGGCGATGCCATCAGCCGCTGCGTACAGATTGGGCAGGTCGCCATTGTCGTGGTTGTCCACCGTGCGCTGAGGGTTCTTCAAGCCGTGCTGCGCTTCGTCGGTAGCCGTGATGTGACCGCCCGCCGCTTTGAAGTCAGGAGTGCAGGAACCAACTTCGTGCAGGTGGATGCCATGAGCTCCCGGGGCCAGACCACTCATGGCCACTGTTATAAGCACACCGGTGGGGCCTTGTTCGAAGCCCGCACCGCCCACGACGTTGCCGTCGGGATCGACAATGCTGGCTAAGGCCGTTACCCCAACCTGGTCAGCCTGATAGTCCTTCCCATCGTCGCCTCCGCAGCCAGTGACCAGCAGAAAGAACAGAGCAACAACTGCGAATATCTTCATGGAGCGCACCCTATCGGCACCCTCCTCGTTTTCCTCGTCAGCAGCGGAAGCGGTGGGCGCGGGATTGGCGGCGGGTGGTGATTTGGGCGGCGCGCTGGGCGGGGGTTAGGCGGGTTACGAAGTCGGGGAGGTATTTGTCGACCTCGGCAAAGGGCACTACTAGGCCCTCGGGGGTGGGCATGGTGGTGCTGAGCACCCAGCGGAAGGTGATGAGGGCTTCGGGGCGACCCTCGGTGTCGAGCCAATTCTGCACGCCGGGGTCGCGGTGGGCCACCACGATGCGAAAGCGGCCGTCGTCATCGGTGGCGATCTGGGCGTTGTTCAGGCTCACCGTGCGATTGGCGAAGTCCAGCGACTCGAACCAGGCGTAGCTGTAGAGCATGAACGACCAGTACTGGGCGTCGGGCACGTCGCAGGTCACCACCAGGGCCTCATCGGGCCCCAAGTCGTAAGAGCAGCCGCCGTAGCCGATGGCGTCGGCCCCGCCGGGCACCGAGCGCGGCCCGTAGAACACGTTGGGCGGCGCAGCCCGGCGGCTCCGCTCCATCCACTGGTTCCAGAACACCAAAGCGTCCTCAGCCCAGGCCACGGCCCGGTCCAGCCCCTCGGCCAGATCGCCAGGATCGAGGAGCGCAGGCGTCTCGCCTTCGCTGCCCAGCCGCTCAATGGAGAACCGCCCCGGCTCGTCGGCTCCCCAATCCACGTTGTACTCCCGCACCGAGATGTGGTCGGTGTGCTCATCGATGGGCAGCCAGTTTCCATCGTGATGATTGGCGCTGGCGATGAAGGTGAAGCTGCCGTCGGGCTCGACGGCGAAGTCGTCACTGGAGCGCTCGGCGGTGATGCCCAGCCGGTTCTGGTGCATCTCCCCGTGGGCGCTTTGGATCACGAACATCGCCCCCGGTGGCAGCCATCCGCTAACCCGATAGGAGTGCTCGGCGCTCACATGGGCCCGCCAGTAGGTGTTGTCTACATTGGGTCCCCCCCAACGCATCACGTCGTCGTTGTGGCGGTACATGACCGGGAAGTCCCGGTCGGCAAATTCCACCTGCTCAATCCACCCCTGCATCAGCAGCCGGCCTAAGTGCCGATACCCCTCAGCCCGATCCGCCGCCCCCGCCGGAAAGTCTTCTTCCAGCAGCCGATCGCCCGCGGCCTTCAATCGCTCGCAGAACTCCCGCCACGCCTCGCCGGTTGCCAACTTCTGGTCGTTTTTCACGCCTCAGAAGCTAGCTGCGTGCCTGATTAGATGCCGAGAGCTCGGCGGGTGAGGACTCTTAGGGATCCGGTGGCGGGGAGCTCTTCGAACGCACCGGAGGCCATGGCCCGGCAGTAGACCTCATAGGGCGGGCGGCCGCCGTCGGCAGGATCGGGGAATACATCGTGGATAGCCAGTCGGCCCCCGACCGCCACGTGGGGCACCCAGTTTTCGTAGTCGGCGTGGGCCGGCTCGGTACCGTGGCCGCCGTCGATGAACAGAAAGGCCAGCGGGGTGGACCAGTTCTGGGCAATGGCCACCGAGTCGCCCACCAGCGCCACCACGCTCCCCTCCAAACCGGCCTCGTACACGGTACGGCGGAAGTGGGGCAGGGTGTCGATCAGGCCCACCTCGGGATCGACGAGGTCGGGCTCGTGCCACTCCCAGCCGGGCTGGTTCTCTTCCGACCCCCGGTGGTGGTCGAGGGCGAATAGCACCCGGCCCTGAGTTTGGGCGGCGTCGCCCAAATACACCGACGACTTGCCGCAGTAACTGCCCACCTCGAGCAGCGGCCCGTCGACCTCTAGATCACAGGCCGCCTGGTGCAGGGCCACCCCCTCATTTGGGGGCATGAACCCCCGGGCGGCTTCAGCGAATGCCCGCCGACTGGGTTCCATCGTTAGCCGTCCCCAGAAAAATCTGCTTGGATTCGTCGCCTTCCAATGGGGTGCCGAACAGATAGCGGTCGCACACCGCGTACTTCACCAGCCACACCGTGCCAAAGGCCCCCACCGAAGCCGCGGTGATGTACCAGCCGTTGTCGGTAGCGGCGTCCACCAAGCCCACGGCCAGCGACGACACGGCCAGCCCAGCCAGCGATACCAGCCAGAAGGGCAGGACCACTCGGCCCCACTGAGTAGGGCCATCGCTATCCCACACCCACCCTCGATAGAGGAAGTACACGGGGATGTTGGCGATAATGAACGCCACCAGGTTGGACACCAGCCCCGACCAGCCCAGCAGGTCGTAGCACACCCGCAGAATGGTCTGGCCCAATACCACCCCTACCGCGGATGTACCGCAGTAGCGCAGCAGGCGCTGCCAGTTGTCGGTGACGTGAGCGCGGGCGGAGACAAGAAGCGACATGGGGAGCAATAAGCGTACCCCAGCACCCCTCTGATTCGGCCACAGCGGGCGCACAGCAGGAGAGAACCGGCGTTTGGGCAGCAGGGAATCGCAGGGGCAAACGGTAGGATCAATCGGTCATGCAGGCCGAGGTCGACGATCTGATCAATCTGCTGGATCTGGAGCCCATCGAGAAGGACATCTTCCGGGGGGTCAGCCCCCAAGAGGATCGCCAGCGGGTGTTCGGTGGTCAGGTGGCCGGCCAGGCGTTGGTGGCTGCCACCCGCACGGTGGAAGACCGGGCAGTCCACAGCCTCCAGGCCTATTTCATCCGCCCCGGCGATGTGGCAGCGCCCCTGGTGTATCTGGTGGAGCGGGTACGCGACGGCCGCTCGTTCACCACCCGCCGGGTGACTGCCATCCAGCACGGCCAGCCCATCTTCGCCATGTCGGCCTCATTCCACAAAGAAGAAGAGGGCTTTGAGCACCAGACCGACTTGCCCGCCGGCATTCCCGACCCCGAAGAACTGGAGCCGTTTGTATGGGACGGCTTTCCGGTGGACGACCAGGGCCGGATGATCCGCCCCATCGAGCTGCGCTACGTAACCGGCTCCCCTGCCGAGCGGGGCCAGAGCCGAGAGCCCCACTTGCAGGTATGGCTACGGGCCACCGGCACGCTGCCAGAGAATCCGGTGCTGCACACCTGCATGTTCACCTACGCCAGCGACATGACCGTGCTGGACACCGCCACCAAGGCCCTGCCGGTGCGGGGCAATGAGATCGACATTCAAGCGGCCAGCCTGGACCATGCCATGTGGTTCCACCGGCCGCTGCGCATGGATGACTGGATCTTCTTGGACCAAGTGTCCAACTCGGCGTCCAACGCCCGGGGCCTGGCCTGGGGCACGGCGTGGAACCGTACCGGTGAACTGGTGGCCTCTGTCGTACAGGAGGGCCTGATTCGGCCCCTGCGAAAGCAGTCGTGAGCCTCAGCCTGAGGCTGCTGGCGGTGATCGCTGCCGTTGGCCTGCTGGCCAGTGCCTGCGGGGGAAACAACGACGATGGCGGGCGATCTATCAGTGGGGTTCTAAGCACCGCGACCGCGGAGGCCACGGGGGCTGACGCCCCCGCAGTCGAAGCTGCTGTGCCCGCGGCCAACCAGACTCCAGCGCCAGGGGTCACCTCCTCCCCCGCCGTCGACCCAGGCGCCGAACAAGTCGACGACGGCCAAACGGCACCAGCCGACCAACCGGACGAGCCGTCGCTGGTGCTTACCCCGGTGGTCTCTTTGCCCGACCCCATTGCCCTGGTGGCCCGGCCTGGTACCGGCACCGGCCCGGGTGACCTGTACGTGGCCACCCGAGACGGGCAGGTATGGCTCATGGCCGCTGACGGCGACGAGCCTCCGGAAATGGTGCTGGACATCGGCGACCTCACCACCACCGATTGCGAGGAAGGACTATTAGGTATCGCCTTTTCTCTCGACGGCTCGAACCTCTACCTCCACTACACAAATCAGCGGGGTGACAATCAGATCGTGGAATACCCCATGAGCGGGCAATGGGTTCAAGGCGATGCCAGCCGGACGCTGATGCGGGTGAGCCAGCCGGCCTGTAACCACAATGGCGGCCACATCGTTGTCGGTCCCGACGGATTTCTGTGGATTGGATTCGGCGATGGCGGCGGCCGCGATGACATGTTCAACCAGGGCCAGGATCTGGACACCCTGCTCGCCACCATGGTCCGTATCGACCCCGAGGCCGACGGCGGTTCGGCCTACTCCATCCCCAACGACAACCCGTTTGCCGATGGCGGGGGGCGAGCCGAGATTTGGCACTACGGGGCCCGCAACCCGTGGCGGTTCTCGTTCGACCGGGCCACTGGAGACCTGTGGATCGCCGACGTCGGCCAGAACACCTGGGAAGAGATCCACGTGCTGAGAGCGGCCGACGACTGGAAGCCAGGGGCCAACTTGGGGTGGCCGCTGTTCGAGGGCGACGAACGGTTCTCCGGAGCGGCCACCCCCGACGACTTGGACTTTCCGGCCTATGTGTACCACCACGATGACGGCTGCTCGATTACCGGGGGCCACGTGTATCGGGGCTCGGCCATCCCCCACCTGGTGGGCACCTACGTGTTCGGCGACTTTTGCCAGGGCCGCATCTGGGGTCTGACCATCGACGATCAGGGTACGGCCACCCGGGTAGAACTGGGACTCTCCGTCCCCCAGGGTACCCTGGTCTCGTTCGGCGAAGACGCTGCCGGTGAGCTCTACGTCCTGAGCTTCGACGACACCGTGTATCGGCTGGAGCTCGCTCAGTAAATCCACTCCACCTTGCAGATGCAAGAATGACCCCGTGAAGTTGAGCGGGGGGGAGGCCCTCGTCAAGTCGCTGGTCCGTGAGGGTGTCGAGGTTGTCTTCGGCATCCCCGGCATCCAGCTCTACGGAGTCGTGGCCGCGCTGCGGGATGAGCCCGGTATCAAGATGGTCACCAATCGACACGAGCAGGCCTCGACCTTCATGGCCTACGGATACGCCCGAGCGTCAGGCAAGCCGGGAGTGGCCTTGGTCGTTCCCGGGGTGGGGGTGTGCAACGCATCAGGGGGATTAGCCACCGCCTACTCCCGCTCATCGCCGATCTTGCTCCTCGCCGGACAAATTCCCCGTGGGCAGATGGGGAAAGACCTGGGCGGAGTCCATGAGATCGACGACCAGATGGACATCGTTCGTTCCCTCACCAAATGGCGCCAGCAAGCCATGACGCCAAAAGAAATACCATCGGTCGTATCCGAGGCATTTCGACAAATGCGCACCGGCCGTCCCCGTCCGACCTACATCGAATGCCCACCGGAAGCCCTGGTGGAACGAGATGAAGTCGAGCTACGAGACCCCGTTCCGATCTCACCGGTCGTGCCCAGCCGCGAGCAACTGCAAGGCGCGGCGGCGGCCATCTCAAAATCTCGCCTTCCCCTGATCGTCGCCGGAGGCGGAGTGGCTCTCTCCGGCGCAGAGCAGGCGCTCCTCAAGCTGGTCGAAGCCACGAACATCCCGGTGGTGACCTCGGGCGGCGGAAAGGGTTCCATCCCCGATAACCATCCTCTGTGCTACGGCTCATGTGTCAGCCCTGGCGGAGAGCGGCACGAATTGAACCAGCTGCTGGATGTGATGAAGACCGCCGATGTGGTCATCGGGATTGGAACGCGCTTTTCCTTGGGCAATCCTGCGGGAGAGTCATCGACGCTCGTCAATGTCAACATCGACGAGTTCGATCTCGGGCGGATTCAAGCCAACACAATTCCCTTGCACGGTGATGCCAAAGCGACCATCAATGCGCTCTTGCCGCTGCTCATTGATGCCGGGTGCCAAGACCGTCCGTCGCCGGCTGATGCAGTGACCGCCGCCCGCCGTCTCATCGCCTATTACGACATCCGATTCAAAGAGCCGCAGTACCCCATCTTGGAAGCGCTTCAGCGGGGCACACCCGAAGACGCCTTCACAATCTGGGACGTCACTCAGTTCGGCTTCTACTCTCGCACCCACTGGCAAGTGAACCAGCCGAGGACCTATACCGACTCCGGCTATTCGTTCAATTTGGGATACGCCTTCCCGACTGCGCTGGGAGCAAAGGTGGCCCAACCGGGTCGCCCCGTGCTGTGTGTCGCCGGAGACGGCGGCTTCCTATTCAACTCATCGGAGTTGTCAACTGCCGTGAGGTACGGAATCAATGTCACAACCGTCATCTTCAGAGACGACTCTTTCGGAAACGTTGCCCGTGATCTGGACGACTTATTCGGCGGCACACACGAAACCGACCTCGCCAACCCAGACTTCGTGAAGTACGCCGAGTCATTCGGTGCCATCGGCATGAGAGCCAACGACCCGATGGACCTCGAGAAATTGATACCGACGGCCTTGGAGCAGCCAGCACCGGTCATCATCGACGTCCCGATTGGCCACATTCCGCTTGAACGGCCCAAGCAGATCGAACATGTACCCAAGCTCCCCTGGGCCCACCCCCAGGATGGGCTGATTTCGCCCTAGCTGCGGCGCTGCCCACCCGGAGACGAAAGAGCCTTAGCCGCCTTCGTACCAGCCCGAGGCGATGTGAATTTCGTCTCGCTTGACGATCCAGGTGTGCTTGATCTCCCAATTGCCGCTTTGGGGGTTGAGGTAGGTGTAGTCCACCCACTTGCCCGCCTCAGTGGCGGTCACCATCTCATCGGCAGCCGCGAGGCCCTCAGGAGTGGCACCGAGAATCTCGTGGAGGGTCACACCTACATTCTCGGGGACCGTGGGATGGGCTATCACCACGCCGTCGAGGTCGAAGGCGAACCCGTACCACTGTCCATCCACGCTGGGGGGATCGGTGCTGTCGGGAGAATTCAAATGGTCAACCAGTGCGGCCTGGCCATTGCTCTCGTAGAACCACACCGCGTCTTCCACAAATGCCCGGGTGTAAGAGCCGGGCTCAGACTTTGTTGGTCGGGGGATGGGATAGGAGTCCTCGTACCAGCCGGAGCCGATGACCAAGTTGTCCCGACCGACAGCCCAGGAGTGCTTGGTGCCACCGGTGCCGGTTTGTGGGTTGAAGAACACGTAGTCAACCCAATGACCCGACTCGGGCGAAGCCATCAGCAAAGCACCGTAGGCATGTCCCCTTATGTCCACATTGTCGGCTGAGTAGGTGCCCACCCGAGAGGGAATGGTGGCGTGGGCCACGACAGTGCCCGTCTCGGTGTCGGAGATGAAGATGTACCACTCGTCATCGGAGCCAGCCTCGTTGTTGTAGTAGTCGAGGGTGGCCTGCCGACCGATCTTCTCGTATCGATCCACCGCCTGCTGCACAAACCACTTGGTGAATGCATCCCGCTCGGTCTTGGGCGGTGGTCCGCCCGCCCCATCGTCATCGTTGCCGCACGCCACCGACCCAAAGAGCAATACGGCCACCGCCGCAAACGACGCGACAGCCATCCAGCGTCTACTTGCCCGCATCCAACTAGCCATCCTGTTCCACCGACAGACCCTTCAGGCTACCAACGTCTTCTCCAAAATCGGTGGAAGGGCTGCGGAGACTGGATAGTGGGATTAGTGGGCGGAGAAGTGCCGGAGTGTCAATTGGGCGTGGTCGGCGAGGTCGAGAAGGGGCTCGGGGTAGATGCCGAAGACCAGGGTGAACAGCACCACGATGGCGATGGCCACCGCCGGGCCTCTTGGGATGCGGAGGCGGGGGGCGTCGGGATCGGGGGCGTCGAGGAACATGGCCACCACGATGCGCAGGTACAGGAAGGCGGCCACCACTGCGGCCAGCATGGCGATCACCGCCAGCCAGAAGGAGCGAGCGTCCACCGCGGCGGTGATCACCTCGAACTTGGCCCAGAAACCGGCGGTGAACGGGATGCCAGCCTGCGACAGCAACAACACAGTGAATGCCACCGCCAGCAGCGGGCGACGGGAAGCCAGGCCCCGCAGGCTTTCGATGCCGGTGCCCTCGTCGCCGGGGCCGCTGACCACGGTGACCACCGCGAAGCTGCCGATGGCCATGGCCGCGTAGGCCCCCAGATAGAACAGCACGCTGGCCGCACCGTCGTCCGTGGCAGCCTGCACGCCGACCAGGATGAACCCGGCGTGGCTGATCGATGAGTAGGCCAGGATCCGCTTGACGTCGTTTTGCACGATGGCCAGCATCGAGCCCACTGCCAGGCTGGCGATGGCCAGACCGAACACCACCGGTTGCCAGTCGTCGGCCACCGGGCCGAACCCGGCGTAGAACACCCGAAGCAGAGCGGCGAACCCGGCAGCCTTCACCCCGGCGGCCATGTACGACACCACCGGTGACGGCGCACCCTGGTACACGTCGGGCGTCCAGGCGTGGAACGGCACCGCGGCTACCTTGAAGCCGAACCCCACCAACAGCAGGCCCATACCGGCCATGAGCAAGCCGTTATCGCTCAGATCGTTGGTCTGGAGAATGCCCTCGATGTCGATCAGGTTGAGCGAGCCGGTGGCCCCGTACACCAGGGCGATGCCGTAGAGCAGGAACGCCGAAGCGAATGCCCCCAGCACGAAATACTTGATGCCCGCCTCCTGCGACTCGGCCCGACGCAGGTTCATGGCCACCAGCACGTACACCGCCAGCGACAGGATCTCCAGGCCCAAGAACAGCACGATGAGGTTGTTGGCCGAGGCCATGGTGATGCCGCCGGTGGCCGACAGCATCAACAGCACATAGAACGCCGGACCGTCCAGGCTCTCCCGGTGCAAGAACCCGTCGGCAACCAGGGCGGTCAAGATCACGGTGCAGGCCAGCACCACGATGATGAACACCGAGAAACCATCCACCCCGATCGAACCGGCGATGGTCGAATGGGGGCCCCATTGCGAGACCCGGATCGCCACCGGAATGGCGGTGGCCAGCACCCCCAGCCCGGCCGCCACGGTGAAGGCCGATGCGAACCACCCCGGCAGTCGGCTGCCGGCCAGCGACACGATGGTCAACAGCACCACCGCTGCCCCGGCCATCACCAGATGGGGAATGAGCGCCAGCCAATGGATGTCGGGAATTTCTACCTGGGCGAGCACACTAGTTCGGGCGGGAACGTCGACTTGGGCGAAGACGGAGAGCATCAGTGATCCTCCCCCTCGTCGCCGTAGCCATCCATGAGGGCACGGAGTTCGTCAAAGCTGCCCTCGGGCCGATCATCCACGGTGGGCGATTCAAATCCCTCCACCTCTTCCATGTGAGAGATCAGCTCGTTGACGGCCGGCTCCATCCGCTCGATCACCGGCTTGGGGTACACCCCCAGAAACACAATGAGCCCCACCAGAGGCACCATCACCAGCTTTTCCTGCCAGTTGAGGTCGGGCATAGACCGGTTGGCGTCGTCGGGAGTGCCGTGGAACACCCGCTGGTAAGCCCACAAGAGGTAAAGCGCGGCCAGGATGACCCCGGCCGCGGCCACCACCGCCCACCAGCGGTGGGCCACAAAGGCGCCGGCCAAGATCAAAAACTCGCCCACGAAGCCATTAAGCCCGGGCAGGCCCACCGACGACAGCATCACCACGGTGAACACCGCGGCCAGCACGGGGGCGGCCTTCTGGAGCCCGATCATCTCGGAGATCTGGCGGGTGTGGCGGCGCTCGTATATGAACCCCACCAGCAAGAACAGCGCCCCGGTGGACAGGCCGTGATTCACCATCTGGAGCAGTCCGCCCTCGATGCCCTCGGTGTTGATGGAGAAGATGCCCAGCACAATGAACCCGAGGTGGGCCACCGACGAATAGGCCACCAGGCGTTTCAGGTCGCGCTGCATGGTGGCCACCACCGCGCCGTACAAAATGCCGATCACCCCCAGGGTGAACAACAGCGGGGCGAAGTAGCGGGACGCCTCGGGGAACAAATACAGGCCGAAGCGCACCAGCCCGTAGGTGCCCAGCTTGAGCAGCACGCCGGCCAGGATCACCGACCCGGCGGTGGGCGCCTCGGTGTGGGCGTCGGGCAGCCAGGTGTGCACCGGGAACAAGGGCACCTTCACCGCGAAGGCCAGCACGAACGACAGGAAGATCCAGCGGGCGGTGATGGTGGGCAGCTCGCCTGCGCTTTCGGCCAGCTCCAGCACATTGAAGGTGACGGCGTTGCCGGTCTCCCGAGCGGTGAGCAGCGCCAGCACCAGCATCCCCACCAGCATGAGGGCCGAACCCAGCATGGTGAACAAGAAGAACTTGGTGGCCGCGTACTTGCGGTTCTCGTGGCCCCACTTACCAATGAGGAAGTACATGGGGATCAGCACGACCTCGAAGAACAAGAAGAACAGCACCAAATCCAGCGCCAGGAACACCCCGAGGCAGCCGGTTTCCAGCACCAGCATCCAGATGTAATAGGCCTTGGCGTCATGGGGCGGATCGCAGGCCACGATGGCGATGGGGAACAGCAGCCCGGTGAGCACCACCAAGAACAGCGAGATGCCGTCCACCCCGACGTGCCAAGAGATGCCGGCGGAGTCGATCCACTCGGTGAGCTGGGTGAACTGGAAGCCGCCGTCGTGCTTGTCGAACGCGGCCATCAGCCACAGGGTGAGCGCCCCGGTGGCCGCCGAGGTGGCCACCGCCACCGGCTTGAGCACCTCGGACCGGGACGAGGCGATGAGCGCGATGGCTGCCGCCCCCACCAAGGGCAGGAAGATGATGACCGGCAATACCATCATCAGAATCCCGCCCTCGTGATGAACCAGGCCAGCAGCGCCACCGCGCCGATGGCAATGCCCAGGGCATAGCTGCGCACCAGGCCAGACTGCGACACCCGCAGTTTGGTCCCGCCCCGGCGGATCAGGGTGCCGGTGGCATTGACCGCTCCGTCCACCACCTGCTCGTCGAACTGGGTGGTGCGCTCGAACCCCCGGCGGCCGGGACCGCCCATGAAGTTGGTGACGATCTCGTCGATGCGCCATGCCCGGGCCAAGAAGGGGTGCTCGATGCGGGCCGGGTCAATCCGGCGGCGGATGTACACCGCAGCCCCCGCTGACACCCCACCCAGGCTGCCGACAATGGCTATAAGGGCCAGCACCCACTGGGTGCCCCCGCCGAAGGGCAGGTGGGCGTAGTTGCCGAACAGGGAGGGCTTCAGCCAGTTGCCCAGGAAGTGGACATCGGAGGTGAACGGCAGGTTGAACACCCCGGCCACTATCGCCAACCCGGCCAGCACCACCAGCGGAACGGTCATGGTCCACGGTGACTCGTGGGGGTGCCGGTGAGGTGGGGCTGCCTCGGCGTGAGCATCAGCGTCGTCAGCGTCAACCTCGGCCGTGTCATCCGCCTCAGTGTGGTCGTCGCCGGACACCCAGCGGGGCGGGCCGAAGAAGGTCATCAGCACCAGCCGGGTCATGTAAAAGGCGGTGAGGATGGCGGTGACCAGCAACAGCAGCCACAGCACCTTGTTCTCGCCGTAGGCGTAGGCCAGGATCTCGTCCTTCGACCAGAAGCCCGAGAACGGCGGCACCCCGGCGATGGCCAGCCAGCCGGCCACAAAGGTCATCGAGGTGATGGGCAGCAGCCGGGCCAATCCCCCGTAGCGGCGGATGTCCTGATCGCCGTCCATGCCGTGGATCACCGACCCGGCCCCCAAGAACAACAGCGCCTTGAAGAAGGCGTGGGTGACCATGTGGAAGATGGCGGCCACATAGGCCCCCGAACCCACGGCCACGAACATGAACCCGAGCTGGCTGACGGTGGAGTAAGCCAGCACCTTCTTGATGTCGTTTTGGGCCACCGCAATGGTGGCGGCCATCAAGGCGGTGCCCAGGCCCACCCACATGATGAGGTCGGGCACCCAGCTGTGGGCCTCGGCGATGATGGGGCTCATCCGGGTGAGCAAGTACACCCCGGCGGTAACCATGGTGGCGGCGTGGATGAGGGCCGACACCGGGGTAGGTCCGGCCATGGCGTCGGGCAGCCAGATGTGCAGCGGGAACTGGGCCGATTTGCCCGCCGCGCCCACCAACAGCAGCACCACGATGGCCGACGCCGTGCCCGCAGCCACACCGTGCGATTCGACCTCGAAGAAGATCTCGCCGTACTGGAGCGATCCGAAGGTCAAAAAGGCCAGGAACATGGCCACCAGAAAGCCCCAGTCCCCCACCCGGTTGGTGACGAACGCTTTCTTGCCCGCCGAGGCGTTGGCCTCGTCGGTGAACCAGAACGAGATCAGCAGGTAGGAGCAGGCCCCCACGCCCTCCCAGCCCAAGAAGGTGAGCAGCAGGTTGTCGCCTAGCACCAGCATGAGCATGGAGAAGGCGAACAGGTTGAGGTAGATGAAGAACCGGGAGAAGTCGGCGTCGCCGTGCATGTAGCCGATGGAGTACAGGTGGATGAGGGCGCCGACTCCGGTCACGAACAGGGCCATGGTGATCGACAGCGGATCGGCCAGAAAGCCGACGTCCACCGCCAGCTTCCCGGCCGGCACCCACTCGAACAGGGTGAACACGGTCTCCCGCTCGTCGCCCTCGTGGCCCACCAGCCCGATGAACACCAACACGGTGGCCACGAACGATCCGCCCATCATGGCGGTGGCAAGCCAGCCGGCCCGGGGCTCGCCCAGGCGGCGGCCCAGTGCCATCAGGATCAACACCCCGGCCAGCGGGAAAGCAGGGATCAGCCAGACCAGATCAACGAGCGTGCCCATGGACTACCTCTGCCCTATCCCCTCAACACCGATAGGTCGTCGGCGGTGGCCTGGGGACGGCGGCGGTTGATGGCCACCACAATGGCCAAGCCCACCACCACCTCGGCCGCGGCCACCACCAGCACGAAGAACACCGACACCTGTCCGCCGATGTCGCCCAGCTCCCGACCGAAGGTGATGAAGGTGAGGTTGACCGCGTTGAGCATCAGCTCCACGCACATGAACATGATCAGCGGGTTGCGCCGCACCAACAGACCCACCGCGCCGATGGTGAACAGCCCGGCGGCCAGGATCAGATACCAGGAGGCGGTGACCATCAGTCCTCCCCTGCGGCTTCCTGGGATTCGGCGGCTTCCTGGGCTTGGTCGGCGCGCGCTATGCGTCGGGACATGACCACCGCGCCCACCACCGAGATGGTGAGCAGGGCGGCGGTGGCCTCAAAGGCGTATACGTAATCGGTGAACAAGACGTCGGCGATCTGGCGCAGGTTGGAGTACTGATCGGTGATAGGCGCAGTCAGGACCTTTGGGCCCGGCACGCCGATGTCGCTGGTCACCAGAAAGGCAACGGCCAACCCGAAGGTGCCCAGGCCCACGATGGCAGCCAGAACCCGCTGGCCGGTGATGGGCTCCACCGACAGGTCTTCCAGCCGGTCGACGCCCAACAGCATGATCACGAACAAGAACAGCACCACGATGGCGCCGGCGTAAACGATGATCTGCACCGCGGCCAGGAAGTGGGCCTCCAGGTTCAAGAACAGCACAGCCATGCCGAACAGCGTCCCCACCAGGCTCAACGCGGCGTGGACTGGATTGCGGGCCAGCACCACGCCCAGCGCCCCGGCCAGCACGATGACCGCGCACACGATGAAGACCGCGGTCTCCATCAGTGATGGCCCCCTTGGTCGTCGTGCCCTTCATCGTCATGGCCGTGGTCGTGGTCGTCGTGATGGTGCTGGCTATGGTCGGCGGCGTCGGCGTCATCCTCGTCGTCAGCCGTCTGGCCCTGTTCAGGAGAGCGGATGCCGTAGCCCAGCTCGCCCGACCAGGCCACCTTGCCCTCGTAGGCGGCCTGCCCCGACGGGGACGTGGCCCGCACCCACGCCGAGGTGTGCTCGTCGTCGCCGGGTTCCCAGTGCTCCCAGGGAAGCTGCTGGGGCCGGCCGTCGTCGCCCACTACCAGCTCGTCTTTGGTGTAGATGGCGTCGGACCGGTTGGTGAACGAAAACTCGAACAGCTTCGACTCGGTGATGGCCTCGGTGGGACAGGCCTCCACGCACAGATCGCAGTGGATGCACCGCAGGTAGTTGATCTCGTACACGTAGCCGAAGCGCTCCCCGGGCGACACCGGATCGTCGGGCGGGTTGTCGGCCCCTCGCACGTAGATGCAGCGAGCCGGGCAGACGCCGGCACACAGCTCGCACCCGATGCACTTCTCCATGCCGTCCTCATATCGGTTGAGCACGTGGCGGCCGTGGAAGCGCTCAGGCTTGGGTCGCTTCTCATCGGGGTACTCGGTGGTGACCACCCGGCCGGTGGCGGTGCCCTTGAGCAGCTTGCGCAGCGTGACTGCGAATCCCTGGAGGTATCCCATTAGGCAAACCCTCCTTGGGGATCGAGCTCTCGGCGCTGGCGGGCAGCCCGCAGGGCCAGGGCCAGCAATCCGGCCAGCGCGGCCATGATGGCCACCATCACAATCACCGCTGCGGCTCGGTTCCAGCCCCGGTCGCCGGCCACGTCATAGGAGGCCAGCACCAGCAGCCAGCCCAGCGAAAGGGGAATGAGCAGCTTCCAGCCCAAGTCCATGAGCTGGTCGTAGCGGAAGCGGGGCAGGGTGGCCCGCAGCCATACGAAAGCGAACAGGAACAGCATCAGCTTGATGAAGAACCACAGCAGGCCCGACAGCCAGCCCACCGTGGTGAAGTCGGGACCGTTGGGGCCGCCCAGGAACAGCGTCACGATGATGGCCGACATGGTGATGGTGTTCATGAACTCGGCCAGGAAGAACAAGGCGAACCGGAGGGAGCTGTATTCGGTGTGGAATCCGCCGACCAACTCCTGCTCGGCCTCCACCAAGTCGAACGGGGGCCGGTTCAGCTCGGCGGTGGCCGCGATCAAGAAGATCACCATGGGCACCACCCAGGTGACCCAAAGGTTCCAGTTCCACACCGACTGTTCGGCCACGATGTTGTGGGTGGACAGGCTGCCCGACTTCAGCAGCACGGCAGCCAGCGACAACCCCAATGCAGCCTCATAAGACACCATCTGGGCCGAAGCCCGCACCGAAGCCAGCAGCGGATACTTGGACCCCGACGACCAGCCGGCCAGCATCACCCCGTACACGGCCACCGACGACATAGCCAGCACCAACAGGATTCCCACCGGAGGATCGGACACCTGAAGGAAGGTCTCATGGCCGAACAGGGAAACTCGGCCGTTGCCGCCGCTGAAGTCGCCCCCCACCGGGACCACGGCGAACACCAAGAAGGCGGGCACCAGCGACAGGTAGGGAGCCAGCTTGAACACCAAGCGATCGGACTGCTCGGGAACGAGGTCTTCTTTGAAGAACAGCTTGATGCCGTCGGCCAGCGTCTGGAAGATGCCGAACGGTCCGGCCAGGTTGGGGCCGATGCGGTTCTGCATGTCGCTGATGAGCTTGCGCTCGAACCAGATCATCAGCATCACGGCCACCAGGAGAAAGGCGAAGGCCACCCCCACCTTCAGCAGGGTGATCAGCACCTCGGCCAACCCCACCCCGCCGACATAAAGGGGGTCGAGGCCAAACACGCTAGGTCCGAGAACCGCCGTCATCGGGTTTGGATCCTCAAGTCGGTGACCACGGCCTCAGGATCGACCAGTTCCCTCACATCCAGGTCGGGGTAGTTGTAGCCGAACGCCGCGGTCCCCCGGGGAACGCCGGGGTCGGCCACCACCGGCATGTCCATTTCTCCCACGTGGGATATCACCTGTACGTCGGTTCCTGGCTCCACCCCTACCCGGTCGAAGTCGTAGGGATTGACCGACAGGACCGCGGCCGGCGCCAAAGCGGCCAGCGAACCGGCGTGCTGAACCAGGGTGCCCCGGTCGTACATGCGCCGAGCCGACACCAGCCGCAGGCTGTAAGCATCGATATGCGGCGCCGAGGTGGGGGCTTCGGGCGGGGTGAATTCGATGGAGCTGTCGGCGACAACAACACCGTCGTCAGCAGCCTCGATCGTTTCTAAGGACAGGTTCCGGTGCGACGGGGCCACCCGGGCGATCTCCTCCCACACTTCCTCAGGAGAGCCGAATCCGAAGTCAGCACCGAGCTGCCGGGCCAATTCGGTGGCGATGGCCCAGTCGGCTCGGGCCGTGCCCGGCGGGGTGATGATCTGGCGCTGGCTGGTGATCCGCCCTTCCAGGTTGGTGTGGGTGCCCTGGCGTTCGGCGAATCCGGCAGCGGGGAACACGATGTGGGCCCGGGCCGTAGACGGGTTGAGGAACAGATCAGAGGCGATGATCGTGCCCACCCGGCTGAGGGCTTCTTCAGCTTGCTCGGCGTTAGGGAAGTCGCCCAGCGGATCGGCGCCCAGCAGTATCAGCACGTCGATTTGGCCATCGGCGGCGGCTTTCAGGATGCCGCGGGCGTCCTCACCCGGGGCAGCAGGCACCGAGCCCCACGAATCGGCCAATGCCGAGCTGCCGTCGGCCAGGGTTGTTCGTCCGGGCAGCAGGCCGGGGGCCAAGCCCATGTCGAGTGCTCCCAACACGTTGCCTCGGTGCAGCGCGGGCAGAAACGCGATACCCGGTCGCCCGCCGGCGTTGAGGAGGTTGGCGAACCGAGCCAGCTCGGCCGTCGCATCCAAAGTGAAATCGGCCGACTCCGCCAACGAGGGGCGGCCCAGTATCACGGTAATGGGCTGGTCGGCGCGGTCGGCCAGCGCCGTGGCCGCGGCAGCCACAGCGGCGGCGGGTGCGCCGCCGATATCTCCGTCGGGTCCGGGGTCGATGTCGCCGCCCACCAGTGCTGCGGCTACTGCGGCGGCCTCACCTGGACGGTGGTGCAATCGGTGGGCAGCCAGGTGGCTCAGCCCGGTGGCCTGGGGAGTGATCTCGATGAGCTGCACCCCGTCGTTGACCACGGCGTGGCGCAAGCGCAGGTACAGGGTGCCCTGCTCCTCTTTGGGATCGGGGGCCAGCAGGATGACAGTGCCGCCCGGTGTGCAAGCCCGGTTGATGGTGGCCCGGGGCAGGCCCAACACCACATCGGCGGGCAGACCGTCGTCGAGTTGGGCGTCGACGTTGTCGGTTCCGATGACGCCTTTGGTCAGCCGAGCCCAGGCGTACTGGTCTTCGTTGGTCAGCCGAGCCCCGCCCAGCACCGCCACCGATTGGGGGCCATTGCCAGCCACCGCCCCCTTGATGGCGTCGGCGGCCTGGCTGAGGGCCTGGCCCCAGGAAGTCTCGACCAGCTCGCTGCCGCCGGGGTCGGGTCGGCCCAATGGTGTGCCCCGAAGCAGCGGGGTCTGAAGCCGAAGCTCGCTGGCAGTGGCCTCGAAAGAAAAACGGTCCTTGTCGGTCAACCATCCCCAGTTGACCGCGTCGCTGTCTACCCCCTGATAGCGCAACACCTGATCCCGGGAGGCCTGAACCACCACCCGGTCGCCCATCGGATTGGGATAGGTGGACTCCACCTCGGTGAGGTCCCAGGGGCGGGCCTTGAACCGATAGGGCACCGCGGTGAGCGCTCCGACCGGGCAGATCTGCACGGTGTTGCCGCTGAAGTAGGAGGAGAAGGGCAGGTCGGGAAAGGTGTTAACCTGGGTTTGGTCGCCCCGGTCTTGGAAGGTGATGAGCGGATCGCCAGCTACCTCATCGGCGAACCGGGTGCAGCGGTCGCACAGGATGCAGCGCTCTCGGTCGAGATAAACCAGGTCGTTCACCGGGATGGGCTTTTCGAAGTGGCGCTTCTCCTCCACGAACCGGCTCTCGCCGGGGCCGTAGGCCATGGTCTGGTCTTGGAGGGGGCACTCGCCGCCCTTGTCGCACACCGGGCAGTCGAGGGGGTGGTTCAGCAGCAGAAACTCCAGCACGCCGTCTTGGGCTTTGCGGGTTTGATCGGAGGTGGTGTCCACCACCATGCCCTCGCTCACTGCGACCATGCAGGAGGGTTGCAGGGCGGGGCCACGTCCGGTGTCGATGTCCACGATGCACATGCGGCACATGCCCACCGAATTCATGCGGGGGTGGTAGCAGAAGTGGGGGATGTACACCCCGGCCCGCTCGGCGGCGGCAATTACCCACTCGCCGGGCTGGGCCTCCACCGGCTGGCCGTTGACGGTGATGTTGACCACAGTCTCGTTCTCGCTCACGACATGGCTCCCGCGCTCGTCGTTACCGCGACCGCGGTGGCGGGCAGATAGGCCTCGAACTCGCCGCGGAATCGCTCCAGGGCCGAAGCGATGGGCGACACGGCCGACGGGCCCAGCGGACAGATGGTGGTTTGGCGGGGGGGCCAATTGATGCCGGGGCTGATGTTGTCGCACACGTCCATGAGGAGGTCTAGGTCCTGGGGGCGGCCCTGGCCGGCCAGAATTCGGCTGAGGATCTTCTCCAGCCAGGATGTTCCCTCCCGACAGGGCGTGCACTTGCCACAGGACTCCCGGGCGAAGAACCGCACCACGTTGTGGCAGGCCTTCACCACGTCGGTGGTGTCGTCCATGACCACGATGGCGCCCGAGCCCAGCATCGATCCGGCCTGATCGACGGTGGTCTTCTCCAAGGGCAAGTCGAGGTGCTCCTCGAAGAACCACGGGGCCGACGCGCCGCCGGGAATGAACGTCTTGAGGGTGCGGCCCGGGCGCATGCCGCCGGCGTAGCGGGGATCGAAGATGATGTCGCGGAAGGTGGTGGTGCCGAAGGGCACCTCGAACACCCCGGGGGTGGCCACATGGCCCGACACCGCAAACACCCGGGTGCCGGTGGAGCTGTCCGCCCCCATGGCAGCAAACGCGGCCCCACCGTTGGACACGATCCAGGGCAGATTGGCCAGGGTCTCCACGTTGTTCACGATGGTGGGCTTGCCGTAGAGGCCGATGGACGCCGGGAAATAGGGGGGCTTGAGCCGGGGCATTCCCCGGTCGCCCTCCAGGCTCTCGATGAGAGCGGTCTCCTCTCCCACGATGTAGGCCCCGGCCCCCCAGTGCAGGGTGATGTCTACCGAGAAGTCCTCGGCGCCCAGCACGTTGGCGCCCACGTAACCCGCCTCGTAGGCCTCGTTGAGGGCGGCAGCTAGCCGCTCTTGGGCGTGGGCCATCTCGCCGCGCACATACAGGAAGCACTGGGAGAGCCCGAGGGCATAACAGGCGATCAAACAGCCCTCGATGAGCTGGTGGGGATCGCGCTCCATAAGGAGGCGGTCCTTGTAGGTGCCAGGCTCAGACTCGTCGCCGTTCACCACCAGATAGCGGGGCCACACGCCGGGTGGGCAGAAGCCCCATTTGACCCCGGCGGGGAAGCCGGCACCACCCCGGCCCAGCAGGCTGGCGGTGCGAACCTCGCCGTGGACGTCGGCCGGGGCCATCTCCAGGGCTCGTCGCAGCCCGGCATAGCCACCGGTGCGCTCGTAACCGGCCAGGGTGTGGCCGTCTTCGGTGTCGAAGCGGGAGGTGATGATCCGCAGATCGGAGGGGGCGGGCGCGCTCACGAGCCGTCTCCATTGTCGGAGGGGTTGCGGGCCATCCAGGCCGGCTCGCCCTGGCCGTCGGGGGGCGACACCCCGGCCCGGCGGTCATCGCCGATGTGCTGGCGTACCTTGGCCAACTGGCCGTGGGGAGCCACTCCTGCGGTCCCGGCCCGCAGGTCATCAACTAACTGGTCGAATTCATCGGTGGTGACCTGGTTGCGGTAGCGGTAGTTGACCTGGAGGCAGGGAGCCTCGGTGCAGGCGGCGATGCACTCCACCGCTTCCAGGGTGATCTTGCCGTCGTCGGTAGTACCGCCGGGCCTGACCCCCAAGGTGGCCTCGGCGTGGTGGATCAACTCCGACGAGCCCAGCAGATGACAGGAGATGCCGTTGCAGATGTTGACCATGTAGTCGCCCACCGGCTCCCGCTTGAGCATCTCATAGAAGCTGCACGTTCCCATCACCTCAGCCGGGGTGACCCCTACCAACTCGGCAATGTGGGCCATGGCGTCCTCGGTGACGTAGCCGTCTTGTTCTTGGGCCAGGTGCAGCAGGGGAATGAGCGCGGAACGGGGAATCGGATACCGGCTTAAGATCTCCTGGGCGACCGAGAGGTTGTTGGCATTAAGACGGGCCATGGCTAGCGGTCCACCTCCCCCATGATCGGGTCGACTGAGGAGATGATGGCCACCGCGTCGGCCACCATGCCGCCCTGCATCAGGTGGGGCAGGGTTTGCAGGTTCACAAAGCTGGGGCCGCGGATATGCATGCGGTAGGGCACCGCAGAGCCGTCCGACACCATGTAGCAGCCCAGCTCGCCCCGGGGCGACTCCACTGCGGCGTACACCTCGCCGGCGGGCACCTTGAACCCCTCGGTGAAGATCTTGAAGTGGTGGATCAACGCCTCCATCGACTCGTCGATGCGGGCCCGGGGCGGCGGAGTGACCTTCTTATCCTGCACCCGATAGTCGCCCGACGGCATCTGGTCGAGGATCTGGGCCAAGATGCGGATGGACTCCCTGATCTCGTTCAGCCGGATGGCATAGCGGTCGAAGCAGTCGCCATAAGTACCCACCACCACGTCGAAGTCCAACTGGTCGTAGGCCAGATAGGGCATGTCCCGGCGCAGGTCCCAGGCGTAGCCGGTGGAGCGCAGGATGGGCCCCGTCACCCCCAAGGCCAGACACTCGGCGGTGTTGATCACCCCCACGCCCTGCAACCGCTCCCGGTAGATGGGCTGGCCGGTTAGCAGAGTGTCGAACTCGTTGAGCCGGGCGGGCAGGGCGTCGATGAGGGTGAGAACCTCGTCGCGCCAGCCGTCGGGCAGGTCGGCGGCCACGCCGCCGGGTCGGATGTAGTTGTGGTTCATCCGCAAGCCGGTGATGGTCTCCAGCAGGCGAAGGGCCTCCTCTCGCTCCCTCCAGCCGTAGATCATCATCGACACCGCGCCGATGTCCATACCGTTGGTGGCCTGGAACAGGAGATGGGAGCTGATGCGGTTCAGCTCGCACATCAGCATCCTGATCCAGACTGCTCGAGGAGGAACCTCCAGGCCCAAGAGCGATTCGGTGGCCATCGAGAAGGCAAGCTCGCTGAACAGCGGGGAGGCGTAGTCCATGCGGGTGACGTTGGTCGGGCCTTGGAGATAGGTGAGGGTCTCGGCGGTCTTCTCCATGCCGGTGTGGAGGTAGCCGATGACCGGTTTGGACCGCATCACCGTCTCCCCCTCCATCTCCAGCATGAGCCGCAGAACGCCATGGGTGCTGGGGTGCTGAGGCCCCATGTTCATGATCATGCTGGTGTCGCTGGCGTTGGATTCGGCCTCCAAGCGCTCGCCGTCGTCCTCGCTTATGCGGAGCACGGCGCTGTCGTCACGGCGGCGAACGGCTGCGTCGGTGGCGCCTATATCAGTGTCGCTAGCGTCGGTGGTGGTCATCGGGTGGCCTTGAATTGAACGGGGATTTGCCCCACCGAGAAGTCTTTGCGCAGCGGGTGGCCTTCCCAGTCGGGGGGCATGAGGATGCGGCTGGGGTCGGGATGGCCCTCGAAGACGATGCCGAACATGTCGGCCACCTCCCGTTCTAGGGCCTCGGTGCCGGGGTACAGGTCGAACAGGGTGGCGACGGTGGGATCGTCGGCCGGCACTTGAACCCGCAGCCTGATGCGGCCCGGCGCGGCGTGGGAGATAAGGGTGACCACCAGCTCGAACCGCTCGGGGGCCACCTCGGGGGGCAGGTCGGTGCGGCCCGGATGCTCCAGATAGTCCACTGCGGTCACGTCGAGCACCGACACATAGCCCTCGTCGCGCAAGCCGGCCACCGTCTCGGTGAGCTGGTCGCGGGGCACGTGTCGCACCGAATCGTTCATGTACGAATTACCACGCCCGTTGATGATTGACCGTCGCGTTGGTCGACGGTGAGGTTGGCACCGGCCCCGGTCTCATCACGGCGACGGGTGATCTCCCCGGTGGTGATCTTGTCGTGGAGGGTCAAGATGGCGTGCATGAGGGTTTCCGGGCCGGGCGGGCAGCCGGGGGCGTACACATCCACCGGCACGATCTGGTCCACCCCCTGCACGATGGCGTAGTTGTTGAACATGCCACCGCTGGAGGCGCACACCCCCATGGAGATCACCCATTTGGGCTCCATCATCTGGTCGTAGATCCGGCGGAGGATGGGCGCCATCTTCTGGGAGACCCGGCCGGCCACGATCATCAGGTCGGCCTGGCGGGGAGAAGCCCGGAACACCTCCATGCCGTAGCGGGCCAAGTCGTAATGGGCACCGCCGGTGGCCATCATCTCGATGGCACAGCAGGCCAGGCCGAAGGTGGCCGGCCAGCAGCTTCGAGCCCGAGACCACTTGACCAGGTCTTCGAGTTTGCCGGTCACGAAGTTGTGGTCGACCCCCTCAAGCCCGCGGTCGGCGATGGCCTTGGGATCACCTACGAGTGGCAGCTTCATTTGCAACCCCTCCGTCGCAGCTGACGCCCCCGAAGTCTCATGCCGCCTCCTCCGGGGCGCCTCGACCGTCCAGGCCTACCCGGCGGATAGTGGTGTCGCTGGTGCGGCGGGCCGAAACCCGGGGGTCGCGTCGCCATATCGGTCGGGAGGGGCCCCAATCGAGAGCACCGTTTCCGATGAGGTAGACGAAAGACTCAAACACCGCCAAGGCGAAAATCCCCATGGCCACCAGTCCGAACAACCCCAGTCCCCGGTAAGACACGGCCCACGGGTATAAGAAGATGATCTCGATGTCGAAGACGATGAAGATCATGGCGATGAGGAAGAACCGGACCCCGAATCGCTCCGGGGCGTCGGTGCTCTCCTCCACTCCGCACTCGTAGGGGGCCAGCTTGGCCTTGGTCTGGCGTCGGGGGGCTAGCAGACGGGAAGCTCCGAAGCTCAAAGCAGCAAACAGCACGGCCAAGACTCCGAGGGCGAAGATCGGCAGGTACTGGCCGGTCATCGCGGACTACCCCCCCAATTCGATCATGGGGCCGCGCCTTCGCCCTCCAGGCGACGGCGGACTTCCAGGTCGCGGGTGTGGAGCATCAGCAGCGACGCCAAGAACAACAGTCCCGAGCCGATGGTGACCAGAATACTGGGCAGGCGGAACCGGCCTAGGTTGCGTTGCATGAGCACCGAGATGACCGGCTCGTTGGGATCAACCACCGTGGGGGGCGGGGCTTGACCGGCTACCGGCGGATGATATTCCGACCGCTGGACTTGCACCACCGTGTAGTTGGTGGGATGGCGGGGCATCGCACTGGTGATGACCTTGTTGCTGACCCGCTCCCACACCCCGTTGTTGAGCCGCTTCGGCTTGCCTCCCTGCTGGTAGGCGTCCAGCACCACAAAGGTGTTGCTCTGCTCGTCGGTCTCGCCAAAGCCCAGATCGGCCTGGGCCAGATAGTCGCTGGCTGCGGTGATGGCCTCGCCGGCGGCCTGGGTGGTCTGAAGGTTCCAGTCACCCAACTCCAACCAACCTAGGCGCTCGGCCTCGTCGGTGAGATCGGGATGGACGCCCTTCAACTCGCTCAGCGTCAAATCTTCGTTGCGGATGCGCTGCTCTTCGGCCAGGCGCTTCACTTCGCTTTCAATCTCATCGCCTGCGAGCTTGCGGGGGTCGTCGTCGGCCAGAGCGTCATTGAAAATGGTTAGGTCAGCCCGTATGGCTCCGGCATCAATGGAGTCCAGTTCGGCTCTTTGGGTGCTGCTGCCCATCACCCGGACGATCTGAATGGCCTTGGGCAGGCAGTTTCCGTCGCCCAGGGTGGCACAAGTCACCGGGTTGGGGAGATCGTCGAGAATTTCCGGGGGCGGATTGGCCACGTTGTCGGTGATCGACGGGTTGCCGATATGGATGGCTTGCACCTCCCAGGTGGGCCGAGCCCCTTGCAGCCCGATTCCGTACAGCGACCAGAGGAACGCCATCATCACCGTCCACCCGAAGATGGCCGAGATGGCGATAAGGGAGCCGAGGCGGAAGCCGGTGTTGGTGGAGATGATGAGCCACACCGACCCCATCAGGATGGCCGAACCCAACAACACCGTCAGCAAGCCGCGGATCTCGTTGTCGAACGAGATGGCCCCCAGGGCGTTCACTGCGGAGAAAACCGAGCCCATGCTCACAACCCCCGCTCGTAGGCCACGATGTCGGCAATCTGCGCGGCGGTCAGCGTGCCCGGCCGGGAGCTGCCGTCCTCTAGCGTGCAGAAGCCGAAGATGGGGCTGCGGTCACTCGAGTCCCGATCGCCCACGCACACGCCGAAGGCCGGCATCTGGCCCCCGCCGTCGCCCTGGCCGAAGTTGCCGTAACCCACGCCTTCCTGAGAACCGATAGTGACAAAGCCCACGTGCCCATCGGCGCTGTCGAACTGCCGGAGGGTGGCACCGTTGGTGAGATTGGGCCCGAATCCGCCGCCTCCAGGGATGTCAGCGGGAATCAGATTGCCAAGCTGGGCCACCATCGCGGCCTCGGCATCCGATCCCCTGGCCAACACCACTGGACCGGCACCACGTTCTTCTTCAGGTCCAGTGAACTGCCACGAGTCTCGCGGAGTATGACACCGAGCGCAGCCATAGACCCCGTTATTGAATAGCAGCTCGCCCCTATCAGCCGATGCCAGGTCGCGAATGTACTGCTCGCTTACCTCGGTGATCGTTGCCTCGACCGTGGCCAGCTGGCGAGAAGCAGCTTCCGCGGCGGCGTCGTCGCCGCCCGCGTTGGCCACGGCGGCGTTGGCCTCATCCAACTGCTCGCTCAATGAGGTGTTGGCCGCCAAAACATCGTCTCGCACTTGGGCGATGAGACCGGCCAATACTTCGCCCTCCAACTCGTCAGGGGAGAGCTGGATGCTCTGGATGTACTGGATCAGCTCCTCCACCTGCTGGGTGGTCATCGGGCCGCCGCCCGGGGCCCCCCAGGCCTGCATGGGGGTGGGCGGCCGGCCGTAGTTGAGGATGTGGCGCACCTCTTCTTCCGAGAAGCGGTACAAGGTGGTGGTGAGCGCGGGGACCTCCCACTTGATGGCGGCCACGAAATTCCCGTTGTCATCGGCAACGGTGTGGTCGGTATTGCCGCCGAGGCCGCCACCGCCGTGACAGCTGGAGCACGACTCTTCAAACAGACCGGCCCCCCGGCTGGTGAATTGATCCCGGGAGTACTCCAGGTAGCCCTGCTGGCGACCGGGCTCGCCCAACCAATAGAGGGGCAGAGCCACCCCGATGATGACCAGGGTGACCAGGCCGCTCACCAGGGCGAGGTCGAGCTTGGAGGTCTCCAGTTCCTCGTCGCTCAGGTAGGGCTTGCGGTTGGGGGCCAGCTCTACCTCTGAGCCCTTTTCGCCGCGGCCAGCCCACAGCACGTTGTAGATGAGGTAGATGGCAAAGCCCACGATGGCCACCACCGCGATGGCCATGCCCAGATTGCGCTGGGTTGAGGCGGCAAGCAGGTGCATCAGTGCGATGCTCCCCCAAGACAGCTCGGCCCCTCAGGCTCTTGGCCGGTGGTGTTCACTCCAATGGGTGGTCCATCAATCACGGTGCCGGTGCGAACGATGAACTCCCCTTTGGCGTTCACCGACATGGCGAACCGGTCCATTCCCCGGGGAGCGGGCCCGCCCCGCTTCTCGCCCACCTGGTTGTAGCGGGAACCATGGCACGGGCACTCGAACCACTGCGAGGTCAGACACGACGGCACCCGGCATCCCAAGTGGGGGCACTTCTGGAATAGGGCGATTAGACCTGCCTCCATGCCAGTCAACTCAGGAGCGCTGTAGGTGGCCTGGGCTTTGGGCAATGCCGCCGCGGGATACTCAGTAATCCAGGCGCGGGCGTCGGCGCGATACAGAAAGCCGTTCGAGCCCTGGATGTCGGCCTTCACCTTGTCTACCGGCCCTATGTTCACATCGGCGCCGAATCCTGTGACGAATGGCGGCCACAGAAAGGCCACACAGGCGGCGCCGAATCCGGTGAGGCTGAAGCCCATCATGGCCACAGTGCTGCGGTTCAAGAACTGGCGGCGACTCACCCCAACGGCGTCGGGATCGGGCGGGGTCCACTCCTCCACCGACGCATCGGCGGCCTCCACCAACTCGGTGCCCGCGGTCTGACGAGCCAGTACCGCGGCCCGCTCCACCTCTCGTCCGGTGGGAGCGTCGGGCGCTCCGGCAGGGTCCTCGATGTCCACCCGGCCCCGGTCCCGGCGACGGGTCTCCCGAGTGAGCCGCCCTTCGGCCGCCATCGTCTCTCGACGCCGGGCCGCGCTGATCAACACGATGACCGCGGCCACCACGATGATCGGTATGGCGATGGAGAGTGCGACACCCATAGTCAGTTCCTACAGATCGAAGAAGAGCCCGACTTCCCACGGGAAGACGAAGTTGAAGCCGGGTCCCCTGAAGAAGGATCCGATGAGAACCAGGATCGCCCAGAACATCAGGTGGATGGTCATGAGCGAGATGGCGAACTTGCGATCTTCGGGCTTCTTGTTGGGGTTGCGGTCGACGTATGGAGCCAGGATCAGCAAGAACAACGCAATGCCGGGGATGGTCACGCCGGCCACCATCGGGTGGAACATGGTGAGCAGTTCTTGGAGACCGAGGAAGTACCACGGGGCCTTGGACGGGTTGGGCGTCTCGTTGAAGTTGGCCAACTCCAGCAGCGGGGCGTTCACGAAGATCGAGAAGATCAGGGTGAAGGCGGTGAAGATCAGCGCGGCTACAAACTCCACCACCAGCAGGTGGGGCCAGACGTGGACCTTGTCGGTGGGGGTGGCCTTGACATCCTGGATTGAGCCCGACTTGACCACGGTGAGCAGCCGCTGGGTGGCACCGCCGGGACCGGTGGGCTCGGGCTGGGCCGGTCCGGCGGGCATCGGGGCGGTGGCCACCGCGGCAGCCGCCGCCGGAGCAGCTCCTCCGGACGCCGCCTGATCACGGGCCGACTTAGACCGATCAAGCAAGTGGTCGGGGATCTTGGGGCCGCCCGAGCCCTCATCGGAGGCGGCATCAGCCGACTCCGCTCCCGAAGATTCGGGCGCGGCCTCACCGCCGCCGCCCTGTTGGGCTTCGGCGCGCTCACGGGCCTCTTGGGCTCGCTTTAGGAGGTGTTCGGGAACTTCCGCCATGGGCTCTCAGATCGGGCCAGAAATGTCGTTGCGACGACGCTTCTAGAGCGGCCCGGAAATACCTCCGTCCTTTCTTACTCGCCAGAAGTGGATGGCCATGAATATGACGATCACAAAGGGCAGCATCAGCACGTGCAGCACGTACCATCGCAGCAGCGTGTCGGTGCCTATCTCCACGCTTCCGAGCAATACGAAGCGCACTTGATCGCCGAATACAGGGGTGAACCCCATCATGTTGGTTCCCACCGTCACCGCCCATAGGGCCAGCTGGTCCCACGGGAGCAGGTAGCCGGTGAACGACAACAGCAGGGTGAGGGTCAACAGGATGACGCCGATGACCCAGTTGAACTCCCGGGGTGGCTTGTAAGCCCCGTGATAGAAGACCCGGGCCATGTGCAAGAACACGGTGATGACCATGAGGTGGGCGGCCCATCGGTGCATGTTGCGCACCAGCAGCCCGAAGGCGACGGAGGTTTGGAGGGTGTAGATGTCATCCCAAGCCTGCGCCGCGGTGGGGCGGTAGAAGAACATCAAGAAGATGCCGGTCACGGTGAGGAGGATGAACAAGAAAAAGCTGAGACCGCCCAAGCACAGGGTGTAGCTGACCTTGACCGCGTGGCGCTTCACCTTCACCGGGTGAAGGTGGTACAGCACGCTGTTCATGATCACGTAGCTGCGGTTCCGGGGGCTGTCGCTGTAGCCCTTGCGGAAGATCGAACCCGGGCGGAAGATCGACGACCAGGCCTGCGACCCCTGCATGTCGCTCATCATTTGGCTCGCGGCCTGCTTGGCCCGCTCGCTCGCCGGTGGTCTGGGCTGCTTTGCCACGTTGCTCCTGAGTCCTCTTATCCGTTCCGGGCCTAAGTTCTAGGTCAACCGCATGCCGTAGCCGTAGCCGTAGCTGGTCATTCGCGTATGCGGGTCGCCATCGCCTCCAGGGTCGCCCAACCGGCCCAGGGTGATCACCCCCGTGGGACACCGGTCCACGCACAGGGCGCAACGGGTGCAGGCATCCTCGTCGATGGTGAAGATCACATGGTCGCTGGGGTCGACGCCGGGCTGTTCGGCGCCCACCGCCAGGTCGACAGCATCCGGGGCGACCATGTGGATGCACTTCCACGGGCAGATGTCCACGCAACCCTCGCACATGATGCACTCGGACTGATCGATGTGGATGAACTGCTTGGGCTTGACCTTGCTCTGGAGGTAGTCGTTGTCCACCTCGACCAGCACGTAGTCGTCGCGGAACTCAGGCATGGGGGGGTTGGCATCGCTGCTTGCCATCAGATTGTGCTCCCCTCTCTCACGATCGGTCGTCCATACTCGGACTTCTCCACCTCGACCGGAGCGGTCTTGCCCCGGTTCTGCCAAACCATCCAGCCGGCGATATTCCCGGCCAACGCCAAACCGTAGATCAACACCGCAATCACATCGCGCAATACCAGATAGGGAAGATCGAAGGGCAGGGCCCAGGAGATGATGCCCTGGTTGCCCACGTAGTAACCCTCAATGAGGCGGTCTTTGCGCCAGCCCAGCTCGCTGTCGGCGTACACCAGCCACTGGTGGGGCACTACGCCGTAGATCCAGAAGAGCAGGAAGAAGACCAGTGCGGCGCCCAACATGGCCTCGCCCCATGTGTGGTACTTGCCCACCGGCCGACGGCGGGCATATTCCAAGAAGGCGACGATGCCCAGCACAGAGAACACCAAGGAGCCGGTTAAGGCCACGTTGAAGTACGGCGCACCCAATCCCTCGTCGTACTGGTGGACGGCGATGAAAGCCCACAGCGCCAAGTAGAGGACGAAGCATCCTCCGAGGGCCTTGTAGAACTTGGTGACGGCGATGTCTATGGGCCTGTTCGCGGCCACGGTCCTCCCTTAAATGGGTGCGGTCGCGATTGATAGTAGTAGCCCCACCCTGCACTTCTACACATCAGAGTGACTGCTGTCCATGCCTCCCAGCCAAGGCTCAAAGTCACTGTTCGCGTGGGTTGGGCCGTTAGCGTTGGGCGAGCGTAATGTGGCACGGGATCGGAGGCTGTTCCGGTCGGAAGTCACACCGGAGGAGCGTTGGTAGAAGTACCCGAGCATCTGCTGCAACGATCGCTAGATCGTCGCAAGGACCTCGGCGCGACCACCGGCGACGAACCGGCGGCAGAGGTTCCGCCGTCGGAAACCGCCTCCGCTCCTGCGGTGGCTCAAACCCAGGCTCCTGAGGCCGCGGCGGCACCGTCTCTGCCCGAGCTCCCCGACCTGGAGCCGGAGCCCGAACCTCTGCCCGAACCGGTTAAGCCGTGGGTTCAAGCCGCGCTGACCCGCAAGAAGATCCCGGTGTGGGCCGTGCCGGTGCTCATATTCCTGCCGTTCTGGGCCATCATCTTCGCCGGCACCCTGGAGTCCCCGGAGCGGGATACCGAGATCATCGCCTTGGGCCGGGAGGTCTACGACGGCAGCGGCGGATGCGCTGGCTGCCATGGCGCGGAAGGCGGCGGCGGGATCGGCCCGGCCTTGGTCGGCGGCGAGGTCTTGGCCGCATTCAACGACTGGCGGGACCACGTGATCTGGGTGGTCAACGGCTCGCCGCCCGCAGGACAGGTGTACAACGACCAAGGCGAAATTTCCACAGCCGGCATGCCCGCCAACGGCGACAAGCTCACCGCCCGGGAGATCTTGGCCGTGGTTTACTTCGAGCGGGTGGAGTTGGGCGGGGCCGCCGAGGCTGATCTGCACGATCTTGAAGAGCTATTCGAATCCGACGGAGTGTTGCCCAATCAGTTCGACATCGGGGGGACATTCTCCAGCACGTTGAACGGCCTGATGGCGAGCGCCGGGATCGCAGCGGGCTGACGCCTCGTCAGCCGGACCAGCGGTATGAGCAGCCGCGAATCTTGTCCATGAGCCCGCGCCACGACCTGCTGGTCGTCGGCGGCGGGCCGGCGGGAGCAGCCACCGCCTATTGGGCTGCTCGCCACGGCCTCGACGTGGTGGTGGTTGAGCGCAAGGAATTCCCCCGAGACAAAACCTGCGGAGACGGGCTGACCCCCCGGGCGGTCAAGTCGCTGTGCGACATGGGCTTGAGCGATGAGCTCGCCCGATACCACCGCTACGGGGGCCTTAGGGCGGTGGCCCACAAGCGCACCATGGAGCTGGCCTGGCCCCAGCACTCGGTGTTCCCCGATTACGGATACGTGGTTCGACGGCGGGATCTCGACAAGCTGGTGGCCGACCATGCGGTGGCCGCCGGGGCCGAGATGCTCCTGGGCACCGAGGCCACTCAACCACTCTTGGTCAACGGGCAGCTCTATGGAGCCGAGGTGGTGGACAAGGCCAGTGGGCAAACCACCCAGATCCAAGCCCGCTATGTGGCAGTGGCCGACGGGGCCAACTCCCGGTTTGGCCGGGCCCTGGGCACGGCCCGAGACCGGGCGTATCCCCAGGGCATGGCTATCCGCACCTATTTCGAGAGCCCGCTGCACGACACTCCGTGGATCGAGAGCGCCCTGGACATGCGGGACCGCAACGGCAACTCCCTGCCCGGCTACGGCTGGATCTTCCCATTGGGCGACGGTTGCGTGAACGTCGGCGCGGGACTGCTGTCCACGTACCGCGACTACACCTCGGTGAACACTTCGCATCTGATGCGGGAGTTTGCCGCCACGCTGCCCTCCTATTGGGAGATTGACCCCAACCAACCGCTCATGGAACCAGTGGGGGGGCGCTTGCCCATGGCCGGGTCGGTGTACCCCAAGGTGGGGCAGAACTATCTGGTGGTGGGAGACGCGGCCGGATCGGTGAACCCCTTCAACGGCGAGGGCATCGACTACGCCTACGAGACCGGGAAGATGGCTGCCGACTTGGTGGCCGAAGCCATCGCCACCGGCGACGGCGGGGTGATCCGCCGGTACCCAGAGTTGCTAGAGGAGAACTACGGGGCTTACTTCCGGGTGGCTCGGATATTCGCCCGGCTGATCGGCAAGCCGGCGCTGCTACGGCAGCTGACTCGGATCGGCATGCAGTCTCGCCCCGCCATGGAGTGGGCATTGCGGATTATGGCCAACCTCATGGATCCTGACGACCCCGGACCAGCCGAGCACATCTACAAAGCCGCGGCGAGGGTCTCCAGGGCAACCTCAGCGCGTTAACTGGCTGTCGGCTACTGCTTCAAGGCGGCCGCGAACGCCTCCACCGTGGTGTCGATGTCGTCGTCGGTGTGGGCCAGGCTGGGAAACAGGGCCTCGTAGGGTCCGGGGGCGAAGGCCACACCCGCCTCGAGGAGGGCGTGGAACACCCGGGGGTAGACGCCGTTCTCCGCGGCGGCCTTGGCCTGGTCGAAATCGGCGGGCGCCTCGGAGCAGAAGAACACCCCGAGCAGCGTTCCCACCCGGGGCACGGTGCAAGTGGCACCGGCAGCCGCGGCGGCCGCGGTCATGCCGTCGGCCAGTCGGACCGCGGTGTCGGTGAGGCTGCGGTAGGCATCGGAGGTGAGCTGCTCCAAAGTAGCCAAGCCGGCCGCGGTGGCCAGCGGGTTCCCCGACAGGGTTCCGGCTTGGTAGACGCCGCCCAGCGGGGCCAGGTGCTCCATCAATTCGGCCCGTCCGCCGAACACCCCGATTGGCAACCCGCCACCCACCACTTTGCCGAAACACCACAGGTCGGGGATCACCCCGAACCACTCGGTGGCTCCGCCGGGAGCCAGGCGAAAGCCGGTGATGACCTCGTCGAACACCAGCAGGGCACCGGCCTGGTCGCAAGCGGTTCGCAGCCCCTCCAGGAAGCTGGGATCAGGGGCCACCACCCCCATGTTGGCCGCCACCGGCTCCACCACCACGGCAGCCACCTCGTCGTCCACCGCGGGGATCTGGTTGTAGGGAGCCACCACGGTGTCGGCCACCGCTCCTGGGGTGACCCCGGCCGAGTCGGCCAGCCCCTGGTTGGCCACCCCGCTGCCCCCCGCGGCCAGCAAGCCGTCGCTGTGGCCGTGATAGCAGCCGGCGAACTTGATGATCTTGGTGCGGCCGGTGGCCCCTCGGGCCAGCCGGATAGCGGACATGGCCGCCTCAGTGCCACTGGAGGTGAGCCGGGTCCAGTCCATTCCGGGCACCCGGTCGCACAGCATCTCGGCTAGCAGCACCTCGCGCTCGGTGGGGGCTCCGTAGCTGGTGCCGTCGGCGGCGGCCTTGACCACCGCCTCGGTCACCGCCGGATGGGCATGGCCCAGAATGCCGGGGCCATAGCTCTGTACATAATCGATATAGCGGTGCCCCTCCACGTCCCACACGTAGGGCCCCTCGGCCCGAGCCACGAAGTACGGGGTGCCCCCTACCGACCGGAATGAGCGCACCGGCGAGTTGACCCCACCGGGAATCACCCGCTGGGCCCGCTCAAACAACCCCCGGTTGGTGACCATGCCCGCGATCCTAGAGTTTGGGTCCTTCCAATTCGGCAGCGAGAAGCTCAGCGGGTGAAGAAGGTCTCCAAGGCGGCTACTAGGCCATCGACGGTGTGCTCGGTGGCCTCGACGGTTACATCCAAGCCCCGGTCGCGGGCGGTGGCGGTGGTGATGGGGCCGATGCTGGCCACCACCTCGGGCACCGCGTCGGCACCGTAGGTGTCCACGAAGTTGGTCACGGTGGACGAAGAGGTGAAGGTGATGACCTCGGCTTCAGCGAGAAGCGCGGCGGCGTCGGGGTCGGGGGCCGGAGCGACGGTGCGATAGGCGGGAACCACATCGACATCCCAGCCAGCGGCAGCCAGACCGTCGGGCAGCACATCGCGGGCGGTTTCGGCCCGGGGGATGAGCACCCGGCCAGGCCAGTCGGAGCCAACCTCATCAGCCAGAGCTTCCAGCAGGGCTTCGGCCACATACTGCTCGGGCACCAGGTCGGCCACCACGTTGTGGTCGGCCAGCGCAGCGGCAGTTCCTGGACCGATGGCGGCCACCTGCGCTTCCCCGAGGCTGCGGGCATCCCGCAGATGCTTGAAGAATCGGTTGACCCCGGTGGGCGAAGTAAACACCACCCAGTCGTAGCGGCCAACCTCGGTTGCGGCCTCAGCCAGGCGGTCAGGGTCTTCAGGGGGCTCAAAGGCGATGGCGGGCAATTCGACAGTCTCCGCTCCCCGGCGGCGGAGGTCGGCGGCCAGCGCGGCGGCTTGGGGTTGAGCCCGGGTTACCACGATGCGACGGCCGAACAGGGGCCGGTTCTCAAACCAAGCCAGATCAGCAGCGGCCACCTCACCAATCACGATGGTGGCGGGCGGCCGGGGATCGAGTTCGGCCAAAGTGGCCAAGGTGGCCCGTAGCGTGCGCTGATTGGGCCGGGTGCCCCACTGCACCGCGGCCGCCGGGGTGTCGGGATCCATGCCCGCGACGATCAGCCGCTCGCAGATCGAGTGGCAACGGGCTGCGCCCATGAGTACCACCACTGTGCCGCCCAGGGCGGCAACCGCCTCCCAGTTGACCGACCCCTCGCCTTTAGCGGGGTCTTCGTGCCCGGTTACTACGGTGAACGAGGTGGAGGAATACCTCATGGTCACGGGAATTCCCGCGTAGGCGGGCACCGCCACCGCCGAGGTGATGCCGGGGACGACCTCAAAGGTCACGCCGGCGGCAGCCAGTGCGGCGGCCTCCTCACCGCCTCGGGCGAACACAAAGGGGTCGCCGCCCTTGAGGCGAACCACCTGCTGGCCGGCCTGGCCCCGAGCCACCAGCAGGGCGTTGATGTCGTCTTGGGAAGTGCGGGGTCCGCCGGGCTGTTTGCCCACCGAGATGAGCTCGGCGTCGGACGGAGCTAAATCAAGCAGCGAAGACACCGACAGACGGTCGTAGATCACCACATCGGCACTGGCCAGCACCTCGGCCCCCCTCAGGGTCAACAGATCGGGATCGCCCGGCCCCGCGCCCACCAGATATACGGTCATTGGGCTGTCCGAGCCAGCTTGATATACACGGTCATTGGGCTGTCCGAGCCAGCTTGAGATACACGGTCATTGGGCCACCAAGTCGAGAAGGCGGCGGGCCAAGTCCTGTCCCAGGGCCTCCCCGTCATCGCCTTCGCCCGCCGCGGTGTGGCAGCGGCCGTCGAGGCCGTCGGCCAACACGGCTCGCATGGCCAAGGAGGGACCCCGAACGTGGGCGTGGGCGCCGGCGGGCAGTGTGCAGTCGCCCCCAAGGGTGGCCAGAAAAGCCCGCTCGGCATCCACCTCTCGGCGGGTGACCGGGTCTTCAATGGCGGCCAACAAGGCGCGGACCTGGTGGTCGTCTTCTCGGCACTCCACCGCCAGGGCGCCTTGGCCCACCTGGGGCACCATGACCTCACTGCCCAGCACGTCGACCACCGCCGGATGCTCTCCCAAGCGGTCCAAAGCGGCCTTGGCCATTATCACCGCGTCGTAGTCAGAGGCCTTCTTCAGCCGAGTGCCGATATTGCCCCGCAGCTCGGCAAACCGCAGGTCGGAGCGAAGCTCCCGAAGCTGCACCCGGCGGCGGGCTGAGCCGGTGGCCACCAGGGCGCCTTGGGCAAGATCGGACAAGCGACAACCCACCAACGCATCTCGAGGATCAGCCCGGCGGGACACCGCGGCAATCACCAGACCGTCGGGGGTGGCGGCGGGCAGGTCTTTAGCCGAGTGGACGGCGATGTCTGCTCGGCCGTCGAGCACCGCAGCCTGCACTTCTTTGACGAAGACTCCCTTGCCGCCGATGGCCGAGATGGGCTCGTCGGCCAACCGGTCGCCGGTGGTGGTGACCAGAATCGGCTCGACGTCGGCGGCGGAGCCCAGCAGTTCAGCGATGTGGGCGGTCTGCCAGCGGGCCAGAGCGCTGCCTCGGGTGGCGGCGCGCAGCATGGGGTTGTCCCTAGAGATCGAACAGGTCCCGGAGCGCTTCGGCCAGGCGATCGCCCCGCGGCGATCCGGCCGCGTCCTTCAGCCTGACGGTGGGCTCGTGCAGGAGCTTGCCCACCAAACCCCTAGTGGCCGCGTCTACCGCTTCCCTCTCGGCCGGGGACAGACCGCCCCCATGGCGGTCCAGCTCCTCTTTGCGCAGAATCTCCGCCCGAGTCCGGAAGGCGGCAATCAAAGGCGCTGCCTCACGGGCCGAGCTGTGGTCCAGATAGCGGTTCAGTTCGTCGTCGATAATGCCCCGCACCCGGTCCAACTCGGCGCGGCGCTCTCGCAGGCCCCGATCGGCGAAGGCCCGTAGATCGTCCATGTCCAGCAGGGTCACCCCGTCCAGATTGCCCGCCGCGGGATCCACATCGCGGGGCACCGCAACGTCCACGATCAAAAGCGGGCGATTGGCTCGCTCGGCCATGATCTCGGCCACGTCGCAATGCTCCAGAATCATCGACGACGCACCGGTGGAGGTGAGCAGCACGTCCACCACGGCCAACTCGGCGGACATCTCGTGGAGGCCCACCGCCCGGCCTCCGATCCGCTGGGCCAATTCCTCGGCCCGGCCGGTGGTGCGATTGGCCACCACAACTTCGGCGGCCTCGCTCTTGGCCAGGCTGGCCGCCATGCCCTCGCCCATGTCTCCGGCACCCAGCACCATCAGTCTGCGGCCGGCCAAACCGTCCAGACGCTCGGTGGCCAAAGCCACCGCTGCCTGGGATACGGAGGTGATGTGGCGGGAAATGCCGGTCTCGGTACGGGCCCGCTTGCCCACCTCCGTGGCATGGCGGAAGAGATTGTTGAGCGACGAGCCGCAGGTGCCCTCCAGCCGGGCCTTCTCCCATGCGCCTTTCACTTGCCCTTGAATCTCGTTCTCGCCGAGCACGGCTGAGTCCAAGCCACAGGCCACCGAGAAAAGGTGCGACACCGCATCGGCCTCATAGTGGGCGTAGAGCACATCGCTGAACTCCTCAGGGGCCACATGGGCGGTCTCGGAGAGGAAGTCCCGCACATTCTGGAAGGCTCCGTGGAAGGTCTCGGCAAACACGTAGACCTCGATGCGGTTGCAGGTGGACAGCACAACCGCCTCAGAAAGGTGCTCTCGACCGATCAGATCGGCCAGTGCCTTGGGCAGGGCAGACTCATCGATGGTCATCCGCTCCAACAGGCCGAGCGGTGCTGATCGGTGGTTGATGCCAATCGCCAGTACAGACACGTTTTGCCAGACTTTCGCCTACATCAAGGTGTTGTCGACCAAGCGGTCGATCTTTGCTTGCGCTTGTCCGGTTTCACCGGAGCGGATTAGCTCCAGCATCCCCGAATCCAATACATCTTGCCAAGCCAGGCCCTCGGTGTGCATCCCCATTGACTGAATCCGCTCTCGGGCCTCGCTGAGCAGGCACAACAGGGTCTGGTATTCGGGGCCGATCTCTTGTTCCAATCGTTGGCGGAGCCAGCGTGACAGGGCCGGACTGTGCCCCCCCGTAGAACAAGTCACCAACAGCGGTCCTCGGCGCAGTCTGCTGGGCAGGGTGAAGGAGCAGTGATCAGGGTCGTCCGCACTGTTCACCCACACACCGGCCGCTTCGCCGTCGCGGAAGACCTCGGCATCGACCTCGGTGTGGCCCGTGGCCGCCACCGCCAGCCGATAGCCCTCCACGTCGCCAGACTGGTAGGCCCGGCGATGCACAGTAACGCCGGAGCGGGCCTCCAATTCGGAAACCACCTCAGGGGCGATCACGTCCACCTCCGCCCCCGCTTCCAGCAGCCCGTCGGCCTTGGCCAGCGCCACCTTTCCTCCGCCCACCACCAGGCAGCGGTGGCCGCGAACCCGCAGGTTCACCGGATAGAGCACTTCATCGATGGGCATGGCCGCGTTCCGCTATCGGGCCAATACGAACAGCTGAATGACCGCGGCGATGAGAATGGCCAACAACAAGACGGCGATAGCGATGGTTGTTCCGGGTCTCATGCCAGTTCGTCCGATCGTTTGGGTTGCAGTTGGACCGGGGTGGCCGGAGCAGGTCCACCGGACTCGACGGTGATGGAGTCTCCCTCTACGCAGCTCAACTCCATTGCCGCTGATCCCCGGTTGACGGCGATGGCCACCAAGCCATACGAGTCTACCAGTACCCCCAATTCCCCACTCTCCAGGTCGCTGTAACTGTTGACTCGAATCGCGTTGCGGCCGATATCGCCGGCAGTGAGCCGGAGGGCGGCCCCCAGTGGCTCCAATTCGGTGGGATCCAGATTGAGCTGCAAGTTGCCAAACCGGTCTATCCACAGCACCTCGGCGTGAATCTGATCGCCGTCGGTTCGGCTTACCGGCACCACCCCGGGCACCAGCGAATGCACCGGAATCGGGGTTCCCACCTCTTCGAGGTCGGCGCCCAGACACAGGTGGGCAGCCGTGGGGGCAAACACATCGCGCCCGGCAAAGGTAGGTCCGGGAGAAGCAAGGTGATAGCCCTCGGCGGTGAGCTCCACCGCACGAGAGGCTCCTCCCACCATGGCCACGGCCGGGGCCAGCAGTCCGTTGTCGGGGCCGACCAGCACCGAGGTTCCCTCGCCCACCTCTACCGCCACCGCTCGGCGAGTGCTGCCTACACCGGGGTCGACAACGGCCAGCACGACGCCGGGCACCAGATATTGGGCGCTGCGGGCCAAGGCCAAGCCTCCGGCCCGCACGTCGTGGGGGGCGATGTCGTGGGTGATGTCCACCACTGCAACCTCTGGAGCGATCGAGCGGATCACCGACTTCACCACGCCGACGAATTCATCGGCTAACCCGTAGTCCGAAAGGAACGAGATGGTGTCGTATCGCATTGTCATCGATTCGACAATGCCGCGGGCAAGGCTTGGAGCAGCTTCAGCCTGCTTGGGTGTAGCGACTGGCCAGGTAGCTGTCGACGTCTCCCTCGCGCAATCGGTACGACTTGCCGATCCTTACAGCAGGAAGGTCCCGGGCCTTGATCAGCCGATACACCGTCATCGTTGAGACTCTCATGAGGGCAGCAACCTCTGCCACGGTCATGAGTTTGTCCCGCCCTTCTGGCTTTGCCATGCCAACACACCCCTCACTCCGCTGTGCGCCGCTCACCTTACGCGGCACTGCCTGTCGAGTGCCACCCCGCTTCCGAAAGAGCAAGGAAAACGTGGACTTACCCTGTCGTAGCCGGCCTCAAGTGTGCTTCTCGCGTGTTCAGGAAGCACCCAGTTCGCGGCTGCGCTCGGTGGCGGCGGCAACTGCGGCGATGAACGCGGCGGCCGCCCCGCGGGCTTCCAGCTCGGCGATTCCCCGGGCAGTGGTGCCCCCCGGTGAGGTAACCGCGGCCCGCAGGTCGGCAGGAGGCTCCCCAGACTCGGTTAACAGCCGGGCCGCCCCAAGAAGAGTCTGTCGGGTGAGGGCATCAGCCATGTCGGGGGAAAGACCAACCTCTACGCCCGCGGCCGTCAATGTCTCCGCCAGCCAGAACACGTAGGCAGGCCCGGACCCGGACAACCCGGTGACCGCGTCAAGCATTGGCTCTTCGCACACCACGACCGTGCCAACCGCTTCGAGGATTCCTGTAGCCCAAACGAGATCTTCTTCGTCGGCATGACGACCCGGAGCGATAGCCGCCGCACCAGCCCCTACCAGTGCAGGAGTGTTGGGCATTGCTCGAACCACTCGGGCCTCTTCACCCAGAACCGACTCCAACGACGCAGTGGTGACCCCGGCAGCAATGCTGAGAACCCTGGTAACCCCGGCCTCTCTAAGGCTGTCCCCTGCGGAGGCGGCATCGTTGGGCTTGACCGCCAATACCGCATCAGCCCGCTCGACAGGGTGGTCGGTCACCGTCACCCCGCTGAAGCGACCGGATAACTCTGCTCGCCGATCAGCGATCATTTCCACGACAGCCAGGTCGCCAGGCTGAGCCCACCCGCCGGCCAGAAGGCCGCCGAGTAAGGCTTCACCCATGCGACCCCCGCCGATGAGTTGCAGTCGAATTGCCACCTCTCTGCTATAGCAGGCCTGAGGCGGTCTCATCGGACAAAAATGCTCTGGCCGGTGGGAGGACTTCCCCGATCACCCCCACCGACCAGGAGCATTGCGCGAGGAATCTACTTTCTAGATATATTGAAATCAATTGATAATTACTGACAAGTGCTAATTGTTGAATCGAGTGGCGTAACCGATTCGCATGCAAGGGCGAAACCACCGCTCCGAGTAGGCGTAAAACGAACCCAAGAGCCGGTCGATCTCCGCTTCGGTAACCGTATGGGCCGGCAGTTCGGCGACCAAGAACACGGCGTCCTCCACTCCTATGGCGAAGCGCAGCCCGTTCAGCTCTCGGTTGCGCCTTAACAGGTACTCGTACAGCCGAGCTTCGTTTTCCTCAGGTGCGGGCATGAAGTGGCATTCGCAGTGCAACTGGCGTTGACCGAGGGTGAACCAAACAGTGGAGACCGTCTTCTCCTCCCCCACCATCCGCACGTACCAGCGGCGCTGGCCAGGTTCCCCTCGGTCCACGGTCAGCACAGTCGGGTTGGTGTGAAGCTGATCCTCCAGCCACGCATCTATGTCTGATTCCAAAGCGGCTAACTCTTCGGCCCCCAAAATCATGGGTTATCGATCATGTGCAATCGACAGGCACTCGGGACTGAGCCCGGCGATAGGTGGCTTGAAGGGATTGGGCCATGGCAGTCCAGGAGAACAACCGAGCCCTTTCGGCCGCATTCATGGCCATCTCGGCGGCCAGCAGCGGCTTGTCGATCAACGCGGCCACCTGGGCGGCGAACGCCTTTGGTGTGGGATCGTCCACCAGGAATCCGGTGCGGCCGTGCTCCACCACCGAGCGCAGGCCGCCCACTGGGGCGGCCACCACCGGTGTTCCACTGGCGGCGGCTTCGAGGGCCACCAACCCAAACGACTCACTGCGGCTGGGAACCAGCACGACGTCGGCGGCCCGGTAGTACGTCGACAGCCAGTGGTGGGGGCGGGGTGGAATGAGCACTACCCGATCGGCCAATCCCAGGGACTGAATGCGGTCTAGCAGGCGCCGATACTCAGCCTCCCCCTCGGTGCCGCTGGGGCCGCCTACCACCATCAGGCGAGCGTCTTTGCGCTCCAGAAGGGCCAATGTCTCCACCGCCACCAGGGGCCGCTTCAACGGCTGGATCCGGCCCACAGACAACAGAATCGGCCCGGGACCAAGGCCAAGAGCAGCCCGAGCGCCTTCTCGGTCGCCGGGAGAGAACAGCGCGTGCTCGACCCCCGGCGGAGCCAGCTCTATCCGCTCAGGCGGTGCATCGTAATAGCTCTGAAGCTGTTGGGCCTCCGGCTCACAAGAGGCGATAACCACGTCGGCACAGCCGATCACTTCAGACTCGGCCTCAGCCCGCTGCTCCGATTCGGGGTCGCCGGTGGCTGCCTTCACCCGGGCCAGCGTGTGAAAGGTGACCGCCAACGGCACGCCCACCGCATGCTTGACCCGATGACCCGCAACACCAGACAGCCAATAGTTGGCGTGGATCACATCGGGCTGGCCGTTCCGTTGAAAGTCAGCCAACACGCCTTCGGCGAACTCGTCCACCACCCCGAACAGGTCCTCTTTGTCCAGACCGAGGGGACCAGCGTCGACGTGGACCACGGTCACGCCGGGTTCGATGGAAACTTCATCAGGCAAGCCGTCCTGGGCCCGGCGCACATACACCCGGCACTCGCTGCCGGCGTGAGCCAGCGACGCGGCCATCTCTCTCACGTAGACGTTCATGCCCCCGCTATCGCCTACTCCCGGCTGTGTCAGCGGCGACGTGTGCAGCGACAGAACGGCCACATTCTGGGTCATGGCCTCACGCTCCGGATCTCGGCTTGATAGATCGGCAACCAACAACAGGACATCGCCAAAAAAGGCTATCCGCCGGAGACTGGGGGCAGCACAGCCACCTCGTCGCCGTCGGTCACCGATTCAGAGCCGGTGACGGGCTCGCCATTGAGCCAGACCCGGCAGATTTGAAGCTGCTCGGCGAATGCCGTCCCATAGCGATCGGCCGCGGCAGCCAGAACCTGCTCGACGGTGTCTCCGGGCACTTCGTCCCTTCCAGTACCAGCCGCCTCCCTGACGTGTGCGAAGAGGCGCAACGTGGCCATGGACAGAATTCTACGGGAATCCCCCTCCACTGCCGCAGTTCGAAAAGGAGCAGCAATTACCGTGAATGCCGTGTCTCGTCTGCTGCTGATCCGCCATGGACAGTCAGAATGGAATGCCCTCCGACGCTGGCAGGGCCAGGCCGATCCCCCGCTGTCACCGCTTGGGCACCAGCAGGCAGCCGAGGCGGCCGCCCGGCTCGGCCCGGTCGACGTGGTGGCCACCTCCACCCTGAAGCGGTCTCAGACCAGCGCAGAGATTATCGCGGAATTCATGGGCTGCGACTCCCCGATACTGGTGCCCGAGCTCATCGAGCGGGATGTGAGGGAGTTCTCGGGGCTGACCCGACAACAAATCGAGGAGCAGTTCCCGGGATTCCTGCAAGACGGCCGACGACCACCGGGCTGGGAGGACGACGACGCCCTGCTGACTCGGATTTTGGACGGGCTCAACCGGCTGGCCGACATCGTCGGCGACCGGACCGCGTTGGTGGTCACCCACGGCGGGGTGATCTACACCCTGGAAGACCACCTGGGCTGCCCGCCCGACCGGGTCACCAATATGAGCGGCCGATGGGTGACGATAACCAACGGGCAGATCCTCCCCGGCGAGCGAGTCCACCCTCTCGAAGGGGTGGACATTCAGGTCCCCGTAGCGGACCTGCTGTAACGAGGTCCGTGCTAAATCAGCTCGGCACAGCGCTGGAGCACCGGGCGTTGGTCGATGCTGCCGTCGGCCTCGGCCGCTTGGATCCGTAGGCGCAGCGCATCGATATCTTCGAGTTCGGCCAGCACGGCCTCCACGTCGATCAACTCGCTCTCCACGTCGCCTAACAGGGCTTCCCAGGCTTCCACCGTGGGGCATATTACCGACCACACCAGCGGGTCTGGGCGATACAGTGACGGCGGGCCGCTAGCTCATCAGGTAGAGCAGGAGACTTTTAATCTCAAGGTGCTGGGTTCGAGTCCCAGGCGGCCTACAAGACTCGAACCGATCTTCCTACTACGCTGAGGGCCATGCGACGCTCTATAGCATTGATCGCCATCTTGGCTCTGCTCTTCGCGGCCTGCGGGAACGACGACGAGTCCGCCGAAGAGGCCACGCCGGAACCAGCTGCCGAAGAGCCGGCGCCCGTCTCCACACCGGCGCCCATCGAGGAGCCCGTCGAAGAGGAGCCTGTCGAAGAGGAGCCCGATCCGGCACCAGAGGTTGAGCCAACACCCGCCCCGGTCGAGGAGTCCACCCCGGTGCCCGTGCTGACATCCGAGCCCGTGGAGCGGCCTGAGCCAGAGAACTTCGACGATCCGGCCTTCAACAGCGACGACAAGCTCAGCACCGTGGGACTCGGCTCGGTCTACTTCGGCATGACCCCGGATGAGGCAGGCGACGCGGTCACCACCCTGTGGACCGGCGGCCCCGGAGAAGGCACTCCCCGGTGCTATCTGCTGGCCCCAGCCGGCGGGCCATCGGGTGTGGTGCTCACGATTTACAACAGCAGCATCGAGCGGATCGACGTCACCAACCCGAGCATCACCACCCGCTCGGGGGCCAGCGTAGGCAGCACCGAAGCCCAGCTTCATGAGCTGTTCGGGGAACGACTCGTGGTCTCCCCCTATGCCGACGGCACCGGAAACTCCATCCAGTACGTACCGGTTGACGAAGCCGACGCCGACTACCGGGTGATCTGGGAGACCGACGGCACGTCGGTGACTTCAATGCGGGCCGGACGCCTCCCCGCGGTCGCCCCCGGGGAGCCCTGCACCTAGTGGGGTGTCGGCGCTCGGACCCTTAGTCCAAGTCGTTCGGCTCGGGCATCAGCACAAACTCGGGGTACGCCTCGAGCCCGAGTTCGCCGACGTCTTGGCCCATGCGCTCTACTTCTGCCGATACCCGCAGACCCATCAACAGGTCCAGCGCCTTCCACACCAGAAGCGACACGAAGAAAACGAAGGCCCCGATGGAGACGATGCCCAGTAGTTGAATGTGGAATCGGCCCCCTGCGGCAATGGTCACCGCCAAGGTGCCCCAGATACCGGCGATGAGGTGGGCAGGAATGGCGCCGACCACATCGTCGATCTTGACCATCTCCAGCACCTTGATGCCCAGTGTGCAGAGCAGACCGCCGATGGCGCCAATGACCATCGCCCACCAGTGGTCCACCATGGTGGGACCGGCGGTGATGGCGACAAGTCCGGCGATTGCGCCATTCAGACCGGCGAATAGATCGATCCTGCCCAGAATGGAACGGGAGACGGCCAAGGCGGCGAGCACGCCGGCCGCGGCGGCCAGATTGGTGTTGACCAGCACAATGGTCATCGCCACTGCATCAGTCGGGGTGCCCAGAGCGAGCTGGGATCCTCCGTTGAACCCGAACCAGCCGAGCCACAAAATAAACACGCCCAGCGTCACCACCAACACATTGGAGGGCGGCGTCGACCTCACGCTGCCGTCCTTTTTGAACTTGCCCAGGCGAGGGCCCACCACCAGCACTCCGGCCAGCGCCGCCCAGCCGCCAGTGCCATGGACGATGGTGGAGCCGGCAAAGTCCTGGAAGCCCTCTTGGGCCAGCCAACCGCCACCCCAGGTCCAAGAGCCAACGATGGGGTAGATGAATGCGGTCAGGATGAGGGTGAAGGCGAAGAACGACCACAGCTTGATGCGCTCGGCGATAGCCCCCGACACGATTGACGCGGCGGTGGCCACGAACACCATCTGGAAGAACCAGTCGGACATAACCGCGTATCCGTTGTCCACCACGTCGCCGACTGCACCCATGTCCCCATCGAGCAGGGCTTTCTCGGCCCCCGACGGCCCGTAGAGGAACTCGAAGGAGCCAATCAGGTCACCGACATCGATGTACATGATGTTGTAGCCGATGATGAAATACGCCAGACCGGCAATGGAGTAGATGCCGATGTTCTTCAGGCAGATCATGGAGGCGTTCTTGGTGCGGACCGCGCCGGACTCCAACATCGTGAAGCCCGCACACATCCACATCACCAATGCACCCCAGACCAGGAAGGCAAATGTGTTGAAAACAAACTGGTCTGGCAACTCGACCATGACATCCCCCTGTCGCCCCGCTTGCCTCGGCTCAGGCAGGCGGCTCCTACAACGTCAAGCTACATACAGACACCAAATCCATCAAGGGTTTCTGGCCTAAAGAAAAGAAACCGGGGGTCTACCAATGTCACCGATAGCCCGAAGCACCGAATAGGCGGTGACCGCACTGGTGCGAGGATTGTCAGGGGAGGCCGCATTCTCGAATGACAGCTCGTAGGTGCCCGCCACTCCCGAAGCGGTCACCACGTGCCGCACCCGGGTGACCGCCGGATCGCCCACCATCTGCACCCGCACCCGGTCGAACCCCACCGTGGCCAGCGACAAGGTGGCGGTCACGTTGGCCGACTCCGGGAAGAGGGCACACGCTTCTCGGGCCGGCCCGTCGAACACTGTCACCGGCTCGGATCCGCCGGCCAGAGCATCCTGCACCGTCTGCTCCATCCACGGACGGCTCAGGGCAACCGCCGGCTTGGTGCTAGTGATGGCCACTTCCTCCAGCGGCCCGAACAGCATGGCCGCCCGCAGGATGTCGAATCCGCCGATGGCACCGGTACACAGAAAGAGTCGCCCCCCCTCAGCCCGCCGCAATCGGGCCTCAAGGTCATCGTCGGCCAGGGCGCCAACGCTCACCACCAAGAGATCGGTGCCTGAATCCCGCACCGCCACCCCGTGTTCGTAGAGCGCCCCATGACCAGCCGCCTCCACCACCACATCCGATCGGGATATCAGCGATTCCCGGTCGTCAACCCGGAGAGGATGGTCAATCACAAGATCGAAGACCGCGGTCAGATCAGCCCCCTCCACTGTTCCTTTCGACAGCTCGCGGGCCACCACTGAGCCGATGGCCCCGCAACCGATCAAGCCGACTCGAAGCATCGAGTCAGAATATCGGCTGCACTCCATTTTCAATGTTCTGTTGCTCTTGTTGGTACCCTCAAGATATGGGACCGGCGGTCATGGCAGGCTGAGAACCGTGGGCGGCGACGTGAGAGTCAAGGTGCCAGCGCTCAAGCGGTACGGTCGCATGGCAGAACTCGCCGCTGTCCACGCCGCCACCCACCAGGGTTTCCCCTCCGAGGAAGTCGCCGAGCTAAGCCAGGCCATCAAAGAGGCGCTGCTGCTGCTATTGGATCCAGAACTGCCTGACGCTTCAATCTCGGTCGACTTTCAGAGCAAGGCGGGGATCGTGACTATCGAGGCCCAGCTGGAGGCCCGGGGATGCAAGCCCATTCCCCACAGTCGTATCGACCGATTCGAGTCCACTGCTGGGAAGCTGGTCGACTCGTGGAAGCTCGATCCCGACGAGTGTCGCCTGTGGTTGCAAAAGTCAGCCAAGGGCGTGCGCTAGGCGCCGGTAGAGCCGAATCCTCCTGATCCCCGGGATGACGGGGGCAGCTCTTCTACCTCCACGAAGTCGGCCTGCTCTACCTTTTGCAGCACGAGTTGGGCGATCCGATCGCCCCGGCGCACCGTGAACGGCTCGGCCGGGTCGGTATTCACCAGGAGCACCTTCAGCTCGCCCCGGTAGCCGGAGTCGATCAGCCCTGGTGTGTTCAGACAGGTGACCCCGTGGCGCAGGGCCAAGCCGCTGCGGGGCTGCACGAATCCGGCATAGCCCTCGGGGATGGCGATGAATGTACCGGTGGGCACAAGGCCCCGACCACCGCCCGGGGCCAACTCGATGTCTTCGCTGGCCACTAGGTCGGCGCCCGCATCGCCCTCGGTGGCGTAGCGGGGAAACGGCAGGTCAGGACGGCTGCGAACAATGGGGATCTCCAACACGGCGGTGAGATTACCTGGCCTGGGCAGAGACTTCTCCTGATCCGTTCCGATAAACCGCCGGTGCTGGTTCGGCCTATGCAAGGCTCTAGGGTCAGACCAGCATGCTGGCGTGGATGGACTTGGAGATGACGGGGCTAGACCCGGCCACGGATGTGATCGTGGAAATCGCCACCCTCATCACCGACGACAACTTGGAATTGGTCGCCGAAGGCCCTGACCTGGTGGTTTCAGCACCACCGGAGGCATTGGCCTCCATGCAAGACGTGGTGTTGGAGATGCACACCAAGAGCGGGCTGCTGGAGGAAATCAAAGCATCCACCTTGAGCCTGGAGGCCGCGGGTGAAATGACCCTGGCATTTCTCAAGGAACACATCGACAAACCCCGTAGCGTGCCGCTGTGCGGCAACTCCATCGGGGTGGATCGCCGTTTCCTGGCCGCCCAACTCCCCGAGGTGGAGAATTATCTGCACTACCGCTCCATCGACGTGTCCACCGTGAAGGAACTAGCCCGGCGGTGGAACCACAGCGTTTTTCGCAAGGCGCCTCAAAAGGCCAAGGGCCATCGAGCCCTTGACGACATCCGCGAGAGCCTCAGCGAGCTTCGCCACTATCGGGACACGTTTTTCTCCGTTCCCACGGAGGCTGGTTTCTCCATTGCAACAGAGGCGGGCCAATGACCGAGCGGCCTCGCAAGCAAGAGCAGGAAGAGGCCACCACCGAGATAACCGAGGTGATCCCCGGGGTGCTTCGCACCATGTTGCCGGTGAACCTGCCCGGGCTGGGCCACGTGAACTGCTACATGATGGAGGATGAGCGAGGGGTGGCGGTTGTCGACCCCGGCCTGCCCGGCCCCGATTCGTGGAACGCCCTGGTCGACCGGCTCGACCGGGCCGGCTACAAGGTGGGCGACGTGCACACCGCCATCATCACCCACTCCCACTTCGACCACTTCGGCGGCGCCGAGCGACTGCGAGAAGAGGCCGGCGCCGACATCTTGACCCACGAGAGCTTCCGCCCGATCTGGGAGCGCAACGAGACCAGGGAGGATCACGACGCCGAGGGCAACGCCTCCGAGGAGGAGGTTCTGGAGCGAATCGAGGACAGCTTCCGCGCTCTCACCCCGTGGGGAACCGAGCGAACTCCCCCCAGCCGGGAGTACATCCAGCGGTTCCGGGCCCGAGACAACTTCCACGCCCGCTGGTTCCAAACCCCCAAGCCCACGGTCAAAGTGGTGGACAGCCAGGTCGTCAGCTTTGCCCGACGGGACTGGGTGGCGCTCCACACCCCCGGCCATACCGGCGACCACCTGTGCCTCTACGATCCCGAGCACGGCGCGGTGTTCTCCGGGGACCACGTATTGCCCACCATTACCCCCCACATCGCCGGCCGCAGCGATACCGACGATTCGCTGGCCGAGTTCTTCGATTCGCTGGAGCGCATGAAGACTCTGGAGGGCGCCACCACGGCCCTGCCGGCTCACGGACACCCATTCTCCGACATCGGGGCCCGAGCCGACGACATCTGCGATCACCACCACGAGCGGCTGAATGTTTTGCGCCACGCCAGCGGAAAGTTGGGCTGCGCCACCGTGGAGGAATTCATGCGGGTGCTGTTCAGCGAGCGGGCCTGGGGCGACATGGCCGCCAGTGAGACCTTTGCCCACCTTGTACACCTAAAGGTGATCGGCGAAGCCCACCAAGATGTCACCTCCGATGGTCTCGTGACCTTTGAGATCAAGCCCGGGCTCTAGCGGTCCGCCCCCAAATTGATCGGGAAATAAATTGACATCGCACTCAATACACTGTTGAGTAGTGGTCATGTTCGCCCAGAGCTATCTCGCATTCGGCCATCAAGGCCGTGCCGCGCGCGTAGCGATGGCCGAAACAGCCCGGATTAACCAGGGCTATTGGCCGACACCATGCGTGTTTGGTCACAAGACCGCCACCGGAAGGCCTCGGGGAGGGTCCACGTAGAGCACCTACAAGGATCAAATATCTGCCGAGGCCGCCGGAAAAATCCGGCGGCCTTTTCAGTTTGTAACCACCACTCAACCAACCATCAGGAAGCACCTAACCGAAGACCCCCGAAAGGAGAGAACAATGGAGGCCCTGCTCTTTGAAAACGCACCGTGGCGCTTGGAGGCCGCGTGCCGCACCATCGACGCCTCGCTTGGGGAGATCTTCTTCTCCGACGAGCTCCAGAACATCTCACGGGCCAAGGCCATCTGCGCCGAGTGCCCGGTAATGGCCGAGTGCCTAGAGGGCGCCATCGCTCGCCGCGAGCCGTGGGGAGTGTGGGGCGGCCAGTTGTTCCGCAACGGCAGGGTGCTCACCAGCAAGCGTCGTCGGGGTCGTCCGGCCAAGGTGCCCCGTCCCGAGGACGAATTCGTCCAGGTGCCGGTGCCCGTACACCTGCGTGAGCGGCTCCGCTCGGCCTGATGGCCGACTTGGCCTGATGGCCGGGCGGCGTCGGCCAACGACGCTGCTTGCCGCGGCTGCGGTGCTGATCGCCGTCGTCGCCGGCTCCTGTGGATCGGGAGCCGGCGACGACGTCCAAGCCATCGACATCGAGTTCGAGCTGCTGGACGGCGGCACAACTACAGTAGGCGCCTTCCTTGACCGTCCCGTGGTGCTCAACTTCTTCGCGTCATGGTGTACGCCGTGCATAACGGAGATGCCCGCCCTGGAGTCCATCCACCAACAGCGCCCCGACATCGCCTTTGTCGGCTTGGCCGTCAACGACACCCCCACCAGGGCCCGGGAGATCGTGACCGACACCGGGGTGACCTACGCCACCGGGGTGGACCCAGACTCGGCCATCGGAAATGCCTACGAGATTCTGGGCATGCCCACCACCCTGTTCATCACCCCCGACGGCGAAGTCGTCTACCAGCACACCGGGGGCCTGACCGCCGCCCAGATCACCGACCACTTGAATACGCATCTCACCCCGTAACCTTCAGGTTGTGTTCGACCTCGAATTGGCGGTTCCGTTCGGAGCCGGCCTGGTGGCCGCCGTCAACCCATGCGGGTTCGCCATGCTCCCGGCCTACCTGGCCTACTTTTTGGGCATCGGAAGCCAAGACCAGGCCACCGATACCGGGCGAAACGTGCTTCGAGGATTGCTGGTCGGGCTCACCCTCACCGCCGGATTCGTGGCCTTCTTCGGCATCATCGGCGCGCTCACCTCGTCGCTCATCTCCACCTCCACCATCGCTGATCGAGGCCCGTGGATCACGCTGGTGATCAGCGGGCTCATGGTGGTGCTAGGCATCGCCATGTTGGCCGGCTTCGAGCCCAAGATCTCCGTGCCCCGGCTGTCCAAGGGCGGCGACAGCCAAGGCCTGGTCTCCATGTTCTTATTCGGGGTGTCGTATGCGGTGGTGTCGCTGGGATGCGCTAGCCCGGTGTTTTTCGGCAGCGTCAGCGGATCATTTAGCACCGATGGCGTGTGGGAAGGAACCCTGCGGTTCTTGGCCTATGCCCTGGGGATGGGGCTGGTCATCACCTTCTTGACCCTGGCCGTGGCTATGGGACGGTCAGGGGTTACCGCCCACATGCGGCGCCTGCTGCCTCACATAAACAAAATCTCGGGCGGTTTCCTGGTGGTGGCCGGCGTGGTGCTCGGGTTCTACGGCTGGTGGGAGGTCCAAGTTCTGCTGCGCGACGACTTCGAAGCCAACAACCCCTTCGTGGAGGCCTCCAACCGGGTATCGGTCCGACTGGAGAACTGGATCATCGACGTGGGCGGCAACCGCTTCGGCCTGGCCTGCGCCTTCCTAGTGCTGGCCGTGCTGCTGTGGGCGTTCCGCCGCAGCATCCCCCGACCCTGGCTCCTCGCCGCCTCTTTGGTGGTGGCGGTGGGATACGCCTTGTCAGAGGCAATCCAGTACCAGGGCGATTTGCTGGTGCTGCCCATCGTGCGGACCATCGCCGACATCCCCGAGCGGGTGGGCCACTGGTTCACCGACCCGGACCGCTGGCCAGTGCTCTGGGAGGTACTGCTGGCGGTAGTAGTGGGCATCGTGCTGTGGATTCGCTTTCGGCCTCGGAGTGATCCCGGCCCGCCATTGGCCGAGAGCGGTAGCGCATAGCTTGTCTCTCTCGCCGCAGGCCGCAATTGCTGTCGGGATAGGCGGGCTGGCCGGAGCGGGGGCGCGCTGGGGTTTGGTCGAGATACTGCCCACCACCGATGTCTGGCCGTGGGGAGTGCTGGCCGTCAACCTATTTGGCTGTCTTGTGCTCGGTTACCTAGCCGCGGCCGCCTGGTCGGCCCGGGCCCAGCTTCCGATAGCCCTCGGACTGGGCACCGGCTTCTGCGGCAGTCTGACCACATTCTCGGCGCTGACCGTGGATGTGGCCCAGGTGGCCCGCGACGGCGACTGGGGATATGCCGCCGGCTATCTGGCCGTGTCCGTATTGGGCGGAGTGGCACTTGCCTTGGCTGGCGCCGCACTGCGGACGATCCAGATAAGGGAAGCCCGGTGACCGCGCTCGGCTTCGTGGCATTGGCCGTGGCCGGAACCCTGCTTCGGGCTGCCACCGCCCAGCGATTCAATACGACCACCTGGCCTTGGGGCACCCTGGGGGTCAACGTGCTGGGCAGCTTCGCCCTGGGCCTTCTGATCGGTACTGGCAATCCGGTAATGACCGCATTGGGCGTCGGGGGCCTGGGTTCGCTGACCACGCTCTCCACTTTCGCTGCCGAGCTGACTACCTTGAGCCGCACACGAGCCATTACCTACGCCGCCGCCAGCCTCACCCTCGGCCTCGCCGCCGCCGCAGGCGGGCTGGCCATAGCGGGCTGACTGGCCTCAGAGGACGTCGCGGCCGAGGTAGGGGCGCAGGACTTCGGGGATGACTACCGAGCCGTCGGGCTGGCGGTAAGTCTCCACTAGGGCGGCCCACACTCGGGGCACGGCCAGGGCCGAGCCGTTGAGGGTGTGGAGAATGCGGGTGCCCTTCTCCCCGGTGGGCCGGTAACGCAGATTGGCCCGACGGGCCTGGTAGTCGGAGTACCAGGAGACCGAGGACACCTCCAGCCACTGGTCGGCGCCGGGGGCGTACACCTCCACGTCCCATGACCGATGGTGGGCCTGGCCCAAGTCGCCGGTGCAGATGTCCACGATGCGGTAGGCCAAGCCCAACTCGGCCACTGCGGATTCGGCCCGCTCCAGGATCTCGGCATGAACGGCCGGCGCCTGCTCAGGAGTGGCGTAGGCCAAGATCTCCACCTTGTCGAACTCGTGAACCCTCAGCAGGCCCCGAGTATCGCGGCCGGCGGCCCCGGCCTCCCGGCGGTAGCAGGGGGTGTAGGCCATCATCCTCATGGGCAGATCGGCCTCGTCGAGGATCTCGCCGGAGGCCAGCGAGGTGAGGGGCACCTCGGCGGTGGGGATGGCCCACAGGTCGTCTCGCTCTAGCCAGTAGGCATCGTCGGCAAACTTGGGGAGCTGGCCGGTGCTCACCATGACCTGGCTGTGGACCAGGGTGGGCGGGCGGATCTCCTCGTAGCGGTCGGCATTGCGGTCGAGCCCGAATTGGACCATGGCCCGGGCCAGCGATGCCCCCGGACCCCGGAGCATGGCGAACATGGACCCTGACAGCTTGGCGGCCCGCTCCATGTCCAGCCAGCCAGCCTCCAAGGCAAACTCCCAGTGGGGCACCCGCTGGTGCTCGCCGTAGGAATCGGGGTCGAAGTTCTGCACCCGCAAAACCGGGTTGTCGTTGGCATCAGCGCCTTCGGGGGCATCGGCGGCGGGCAGGTTGGGGATGTGCAGCAGCAGGTCGTGGATCTCGGCCGCCACCGCGTCGGCCTCGGCGGCCAAGGCCTTGGCCTGGTCACCCCGTTTGCGGCTCTCGGCCGCGGCCTCGGCGGCTTCGGCGTCGCGCCCGTCGCGCTTGAGCTGGCCGACTTGCTGGGACAGCTCCTTGACCTCGTGGCGAGCTTCATCGCGCTCAGTGGTGAGATGGCGGTGGCGCTCATCGAGAGCGGCGACCTGCTCCAGCTCCGACAGGTCGATCCGCCGACGGGCCATCGCCGCCGCAACCGCGTCGTAGTCGGTGCGCACCAAGCGCAGGTCGATCATCGAGAACCGTTGGTGGAGTGGGAACCGTTGGTGCCGGACGTGGCCGGGACCCGGGTGTCAGCAGCAATGGGGCCGGAGGGAACGGTGGTCACCACCCGCATCTGGGTGTTGGCCCGCTGCTGGGCGCCGGCCCAGCGGAAGAACAGAACCCCGATCCACGTCCACAAATACATGCCGCCCACCAGCTTCATGATCAGACCGGCGGCCTGCTGATCGGATTGAAGGCCGATGCCCCACAAGCGGACGTCGTGGTCGTAGGCGCTGTAGACCGCCCCCTGGGCAAAGGTCAAGAATCCGCCGGGCACGGTGGGCACCACCGACATCAAGAACAAGTAGACCATCTTGCCCGGCTCCCGCATATGCAATTCGGGAATCGGCCCGCACACCGGCAGCCACATCAACATGGCAGAGGCGAACAGAAGCAGGTGGACGAAGTAGTGCAGGGCCCCGCTATCCACCGACGTGTTGACCACCCAGGGGATGTGGCTCACCGCCACCATGAAGTTGAACAGCAACCCGGCGGCCACCGGCCGGGCCAGCCGCCGCACCCAGACGCCCACGCTTCCATCGCCGCTGAGCGCCAACCGGGCCAGCCATTCGGGAATGGCCGCCCACAGCAGCGGCGGCACCACCAGCGTGATGAGCAGGTGCTGGATCATGTGAACCGAGTACAGGTACTCCTCGGAGATGTCGTGCATCGGCCAGTCGCTGGCCACCCACAGCAGAACCATCGCCCCGACGAAGGCCAGCTTGTGGTGGCGGGCAAAGGGGGCCTCACCCACGGGAGCTGCTTTAGGGGCGATGATCCGGGCCGCGTACCAGGCCATGGCTATCGCGGCCAGCAGGATGAACCAGACCTCGGCGTGGGGCTGGTACCGCCAGATATCGGTGTCAGCCGCGAAGGCCATCGGCCAACTACCAGATGCGAAACGCCGTCAGCATGACCATGTACACCGCCATGGCCAGTATCAGGCCGAATACGAATAATCGCCAGAAGATCGGAGAGTCGAACTTCAGGTGCATGAAGAAGGCCACCACCAAGAAGAACTTCACCAGCATCATGAGGATGAGCATGATGATTATTGCGGTGTCGCCCCACCCGTGGAGCGACTCGAAGTAGGTGAACACCTCGAATGCGGTGAGCAGCCCGAGGGCGATGGCCACCTTGACATAGAGCCAATCGGTGGGGTGGGCGTGATTCTGCTTACCAGTGGATTGGGCGTGCTCGGCCATTTGACCGCCGTCCGACGCGTGTTCGTCGGGGGTGTGGCCCGTGTCAGGGGATTCAGGGGTGACGGTGGCCATAGCGGATCCTACTGCGGGAAGAGGTACACGATCGTGAAGATCACGATCCATACGATGTCGACAAAGTGCCAGTACAAGCCGATGATCTCCACGGTCTCGGCCCGCTCTTGGGTGAGGTTGCCCCGCAGCGACATCACAAGCAGCGACATGAGCATGATGATGCCGATGGTGACGTGGGCCCCGTGGAAGCCGGTCAGCGCGTAGAAGGCCGATCCGAACAGGTTGGTGGTGAATCCGAGGCCCTCGCTGTAGAAGGCGGTGAACTCGTACACCTGCCCGGCCACGAAAGTGGCTCCCAACGCGGCGGTGGTGGTTAGCCAGATGCGGTTGCCCCGCAGATCGCCCCGGGCGATGGACGACACTGCGAACACCATGGTCAGTGAGCTCATCAACAGCACGAACGAGCTGACCGAGGTGAAGGGGATGTCGAACACGTCGTTGGGGCCGACGTCGTTGGGGCCGATGCGCCCCTTGTTGAACATGTAGACGGAGATGAGTCCGCCGAACAGCAGGCACTCCGAACCCAAGAACACCCACATGGCCAGCTTCTCGTTGGAGATACCGGTGCTGGTGTGGTGCTCCTCGGCGTGAGCAGATTGGGTGGCGGCCTCAGCGGCCCCTGCTTCGGAGGTCATTACGTCAGCCAACGGTCGCAGCCTCCTCCTCGGCTTCTGCCGAATCGCCACCCCGATCCTCCGGACCCTCGGCTTCTGCCGAATCGCCGTTGCCGCTGGGACCGCCGTTGCTGCCGGGGTCGCCGTGGTCATCGCCATCGTCGGAGTGGTCGTCGTGGTGGCCGGCGGCATCGGGATCGTCGGCCGGCTCCAGAATCCACCCGTAGATGGCCCCGACTAGCAGCACGAGGCCGGCGGCGGCCAGCCACAGGTTGTAGATGATGCCGTAGCCCACCAGCAGGATGCCCCCGCCCAAGACGATGGGCCAGTACGACGGCGACGGCAGATGCACGTTGGTGTTGCTGCCGTCGTGGGCCACCTCCGAGGTGGGAGAGGCCTTGACAATCCGGCCACTCTCGTCTTTGCCGTATTTGCGGTGCCAGAACTCGTCGAGGCGCTCCACCTCGATCTCGGAGTCGAAGTTGTGCTCGGGCACCGGAGAGGCGGTCATCCACTCCAAGCCGCGAGCATCCCAGGGGTCGGGACCCACATCGGGTCGGCCGGCCCGCCGCCAGTTCCGGGTGCTCACGAATACGTTCCAGAAGAACATGGCCACGCCCAGCGCGATGACGAACGAGCTGATGGTGGCCACCATGTTCCACAGCGCAAAGCCCTCATCGGCTCGGTAGGTGGCAATGCGCCGGGACATCCCCTGCAAACCGAGGATGTGCATGGGTCCGAATGTGAAGTTGAACCCTATGAGCATCACCCAGAAGCTGGCCTTGCCCCATACCTCGTTGAGCTTGTAGCCGAACGCCTTGGGCCACCAGTAGTAGAAGCCGCCGAACAGCCCGAGCAGGGCCCCGCCGAAGATCACATAGTGGAAGTGGGCCACGATGTAGTAGGTGTCGGTCTGCTGGGTGTCAGAGGGTGCGATGGCGTGGGTCACCCCGGACAGGCCACCGATGGTGAACATCGACACCACTCCCACGGCGTAGAGCATGGGGGTGGTAAATCGCAGCCGTCCCCGGTACATGGTGGCCAGCCAGTTGAGGATCTTCACCCCGGTGGGCACGGCGATGAACATGGTGGACACCGAGAAGGCGGCCACCGACAGTGGTCCGACGCCGGAGGTGAACATGTGGTGGGCCCACACGCCCCAGCCCATGAAGCCGATGGCGATGCCAGAGGCAACCATGAAGTGGTAGCCAAACAGCGGCTTGCGGGAGAACGTGGGGATGATCTCCGACACGATCCCGAAGGCGGGCAATATCAGGATGTACACCTCGGGATGGCCGAATATCCAGAACAGGTGCTGCCATAGGAGCGGGTCGGCCCCGGCCTCCACATTGAAGAAGTTGGCGTCCCACAGCCGATCGAACATCAACAAGAACAGGGCCACAGTGATGACCGGGAGGGCAAACAGCAACAGGAACTGGGTAATGAGCAGCATCCAGGTGAGCACCGGCATTCGGAAGAAGCTCATACCCTTCGTTCGCATGTTCAACACGGTCACGATCAGATTTATGGCGCTGACCAGCGAGGCGACGCCCAAAATCTGCAAGCCGACGGCATAGAAGTCGATGCCCTTGGAGGGTGAGAAGAGCAGGCCGGTGTTGGGGGCGTAGGCGAACCAGCCGCCGTCGGGGGCGTTCTGGAACCAGCCGCCGATGAGGACCGAGGAGGTGAGCAAGAGGCCGCCGGCCAGGAAGCACCAGAAGCTGAATGCGTTCAGCCGGGGGAAGGCCACATCCCGGGCCCCCACTTGTAGTGGAAGCAGGTAGTTGGCGAAGGCTGCGGCCATGGGCATGATCACCAGGAACACCATGGTCACGCCATGCATGGTGAACACGCCGTTGTAGGTGCCCGCCCCGATGACCGAGCCGTTGGGGGTGGCCAGCTGGAGGCGGATGAACAGGGCTTCGGCACCGCCTACCAAGAAGAAGAACAGAGCGGCCGCGCCGTACATGATGCCGATGCGCTTGTGGTCGACGGTGAACAGCCAACTCTGCCAGCCCTCGCTGCCCTGGGGTCGGGTGAAGACACCGAGGGGGCGATGGGCGATGGCCGGGCCCGCCGGCAGCGCCAGAGTTTCCTCGGGGGCGGTGATAGTGCGATCGGTGATGGTCATCGGCTCTTCGCAATCACAATCAGTCGAGGGTGGACAGGAAGTCAACGACATTGTCGATGTCGTCGGGGCTCAAGCCGGTACGGGCGGGCATCCCCCGGAGGTCGTCGGCGTCGGCCGGCTTGCGCTCGGGAGCATTGAAGATCCAGGCCTCGAGTTCACCCCGGTTGAGCGTTCCCCGGTCGGCCAGGTTGAGATACGGGATGTGGTCGCCGGCGTTGAGATAGAGATCGAACGCCGACCCGGCGAACGTGCCCCGGGTCATCAGGTGGGTCAGGTTGGGGGCCGCACCGGCCACCAGGGTCTCGGCATCCAAGTAGGCGCCGGCGTCACCCCTGTCGGCCTCGCCGTAGATGTCCCACGTGTCGGCTGGCGCATTGACGTCTCCACCGCGGTTGGCCGGCGAGGTAACCCCGACGATCACATGGCAACTGGCGCACTGCTGGCTGAAGGTATCCCAGCCCTCTGCCACCCCCGGCTCGGTGCTTTCCGTGGGGTCATCAGCCGGGGTCAGCTGGTTGTCGCGCCACTGGGCGAATTCTGCGCGCGGGAGGGCCACGGCCACCATCTTCATGTAGCCGTGGGACAGTCCGCAGAACTCCGTACACTGCCCCCGGAAGCGGCCGGGCTCATCGGACTGGATCACCCAGTCGTGGCTGCGACCGGGAACGGCGTCTCGTTTGCCGTTCAGCTTGGGAATCCAGAACGAGTGGATCACGTCGCGCGACTTGATGTCGAGGGCCACGTCTTGGCCCACGGGGATCACCAGCTCGTTGGAGGTCACAAAGTCGGGCGGGCTGGAGGTGTCGCCGTCCAGGTGGTACTGGTACTCCCACCACCACTGCTGGCCGATCACCGTCACCACCAAGTCGTCCTCGGAGGCCTTCACATCGTCGAGCGCGAACAGCGCCACCAGGGTGAACACCGAGATGACGGCCAACAGCACGGTGGGCACAATGGTCCAGGCGATTTCAAGGCGGTTATTGCCGTGGGTCTGTTCGGGGAATTCGTCGTCGTCGTAGTAACCGAATTCGCCATCACCAGATTCGGAGCCCGCCACCCGATAGCGCCACCACAACGCCAGTACCGCTCCTTGAACCAGGAAGAAGACCACGCCGGCCACGATGAAGATGGGGTTGATGAGCTCGGCGATGTCGCGTCCTTGGCGGCCGACCGGCGACAGGGTGGACAGCGGGTGGTCTTTGTCGACCACGATGGCGACCACGATCAAGGCAATGGCGCCGAAGATCACCAACAGGCTCGACAGCCAGACCAGGCCCCTGGCTCGCCCGCTCATCGGGCACCGCCCCTAGTGGACTTCGGCGTCATGACTAGTGGCCTCCGTCCTCGGTCGCGGGTTCGCCGTGATCGCCCGCCGGCGCCTTGTGGTGGAAGTCGCGCGAGCCCATCGCCGCAGTGACCACACCGGCGACCAGTACGCCGACGCATACAACAGCCACCGTTCCGGCGATCACCGACCGGTTGATCTTGGGGCCGACGGCGAACACCACCGCGATAAAGAAAATCACGGTTGCCACTACCCCGGCCACAATCACCGCGCTGAACTGCGACACGGTCAAGAACACCCGCGACAGGGCCAGCACCAGCACAGCCACGCCGAGCGCCGCGGTGATCGGGTATTCCACCGGCCGCATGATGCGATTGCGCAGATTGCGGTTGACCTCGGGGTCGGCGGTGGCCCGGTCGGCCCACGCCGCGAGCATCCACTCGAACAACGCCGCTCCCACTATCACCAGTCCGATCACGAAGATGGTGGCGTGGGTAGCTAGCCCCACGATCATCGCCCCCGCTCCGAAGGCAGCCACGGCGGGCCAGTAGTTGGCTTCCAGATCGGCTTGAGTCTCGGGGGTCTGGCCGTCGTCCATCAGCTCGCCCACCGACTCGGCATCGGCGTCGCGGAAGGCCACCAAGAACAGGGCCACCAACGCGGAAAGAACGGCGAAGCCCATCAGCACCACATAGCCCACGTGGTCGCCAATACCGCCCTTGTAGCCCAGGCTGAGCACTCCCACCCACGTCTCCACGTTGAGCACTGCGAAGTATTCGGTTTCGCCCGCGCTGCCGCTGGCCACGCCATAGACGGCGGCCGCGGCCACCGCGGCGAGGGTGAAGCCGAAGAACAAACGGAAGCCGGGGGTGAACACTAGAAACCTGCTTGGCTTCGATAGCGGGGAGTCAACTCAACAGTGAACACTGAGCGCCTACTTCAGCACGAAGATCGCCGTCCAAATGACGACATAGACGAATACAACGGCGTACCAGTAGATGGACGCGGCCACGAAGCCGTCGGTCTGGCGGCTGCTGTATTGGCCGGCCAGGGCCCGAAAGGCCATCAGGAGCAGGAACACCAAGCCGATAGCGATCATGGCCAGGTGCGACGCCGAAATGGTGTAGATCAACACCGCCGCGATCGACTCGTCGGCCACCAAGCCCATCTCGGTGTACTGGAACGAGGTTGTGACCACCACGGAGAGGCCGAACAGGGTGGTCAGCGAGGTGGCCATGATGGCGTGGGTGCGGTCGTCGCGGGCGATGGAGTACACCGCCCACTGCATGGTGACCACCGACATGAGCATGGTCCACGCCGCAACGGTGGGCGGGGCCAGTTGGATGTTTGCGCCAGAGGGGATCCATTCCCCGCCACCGGAGAGAGCATCGGACCGCTCCCGCAAGTACACGCCCAGCAAACCAGCGAAGTACATGAGCGTGGCGGCGGTGCCGAACACGGTGCCCACCAACAGGGTGCGCTGGCGGGGCAGCGGAGCAGCCAGGGGAGTTCCGACGGGGATATCAGCCATCAGGCCGCCCCTTCACTTTCGGCCTCAGCCGTGGGGGCTGCGCCCAGGCTGCGGGCCACATTCAGCGCCACCAGCGCCAAACCGCCCAGCACGGCGATGTAGCCGATCAGCCCGATTACATTCAGGGCTTCCACGAAGCCGAGCGCGTCGATGTCGCCAATGCTGCCGGTTTCGAAGGGCCGGTTTGGCTGGTCGAAGAATCCGCCAAGCACATCGGTGGCCCCGACGAGGATGGCGCCCCCGGCCAACGGCAGCACGGCCAAGAATCCCAGCGGTGCGTTGAGAGAGCGGCCCAGAACTTTTGGCGCCCAGTGGAAGAGCCCGGCCACTGCGGCCAGCAGCCCGGCCAGCACGGCGAAATTCATCAACCCGTTGACCAGGCTGGAGGTTTCGAGGTCGTCCATGGCGTCGAAGAAGCCTCGCCAGATGTCGCCGTCGGCTTCTCGCAGCACGCCCAGCGCGGGTTCGGCCACCCGCAGCACACCGGTCACGGCTGCGGCGGTCAGCAGGGCGCCGGACACGGTGACCAGGGCGAACTGCGGAGTGATCTGCGGGCGCTGTCCGGCCGAGTAGGCGTTGAACGCCAGCCAACCGCCGTAGACCACCACCATCAGGGCGATAGCCAGGGCGAACGCGGTGAACAGCACCTCGTTGGTCACGACGTGGGCATCGGTGGCGTTGGGGTCGGCGCTGTCGAAGAAGCTCTGGGCCCAGGCGCCAAAAGAGAAGAAGCCGAAGGCTCCCACCACGAAGGCCATGGGCTCGAACATCTTGGGGCTGCTGCGGTGGGCGGAGGTGAACACCTCGGCGGTGATGCCGAGCAACGGGATCGTCCAGGCGAACACCTGGGGAGCATCAAACGCCCAGGCAACCTGATCGAAAGGGGCGCCTCCCCCGCCGAAGGCCAAGGCGTCGGCCCCCCTCATGTCCACCCAGGAGACAACCAGATTGGCCAAAAGCACCGGCAACGAGAACAGCCACACGCCGGTGGCCACCAGCATCGACCACGAGAAGGCGGGCATTTGGAGCAGGTCCATCCCGGCCGGCCGCTGGGTTACCAGAGTGGTGAACACCACCCCGGACCCGACCAGAAGGCCCAGGCCGATCAGGCCCAGCGAGAGGACGGTGAGCTCCACCGATTGCTCGCGGGCCGCACCGGCCTGCACCGAGCCCAGCCCGCCGTAGGAGAAGGTGGCCACGATGTGGGCAACGGCGCCCACCAGCCAGGTCCAGAACGCCGCCGCCGCCGCCCGGGGGAATGCCACCGAAGAGGCGCCAATCTGGCGGGGCACGACCGCGGTGGCCAGGCCCAAGAACAAGGGCACCAGACCGCACAGAATCAGCGTGGTCCGGTAGAGGCCGAATACCTGGAAGACCTCGTTGGCGTTGCTGAAAACACCGAAGCCTCCGTCGATATCGGCTTGCTCGATGCCCATCAGCATGCCCAGGGTGAGGGCCAGTCCCGATAGAACCAGCGAGAAGACCACATACATCTGGCCGATGGTCATGTGGTCGCCGGTGCTCAGGAATCGAGCCAAGCCGGTCGGAGGGGTCCACTGGGGGGCCGACGACTGAGTCGCCGGCCTTGAGTCGTCGCCTGCCGCGACCGCTTCTGCTTCTGGCCTAGTCTCGGTGAGGGTCATCGTGTTCCACGAAGGCGGATTTGGGTCGGAACTTTATACAGCGACCTGGCTGTATCTCGCATCAGACAACTCTGCCCAATGGGCGACGGGGATTGGCGGAAATCTGCCTTAAACACCGGTGCGAACCACCTGGTCGACGGCCATCGCTGCGAACAGCAGCGTGATGTATGTAATGGAATAGGAGAACAGCCGCATCGCCGACGCGGTCGCTTGGGTGCGCAGCACTTGGACGGCGTAGTACAAGAAGACGGCTCCCAACACCACGGCGCTCACCAAATACACCAGGCCCATCTCACCCACTGTGCTGAACAGCAGCGACAGCCCCCACAGAACCACGGTGTAGCCAATCATCCGTACTGCGGTGGTGCGGGTGCTGGCGACCGCGGGCAGCATCGGAACGCTGGCCGCCCGATAGTCGTCGCGATAGCGAATGGCCAGGGCCCAGAAGTGGGGGGGCGTCCAGTAGAAGATGACGCCAAACAGCACCAGCGGCGCCCAGTCGAGGCTGTTGGTGACCGCCGCCCAGCCCACCAGCACGGGCACGGCCCCGGCGGCCCCGCCGATGATTATGTTGCGAGAAGAAGTGCGCTTGAGCCACAGCGTGTAAACGAACACATAGAACGCCGTGGCCGACACTGCCAGAACCGCGCTGAGCAAGTTCACGAATCCCCACAGCCAGACGAAGGCCAGTGCCTCGAGGACGATGGCGAAGAACAGGGCTCTTGGGGGGGAGATTTCTCCGGTTACCAGGGGTCGGTTCTTGGTCCGTTCCATGAGCCGGTCTATGTCGCGGTCGGCATACATGTTGATGGCGTTGGCCCCGCCAGCGGCCAGCGTCCCGCCGATAACGGTGGCGGCCATCAACCACACCGAGGGTATGCCCCGGTCGGCCACCACCATGGTGGGAACCGTGGTGACCAGAAGCAGCTCGATGATGCGGGGCTTGGTGAGGGCAACGTAGGCCCGCGCGGTACGCGTGCGGCTGCGAGGAGACAAGCGGGCGACACCCATGACCAGCCCAGAGTACGGTTTCGGCGCAGGGCAGGCCAAGGTATCGGGAATGGCCTCGGACCGCGACAAACGACCCGAAAACCCCCTGCTTGGGATGACCGGCTGTCACAGGCGACCCGTACAATTCGAGGCGTGATCCAACCCCGGGTTTCTCCCGCTACCTACCGCAAGATCACCATTTGGGCGCTGGCTCTTTTGGCATTGATCATTGTGAGCGGTGGCGCGGTCCGCCTCACCGGGTCCGGGCTGGGCTGCCCCGACTGGCCGGCGTGCGACAACGACCAGCTAGTGGCTCCGCTGGAAACCCACGCCATGATCGAGTTCATCAACCGGCTCATCACCGGGTTGGTTTCGGCCATCGTGATTGCTGCCGTACTGGGATCCCACTGGCGGGTGCCGAGGCGGGCTGATCTCGTATGGCTGTCGTGGGGCTTGGTGGCTGGCGTGCTGGCCCAGATAGTGCTGGGTGGATTGGTTGTGCTCTATGAGCTGCCTCCTGCGCTGGTAATCGGCCACTTCCTGCTGTCGATGGTGCTGTTGTGGAATGCGGTGGTTCTGCTCTGGCGGTCCTCTGAGGATTACGAACGCCTAAGCGAGCCACGACCCCGGCCCCATTGGGTGGGAAATGCGGTTGTGGCAATCACTTCGGTGGTGATCGTTACCGGCACCATCGTCACCGGCGCCGGGCCGCACAGCGGCGATGAGGACGCCGAGCGCATTGACGTGGCCGTGAGGGATGTGGCCCAGATACACGGGACCACAGTGGTGGTGCTACTGGTGGTGTTGGCCGGGCTGGTGTGGTGGCTGCGCCACCGGGGCGCCCCCGAGCGGGCACAGCTCTGGGGTCGGACCGTGCTGGGGGTGGCTCTGGCCCAGGGGCTCATCGGGTACGTGCAGTACTTCACCGGAGTGCCGGTGCTGCTGGTGGGTGCCCACATTGCCGGCGCCGCTCTACTGTGGATAGCCACCGTGTTCTTCTGGCTCAACGTGAGAGGCCCGCTCGTGCGGGCAGAGGCCGACGTCGCCCAGGCCGTGCCAGCATGACCCCGGCAGCACCCGTCGAGATTGCGCCCTCGGAGGTGAGAGAGACCACCGACGACACCGATGTGCGGTCCGACCGACCATGGAAAGTGATCGTGTGGAACGACCCCATCAACTTGATGTCGTATGTGACCTTCGTGTTCCAGAAGCTGTTTGGCTATAGCAAGGAGAAGGCCACCCAGCTGATGATGGACGTTCACTACAAGGGCCGGGCCGTGGTGTCGGACGGTCCCAAGGAGAAGGCGGAGATGGATGTCTTTCGCCTGCATGAGCACGGCTTGTGGGCCACTATGGAGCACGACGACTGATGGCGCCGCGGCGACCGATAGAGCCCAACGGGGACGGGACGTTCACCTTGGATTTGCGAGAGGAGGAGCGGGCCTTGATCGCCTCCATCGCCCCCGACCTGCGGGGGCTGCTGGCCGACGATCCTGCCGACGAGGTGTTGACCCGGCTGTTCCCCACCGCGGTGCCCAACGATCCCGATGCCGAGGCCGAGTACCGCGAGCTGGTGCGAGACGAGCTGGTGACAAAAAGGCTGTCCCGATTGGACATGGTCGCCGAACTCGCCGAGGCCACTGTCTTGGATCAGGAGCAGCTTGCCGCCTGGATGGGTGCAGTCAACGACATCCGCCTCGTATTGGGCACCCGCCTGGAGGTCAGCGAGGACGACGAGTTCGACGAAGCCGACGAGGATGACCCGGAGTCGGTGGCTCGATCGGCCTACTGGTACCTGGGCTGGCTACTTGAGCACTTGGTGGAGGCTTCGGCCTCCGAGCTGTGATTGGCTACTCCTCGACAGCCCGTGCCGCGGGTTCTCCCTGACCGGCGCGGGCGATCTCCGAGAGGGAGGCCATGGCGTTGGTGAGACCGCTGGTGTCAAGGGGCAAGAAGATCTTGGTGGCATTGCCGTCGGCCACGCTCTTCAGCGCTTCCAAGTAGCGGATGGCGATGAGGTCGGGAGTGGGATCGCCGGTGTGGATAGCATTAAACACCAACTGGATGGCGTCGCCCTCGCCTTGGGCCACAGTCTCGAGCTGGTAGCGCTCGGCGTCGGCCACCCGCTTGATGGCCTCGGCCTCGCCCTCAGCTTCCAAGATCTGGCTCTGCTTTAGACCTTCCGAGCGCAAGATGGCCGACCGCTTGTCGCCCTCGGCCTCGGTGACGATGGCCCGCCGGTCGCGCTCGGCCTTCATCTGGCGGTGCATGGCCTCGGTGACGTCGGGCGGCGGCTCGATGCGCTGGATCTCTACCCGCACCACCCGGGTGCCCCACTTGTCGGTGGCGTCGTCGAGGATTTGGCGCAGCTTGCCGTTGATCAGCTCCCGGGAGGTGAGGGCGGCATCGAGGTCGAGGTCGCCCACCACGTTACGGAGGTTGGTCTGGGCCAGCTTGGTGACGGCTAGCTGGAAGTTGCCCACGTTGTACTTGAGCTTCACCGGGTCGGTGGCCTCGAAGAAGATCACCGCGTCCACCGTGACCACCACGTTGTCTTTGGTGATTACCTCCTGGGGCGGCACGTCGATGACCCGCTCCCGCATGTCCACCTTGCTGATGCGCTGCACGAATGGGAGGATCCAGCGCAAACCAGAGTCCACCGTGCGCTGGTAGCGGCCCAGCATCTCAATGAGGCCCCGCTCATAGGGGCGAATGATGCGAATTCCCAGCGCGGCGATGAGGATGAGCGCAAGCGCGATGATGATGAAGAGGGCGACCACGGCTTCCATGACTGCTACCTAGCTTTCTGTGTTCTCAGTTGATTGCTCTTGAGGGACCGGCACTACCACCAGGTGAGTGCCATCGATTTCGGTCACCATGACCCGCGTGTCGACCTCGATGATTTCGGCGGCGGAGGCCCGCCACTCCTCGCCACCTAGGCGGACCATACCGGTTTGTGCATCTTCGTCCACCCGCTCGATGACCTTGCCTTGAGCGTCGATGAGCCGATTGGCCCCCACCCGGGGCTGCTCATCGTGGTCGAGGCGGCGGACGAAGCGGCGCAAGTAGACGAAGCTGACTGCGCTGCCCACAAAAAAGACCAGCCACTGCCAGAGGATGTGGGCGTCCACCCAAGCCAGCACCGCCGCCGCCGCGGCGCCGATGGCGAAGGGGAGCAGGAAGAATCCGGCGGTGAACACCTCGGCCAGCGAGAACACCACCGCGGAGCACGTCCAGAGCCAGCGCCAGACCTCGTTCTCCACCTTGTGCTCCTTTCGCGGTTCGGGATCATGGTATCTGTTTTTCGATGCGGTTCCGCCAGAGAGGGCTGCTAACGTAAATCGGCCCTCGCGGGTCGAGAGCCCCCATCGTCCAGCGGCCTAGGACGCCGCCCTTTCAAGGCGGTAACACGGGTTCGAATCCCGTTGGGGGTGCAAAGTTCGGCGTTTCGTTTCATTACGGGCGGCGACAGATCTGCCCCGCCGGGGCAGCGACAACAAGGTCCCGTGGTGCAGTTTGGAGTGCACGCCGGCCTGTCAAGCCGGAGGTCGCGGGTTCAAATCCCGTCGGGACCGCACAATAGAACATGGTCGGGTAGCTCAGTTGGCAGAGCGTCCGCCTGAAAAGCGGAAGGTCACCGGATCGACGCCGGTCCCGACCACCACCCACCCCCCAAACGGCCCGGAGCGAAGCCCAACCCCGCTCCGGGCCGTGCCCTTTACAGGATCCTTGTTTCAGCCGTAGTGGGCGGCGACGTTTTCGGGGTAGCTGCGGGAGAAGTAGTTCCAGAGCTGCTCGCCGTAGGTGGAAGGGCGATAGGAACTGGACATATCGGCCACGCCGGCCTCGGTTTCGGCGATGCTGGCCATGAACCCGGCTGTGGTGTGGTGGGGGCTGGCGGCCACTGCGGCGGCGAAGCGGTCGTCGAGGGGCAGCGGGGCCAGGGCGACATCTAGCGAGGGGCCATGGAAGTAGCCCGCCGAGTAGCGCTCTTCGGTGGTGATCACCTGATGGGCGGTGGCCACCAGGTAGTTGCCGGTCATGGCCTGGAGCGTCTCGCCCAGGTTGATCACGTACGACCCCTCAATCGAAGGCACGTCGATCCACTCCCCCTCCTGGTTCTGCACTTGCAGCCCGGCGGTGGGACCGTGATCCAGCACGGTCAAGAACCCGGTGTCGCGGTGGGCGTTGACCCCGGCCTCTCCTGCGGGAGTAGGGGGATAGTGGATGAATTTGGCCAGCGACATGGTTTGGGTTCCGAAGAACCGCTCCAGGTAATCCTCTCCCAGCCCCAGCCCCAGCGAGAGCGCCCCCAAGAGGCGGTTGGCCAAGCCCCCTAATTCGTCGAACCACTGGTTGGTGAGCTCCCGGTGTCCGGGCAGCACGTCTTCGGGCAGCCACTGGTTGGGACCCAGCAAGCGCAGGTAGTAGGGCTCGACGTCGACGGGGTAGGCGGGCCACTCGGTCCACCAGTCGATCTGCTCTCGGATGTCGGGGCGGTTGTTGGTGTACTCCGCCCCCTCCGGCTCCCAGCCGCGGAAGTGACGGGAGCGCCTTTTGTCGATCAACTTCTTCTGCTCACCGGATAGGGCGAAGAACTGGTGCATCATGTCGAAGATGCCGCCGCTCAGCCCGCCGGACACCCCGTGGTTCACCACTAGCAAGAAGCCCACCTCGTGGCAGATCCGGCAGAGCTCTTCGGCGATGGCCTCCCGCTCGGTCCGCGATCCCGACAGCGGGCCCAGATCCACCACCGGGATCTGATCGAACGCGGCCGGAGAGGTCACCTGATCCAGGGTAGCGGTCATCGCAGCGAGCCCCTAGTGGGTCAGCCGAACTCGCCGCCCGCGAACCAGCGGTCGAATGCGGGGCGCATGGCCACGTCGATCAACTCGATCCTTATCCCCGCGGCGGGCGGCACCAGAAAGGCGAACCCCTCCAAGCCGCCGCCCTCGCCGGCACCGCCGTAGATCAGCTCGCAACCCCCGGACTGCAAGGCGGCGATGTCGCCGTGAAGGTCCTCGGTCCAATGGCCGAGATGGTTGAGCCCTCCGTACAAGTCGACATCCCAGAACGAACCCTTGGGGCCGTCGGCCAATTCAAGCTGCACCGGGCCCTCCACCGAGTAGGTGAAACGCACGCTGGTGGACACAACCTCGCCGTCCACCAGCAAATTCAGATCGAGGGACTGCAACGAGTGCCAGGTCATCCCGGTAGAGGCCGAAATCTCGGCCATGGCTTCCTCGACATCGGCCACGACAATGCCGCTATGGAAGGGATCGGTGATCAAAGCCATGTCAGCACGGTAGCCCGGTAACAGCTAGCCGGACTCCTCCAGGTCGTCGATGTCGGTGGCGAATTCACGGGCGTTTTCGTTGAACTGAGCCACTGAGCCGATGGTCTTGGCCTTGGCCGTGCCGCCCCGAAGGGCGGCCAGAGGGTCGGTTTGGTCGCCGACGTAGCCGAGGGCGAACGCCCCTTGGGTGTAGCCCATCATTCGCAGCAGGTCGTCGTCGAGGGTGCGGGCGATCTCCGGCGGGCAGGCCAGGTATTGGTTCTCTTCCTGGCGTACCCAGCCCACGGCGTAGGTGATGTTGACCCCCCTGCGCACCCCGGCGCTGGTGTTGGCCCCGGCGCCGTGCAGCACCTTGCCGTCGTAGAACAGCACGCTGCCTCGGCGCATCTCAGCCTGGGCATCGGGGAGTTGGAAGGACTCTTCATCGGAGAGTCCCGATGAGCCGGCCAGGATGTGAGTAGCGCCGTTGTCGGCGGTGAAGTCGGTGAGCGCCCACATGGTGTTGGCCTGCACGTGGTAGTCAGCCCCGAAGGGGAAGAAGTCGAAGGCCATCTCGTCGCGGTGCAGCTTTTGGCGGGTCTCGCCGGGTTCCACCGAGATGATCTGGGTGAGGTGCAGCTGCATCGCGCTCACGTGGCTGAGGAAATGGCTCACCACCCCGACCACCACCGGGTCCATTACCAGCTTGCGGGCGGTGGGACAGCGGGCCACCAGGGCGCCGGTGCGGCGGGTGAAGCGACCGTCGTACTCGTCGCGCCCGGCATCGGAGGCTTCGATGTAGGGCATGGCCTCGGCTTGGAGCCGGTCCATGGTGGCTGCGTCGGCTACGTCGTCGACGATGGCATAGCCGAAGTCGCGCAGGTGATTGCTTACCTCGGCCGGTTCGGCGGTGGGCGGGAAATGACTCAGGGCCACGACAAGATGGTAAGCGGACTAATTTCCAAACAGTGACTCGACTGGTGATACACGCCGACGACGTGGGCATGTGCCACGGCGCCAACCGGGCCTATGTGGAGCTGTCGCACTTCGGAACGATCACCTCCGGCTCAGTGATGGTCCCGTGCCCGTGGTTCAGCGAGATCGCTGAGATCGCGTCGGGCGACGACTCTCTGGACTGCGGAATCCACCTCACGCTCAACGCCGAGAAGAAGCACTACCGCTGGGGTCCGGTGAGCTCGGTGGGATCATCGTCAGGGCTGGTTGATGAGCACGGATTGCTGTGGCGCACCGTTGCCGAGGTGAGGCGCAACGCCAATCCCGATGCGGTGGAGCAGGAATGGCGGGCGCAGATCGACCGGGCGCTAGCGGCGGGGATCAACGTGACGCACCTCGATGCTCACATGGGCTCGGCACTGGCCCCAGAGTGGTGCGACCGCTATGTGGCAGTGGGCATCGACTACGGGGTGCCGGTTCTAATCTGCGACTCGCTGGCCGCCTACGGCCCCAACCGACATGTGGCCAGCTCTGCTGAGGCCCAAGCCGCCGACGAGGGCATCAAGGCAGCGGCGGCGACGGCGCGGGCCGCGGGGATGCCAGTTTTCGATGTGGTGCTGGAGACCGACTTCTCCCGACCACCGCAGCAGCCGGCCGACTACCAGGGGATGCTCGGCGACCTCGACGACAGCCTTGTCTTCTGCGCCTTCCATCCCAACTCGCCCGGAGGGGCCGAGATCGAGGTGATCGAGCCCGACACCTTCCACGTCCGCACCGACGAATACGAGCTGTTCGGCACTGCCGATTGGAAGGAGTGGCTGATCGGCCAGCCCTACGACCTGGCCTCTATGGCTGATCTGGCCTAGCTTTAGCCGGTGGGATGGGCCTGAAGGTGGCGCTGGCCTTGGCGGCGCATGAGGGTCCAGGTCTGCTCCAGGTAACCGGCTTGGTCGTCCACCAGCTTCTTGAGGCCGAGGCGCAGGTGCTCGGGGATCTCGGGGGCGTCGGTGGGCTCGAGGGTCACGTCGAGCTGGGCCTGGTCTTCCAGAGTGGCGTGAAGGGCCGCGGCCCGGGCCAGTGTGGCCCCCACGGTGATAGCGCCGTGCCAGGGGATGATCACCGTGTGGTTGGTCTCGATGGCCGGCCCAATGGACTCGAAGCGGTCGTCGGGGCTGAGCACCTGGTCGTCGTGGAAGATACAGCACAGGTTGTGGCGCATCTTCAGCGGCCGGGCCAGGGAGGCCAACGCGGTGATCCACCGGCCGTGGCTGTGGGCAATGGCGTTGACGTCGCTGCGGTGCTTATACACACCGGCGTGGAACTCAAACCCCAGGCTCACCTCTCGGTTGCCCTCCAGCAGATTGCCGTCGTAGTCGAGCTTCATCACGTCGTCAGCGGTGATCTCGCCCAAGGTCCGGTCGAAGGCGTTGATCCAGAATGCGTCCTCCCCGTCGGCCCGCACGCTGACATGGCCGCCGATGCCGGTGTCGCACCCTCGAACGGTCAATGCCCGACAGGCCAACACGACGTCGTGGACAATCTCCGGAGTAGTCATGGCTCTAGGGTATGGCACAGATGAGAGCTGGCCAATGACGAGTGTCGTAGTTCTGGGCGCGGGAGCGCTGGGATCGGTGTACGGCGCATGGTTCGCCGAGGCCGGCGCTGAGGTGACCATGGTGGCCCGCCCGGCTCATGCCGAAGCCGTCAATCGGGGTGGCCTGCGGATTGACGACCGGCTGCCGGTGGAGGTGCGAGCAGTCAGCGACCCCAACGAGGTCGGGGACTGCGACATCTTGCTGCTGGCCAGCAAGGCGTTTGACAATCCCGATCTGCTGGGCGGCTACCGGGGCAGCACGCAAGCCGCCTTCTCGGTGCAAAACGGGGTTCGCCAAGCCGAGCCGCTGGTGGCCCGTTTCGGCTCTGCCGCGGTGGGCTGCGTGTCGCTGGTGGGCGGCACCCTGGGCGAGCCCGGCCACGCCACCCACTCCTTTGACGGCCCCACCCTGCTGGGCGATCTGCCCACCACCGAGCCGGGCACGGCAGCGACCATCGCCCAGGCCCTGCCGGGGCGCAAGCTGGAGGTACACGACGACATCGCCCCCGCGCTGTGGTCCAAGGGGGTTCTGGCCGCCGCCGCTATGGGGGTGGTGGGGCTAACCCGGCTGGTGTACCACCGGATCTTCCTTATGCCCGAGACCCGGGACGTGTTCTACGACCTGGCCTGCGAGGGCGCGTCCATTGCCGCGGCGGAGGGAGTGGAGCTGATCGACGGCCACGGGCCATTCCAGATACGAGCGCTCACCCAGGAGAGCCGGGAGCATGCCCATCGGCGGCTGCGAGCCGTGGGCGAGGGCATGGAAGCGGTCGGGGAAACCGAGGTGCGAGTGTCCATCTTGCAGAGCATCGACCGGGGGCGGCCCTTCGAGGTGCAGGCAGTGTTTGGCGACCTGGTGGAGATTGCCGACGGCCACGGACTCGAGGTGCCCACCCTGCGGGCCGTAACCCGGCTGCTGACCGCGGCCATGCCAACAGGATGACGAGACGATGAAGCTGCGCGCCCTGCCCGGGATGCTGGCCCGAGCCCCCAAGGGGGCCAGCCGGTGGCACACCTACGACGACTTTCGGGAGGAGGCCCGCCGGCGGCTGCCCAAGATGGTGTTCGACTTCGTAGAGGGTGGCGCTGAGGGCGAGCTGACCATCGCCGCCAATCGGGCCTCCATCGATGCGGTGGGGTTGGCCCCACGTTTTCTGGTGGACGTGGCCGAGCGGGATTTGTCAACCACCGTGTTGGGCCAGCCGGTGTCACTGCCGTTTCTGCTGGCCCCCGCCGGTTTGGCCACGCTGGTGAATCGAGAGGGCGAGCTAGCCGCGGCCCGGGCCGCCGCCGCGGCGGGCACGGTGTTCTCGGTGAGCACTGGATCGGGCTATTCGCTGGAGGACATCGCCGCGGCCGCCCCCGATGGACGACGCTGGTTCCAGCTCTACCTGTGGAAGAGTCCAGAAGTGGTGCGATCGCTGGTAAACCGGGCCCGAGACGCCGGCTATGAGGCGCTGGTGCTGACCGTGGATGTGCCAGTGGTGGGCAAGCGGGAGCGCGACTTGCGCAACGGCATGTCGCTGCCCCCTCGCATCCGCTGGAACAGCGCGCTGGACACCTCCCGGCGGTTGCGGTGGTTGCGCCAGTTGATCACCGGCCCCGACATCACCTTCGGCAGCCTGGTGGATTTGGGCATCGGGGACGACGCCAGCGCCATAGGGGCCTATGTCGATAGGGAGCTGGCCGACCCGTCCCGCACCTGGGACGACTTGTCATGGTTGCGGCGGGAGTGGGACGGCCCGCTGTTGGTCAAGGGGGTAATCACCGTGGCCGACGCTGAGGCCGCGGTGCGATGGGGAGCAGACGGGGTGATTGTGTCCAACCACGGCGGTCGCCAGCTGGACTCGGTGCCGGGGGCCTTCGCGGTGCTGCCCCGCATTGCCGAAGCGGTGGGCGATAGGGCCGAAGTGATGGTGGACGGCGGTTGCCAGCGGGGCGCCGACGTGGTGAAGGCCCGAGCCCTGGGTGCAAAGGCGGCAATGGGTGGGCGCAGCTGGTTCTGGGGACTGGCGGTGGCCGGCGAGGCTGGAGTATCCCGCATACTCGACATCTACCGCGCCGACATCGACCGCACTCTGGCCCTGATAGGTCGCCCGCGCTTCGACGACATTGGCCCCGATCTAGTGGTCTGACCGGGCGCGACGCCGGTCGGCCGCGACGTTGTATGCCATTGTTGCCTTAGGTGTGCGATGGGCTTACGCTGGTGATACCTAAAGGTCAAAAGGCATAGGGCAAGGAGGGGCTGTCATGGATCGGCTCAAAATTCTCGCAAAAACTACCGGTTCTCGCGGGGCGTTCACCATCGTGTTCGCCCTGCTGGCGGTGTTCTCGCTGTTGGCAGCAAGCTGCGGCAACGACGATGGCGTCGACATCGGTGACCGGGGCACTGCCATGGGCGATGGCTCGCTTGGCATTGTCGAGGTTGAAGAGGGCGATGCCATCCAGATCCGCTCGCTGGAGGCCATAACCGGCGATGTGGCTTTCTTCGGCCTGCCGATCGACCGCTCCACCCAGATCGCGGTAGCCGATTATGGCCAGATCCATGGCTTCGACGTGGACACCGGCACGAGCCTCGACGATCTCTGCTCCAACGACGGCGGCCAGGCCGCCGCCCAGATCATCGTGGCCGACGAAGACGTGGTCGGTGTGATTGGCACATCGTGCTCGGGCGCGGCGGTGGCCGCTGCTCCGCTGATCACCAACGCTGGGATGGTGCTGATCTCCGGCGGCAACACGTCGCCTGCGCTTACCTCTGACCTGGCCGGCAACGCCGGACCCAACTACAGCGTTGGCTATTACCGCACCGCCCACAACGACCTGTACCAAGGGGCGGCCATGGCCAAGTTCGTCTTCTCCGAGCTGGGAATCAGCGAAGCAGCGGCCATCCACGACGGCGATCCCTACACACAGGGCCTGGCTCAGGCGTTTGCCGATGCATTCGAGCGTGAAGGCGGCACGGTGACGGGCATCTCCGCGGTAAACAAGGACGACACCGACATGGTGCCAGTGCTGACCGAGATCGCATCGGGCAGCCCCGGGGCGCTGTTCTTCCCGATCTTCCAGCCTGCTGGGGACTTCATCGCCGACCAGGCGCCGGGCGTCTCCGGTCTGGAGAACACGGTGCTGCTGGCGGCCGACGGTTTGTTGAACACCAACTATCTGGGGCTGCCCCAGACCGCGGGGATGTACTTCTCGGGTCCGGACCAGCGCTTCGGCGAGAACGTCAACCAGAGCACCGGCATGAGCGCAGTCGACTTCCTGGGCGAGTACGAGACCCGCTACGGCGAGAGCCCGGCGGCTCCGTTCTGGGCCCACGGCTATGACGCCACTGTTCTGCTGCTCGACGCCATCAAGGCTGCCTCCTGGGTGGAAAGCGGCACGCTGAAAATCGACCGTCAAGGCATCCGCGATTACCTGAATGGTGTGCGGGGATTCCAGGGCCTGATCGGCACGATCAATTGCGACGACTTCGGCGACTGCGGGTCTTCCAAGATCACCGTGGTGGAGAATATTGGCGGCGAGGAGAACGCCGAGACCAGCATCAGCAACGTGGTCTTCTCCTACGAGCCCTAGAGGCTAAGCCAGCAAGTTGAACGGCCTAGGGGCCGGGTTGGGGTGCATCCTTGACCCGGCCCCTCAGCCCGCCCATAGTGGAGTGACCTCTGACTAGTCGTTCGGGAGCTGTCCCATGATTCGAAGGGCACGTCGCCGCGGCGCACCCCGCACCGGCGTCGACTGGTTCCTCACCATCATGAGGGTGGCGGCGGTCTCTGTGATCGGGTTGGGACTGCTGGCCTTCATCGCCCAGGAAATCAACACCGACAACCCATTCGCTCAATGGGCCAACCCCGACGCCACCGGCCTCACCGGTGCCCAATTCTGGGGGCTCATCATCTCAGGAGTCACCCAGGGCGCCATGTACGGGTTGATTGCCTTGGGATATTCCATGGTTTACGGGGTGCTGGGATTCATCAACTTCGCCCACGGCGAGGTGTTCATGGTTGGGGCCATGACCGGCATGATCACCTCCAACAAGCTGGCCGACGCCGGTCTATGGGAGAGCAACTTTGTCGGCTCGCTGGTGTTCATCATGGTGGTGTCAATCCTGGTGTGCTCTCTGACTGCGGTGATCATGGAGCGGGTGGCCTACCGGCCACTGCGGGGTTCGCCCCGGCTGATTCCGCTAATCACGTCGATTGGAGTGTCGTTCTTCCTCCAGAACGCATCGGTGGTTCTGCTCGGGCCGGCCGCCAAGGCCTACCCCGACGTGCCCGATTGGATAAGGAACAAGCACACGTTCCTGGATATCGAAGGAGCCAAGATCCTGGTGATCTTGGTGGCTGCTGCCTCGATGATCTGCCTGTACTACTTCGTGGAGCGCACCAAGAGCGGCAAGGCCATGCGGGCCGTGGCCGAGGACGCCGAAATCGCCGCGCTGATGGGCATCAACGTGAACCGCACCATTGTGAAGGTGTTCGCACTGGGCGGGGCCATGGCGGGATTGGCCGGCATCTTGTGGGGAATCTTGTTCCGCAGCGTGATCCACACCACCGGCTTCCTCCCCGGCATTAAGGCCTTCAGCGCCGCGGTGGTGGGCGGCATCGGCCATCTCGGCGGGGCCATGGCCGGGGGGCTCTCTATCGGGGTGGCCGAATCAGTGGGGCCGCTGGTGATTCTTGAGCCGCTGGGGGTGAGCGGCGTGTCGCAGCTGCGGGACGCAGTGGCTTTCGCTGTGCTCATCGGAGTCCTGCTATTGCGACCCGCCGGCCTGTTCGGTGAACGCCTACCGGCTGAGGATCGCACATGACCGCCACGCTGCCCCCGACCGCCGGGCCCCAGCCCGGTGGGCCACCGCCGGAGGCACCGCTGGCTGCCGCTCGACCCGCGTTCGCCCATGATTGGCGACGAATCGCCCGCATGGGATCAATCGCCGCCTTCGGGCAGGTGTTCATCGCCTTGTCCAATATGCCGGTCAGGCTCGACGAGCGTTTGATAGTCAAGCCGGTGCTGAGTTTGGGCTATCTGGTCTTGTTGATCTTGCCGTTTGCCGCCGGATACCGCCAGGGCCACCAGTTCAAACGCGAAGGGGTGCCCTCCTACGCACCAGGACTCAACGAGGTAGTGGGCGGGTTTTCGTGTGGAGCCTTGGCGGGCGGGGGTCTGTCACTGCTGGCGGTGCTGCTCACCCACTTCGACCTTCGCGAGCCCCTGGTCAATTGGAGCCCGATACTCCTCGACCTGCTGGCCTTCGGAAATGCGACATGGTTCGCCGCGGTGATCTGGGTGGTGATCGGTGGCGGGATGGGCGCGGCGGGAGGGGTGTTGCGACTGCTCGGACCTCGGAGCCGACGGGCGGTGGTAACCATGGCCCTTGCCGTGGCCGGTGCGGCAGTGCTGGAGTCGCTGGTGGTGGATCTGTCCGAGGGATTGGGGCTGGAGGCGCTGACCGACCGCCTGTATGCCCGGCGGGGTGGAGTGAACTGGACCAGCGCCCTAGGTCTGGCCGTGGTCTCAGGTCTGCTGGCCGTGGTGGGTCGGGGCCGATTCCGCCAGGCCCGGGCCCGCGTCACCGAGCTGGAGGGCGCCAAGCGGACCCAGGCCAACGTGGGGCTCATCGTGTTGACCGCCGCGGCGTTGATCGTGCTGCCGCTGTTCGCGGGCAAACTCACCAACGAGCTGCTGGCCAACGTGGGGCTGTTCGTGCTGTTGGCCCTGGGGCTCAACGTGGTAGTCGGGCTGGCCGGTATCCTCGATTTGGGATACGTGGCCTTCTTCGCCGTCGGCAGCTACTCCGCCGCGGTGCTCACCGCGGCCACCTCTCCGAAGATTGCCCCAGAGATGCCTTGGCTTGCGGCCCTCATCGTGGTGGTGATCATCACCGGCCTCGTAGGGCTGTTCATCGGCGCGCCGGTGATCCGAATGCGGGGCGATTATCTGGCCATCGTCACCCTGGGATTCGGCGAGATCATCCGGCTGCTGTTCTTGTCCGACTGGCTGTCCGGGTGGTTTGGCGGATCCCAGGGCATCACCAATATTCCCGCGGCAGGCATCTTTGGCCTCACCGACGTAGCCGGGACCGACCCGCGCCGGGTGTTCTATCTGGTCCTGGCCTTCTGCGCGCTGGCCATCTACGTGTCGTGGCGGCTGGAGCGCTCTCGGCTGGGGCGGGCCTGGATGGCGGTGCGGGAAGACGAGACGGTGGCCGAAGCCATGGGCATCAACACCGTGAACGTAAAGCTGCTGGCCTTCGTGGTGGGCGCCGTGCTGGGCTCATTCAGCGGCGCCATCTTCGCAGCCAAGGTCGGATCGGTGTTCCCGGCCAGCTTCCTGATCTTGGTTTCGATCGTGATCCTGGTGGTGGTGATCTTCGGGGGCATGGGCAACATAATCGGGGTGATCGCCGGCTCCGCGGTATTGATCGGTGTACTGGGCGGGCCCAAGCAGCCCGGCCTGCTGGTTGAGTTCTCCGAGTTCAAGCTGCTCATTTACGGAGCGCTGCTGATATGGATGATGCTGGCCCGGCCCGAGGGCCTCATTCCCAGCGTGCGGCGTACTCGCGAACTGCGCCAGCACGAGATGGCTCAGGACGCATGGCTGCGGGGCGAAGTCGACGACGATGACGGCGGGAACGGGACTGGCGCAGGGGGCTCGCCGCAGGCGGTGCGGCCATGACCGACACCCAAGCCACCGCCGCGGCCGCCGTCCCCGGGGCTGGACAGCCACTGTTGGAGACCCGGGGCCTCAGCGTGGACTTCGGTGGCTTGCACGCCTTGGACCAGCTCACCTTCGAGGTACGCGAGGGCGAGATCGTATCGGTGATCGGGCCGAACGGCGCGGGCAAGACCACGCTGTTCAACGCCATCACCGCCACCGTGGAGGTGTCTGGCGGTGACATCGTCTTCGAGGGCCAGTCGTTGCTGGGGCTGGACCCCAACCGGGTGACGTCTCGGGGCATTGCCCGGACCTTCCAGAACGTCCGCCTGTTCGCCAACATGTCGGTGCTCGAGAACGTAATGGTGTCCCAGCATTGCCGCACCAAACAGCACGCCTTCGGCGCTCTCCTCTACACCAGGGCCTTCCGCCAGGAAGAAACCGAGATCCGACAGCGGGCCGAGGAGATCCTCGGGTTCTTCGGCACCCGGCTGATCGGCTACCGGATGGACCAGCCCGCCTTAACCCTCTCCTACGCCAACCGGCGCCGCCTGGAGATCGCACGGGCCATGGCCACCCAGCCCAAGCTGATCCTGCTGGACGAGCCGGTGGCCGGCATGAACCCGGTGGAGTCGGCCGAGCTAACCGGCCTGATCGGCCGATTGCGCGATGAGTGGGGTTTCGCCATCGTGGTGATCGAACACGACATGGGGGTGGTGCGCGAGGTGTCGGACCGGGTGGTGGTGTTGGACCACGGGGTGAAAATCGCCGAGGGCAACTACGCCGACGTGGCCAACGACCCCCAGGTGATCGAGGCCTACCTCGGCAAGGGAGCCGGGGAGAGATGAACCCGAGCCACCCAGATCCGACGGCTGCCTCCGGCGACGGCGTGGTCGGCGCGGCTACCCCGCTGCTGGAGATGCGCTCGGTCAACGCCCACTACGGCGCGGTGCACGCCCTTGTCGACGTGGATTTGGCGATATACGAGGGCGAGCTGGTGTGCCTGCTCGGCGGCAACGCCAGCGGCAAGTCCACCACCCTCAAGACCCTGCTGGGAATGCTCAAGCCCACCTCAGGGGAGGTGGTGCTTGATGGCGAAGTGGTCAACGACCAGCCCACCAGCTACCGGGTGGCGCGCGGCGTGACGATGGTCCCGGAGAACCGCCGGCTGTTCAAGCGCCTGACCGTGCGGGAGAACCTCGACCTCGGCGCCTACTTGCGCTCTGATTCCGATCAGATCGCGATCGACCTGGAGCGGGTGTTCGAGCTGTTTCCCCGGGTCAAGGAGCGGCTCACCCAGAAGGCGGGCACGCTATCGGGTGGCGAGCAGCAGATGGTGGCCATCGGCCGGGCCCTCATGGCCAATCCGAGGGTGCTGTTGATGGACGAGCCCTCCATGGGCTTGGCCCCCGCCCTGGTGCAGCAGAACTTCGAGCTCATCCAGCAGATCCACCAGGCCGGGTTGACGGTGTTCATGGTGGAGCAGAACGCCAACATGGCCCTGTCCATCGCCGACCGGGGGTGGGTGCTGCAAACCGGCCGGGTGGTGCTCGACGACACCGCCGAGAACCTCCTGGCCCACCCCGAATTACAAGCCTCCTACCTCGGCACGGCCGAGCAGTAGGGAAAACTCCGAGCGGCCCGCTCGCGCTGGGCGCCTGAGCCCGATTGCGGGCGCATTGGGAATCTTGTCGATTGCCATTTCGAGATACTTGCTGTTCCGCTAGCATGTTGGCTGCCGCTTTGTAGGGGGTACTAGCCCGGTAACTCGGGTTCGCACCAGGGCATGCGGATTTCGCAACAGACCTTGCGCTGATTGGCGCCAAGGCCTGGTGGAATCTGAAGGAGCCTTTGGTGCGATTTCGCCCTGGTCCCAGGACTTGCGTCTGGGAATCGTTGGGGGGTCCTCAAGCCCCCAAAACAAAGCGCATGACCGGTTGCCGGGTGGCCCGGCTCGTTGGTGTCATCGCCCTGGCCGCGGTTGCGTCTTCTTGCCTGCCGGTGGGGAATGCGTCAACGGACACCCACACGTCTTTAGCGGCAGGAAACGGCCTGGCCGGCGATTCGAACACGGCCTCGTCGATTGTCGGGGCGGCGGCAACCACTCAAGGTGCCTCCTCATCTGGGGCTGAGCTCGTGACTGCCGGATTCGATCTTGACGACAACCGCGTCGCCTTGGCCGATTTCAACCTCGAACCGGCCTCGGATGCGGGGCAGGCAGCAACACCGACCCCGGTGGCCACTCCCGAGCGCGTGTGGCTGGTGGCCAACGACGAGCAGGCTGCGACGTTGGCGGCCCACGGCCACCAGGTAGGCAATACGGTGATCGTCGCCTCAGGCGACCTCCGAGGACTCCCCTCCCAGACCATGAAGAAGATCCTCGACGCCTCAGAGGTGGAGTTGGATCCGGGCCTCAGCGAGGACGCTCTGTGGCAGCTGGAGGTGATCCGCCAGGGCCATCAGATTCCCGGCGGCGGCCTGCTCATGTTCGACTCAGAAATTGACCGCCGCATGGTGGCCATTTACGGCCATCCATCGACTTCGGGACTAGGAGTGCTGGGAGAGCAGGGTCCCCAGGAAGGTGCCGAGCGCCTTGGGTCAATCGCCCAGGGATACGACGCCGACGGCGCAGTGATTCTGCCCACCTTTGAGATCATCGCCACCGTTGCATCGGCCGGCCCCGGAAGCGACGGGGACTATTCGGCCATGACCGCTCGGGATGTGATCAGGCCATGGATCGAGACCGCGGCCGCCAACGACATGTACGTGGTGCTGGACCTCCAGTCAGGAAGAAGCGACTTCTTGTCGCAGGCGAAGGTCTACGAGGAGTTCCTCCTCCTTCCCCACGTCGGCCTAGCCCTCGATCCCGAGTGGAGGCTCAAGCCCCACGAGGTACACCTAGAGCAGATCGGCACAGTGGACGCGGCCGAGATTAACCAGGTTGTGGAATGGCTGGCCGGACTCGTGCGGGAGCATGCCCTCCCTCAGAAGCTGCTAATCGTCCACCAATTCCGCTACTCCATGATCACCAACCGCGAAGCCATTGAGACTCCCCCCGAGCTGGCGGTCCTCATCCACATGGACGGCCAAGGCTCAATGCGGGCCAAATACAGCACGTGGGACGCTTTGACCACCATGGCCGACGCCGACCAATTCCATTGGGGCTGGAAGAACTTCTACGACGAAGACTCCCCCATGGCCACCCCCGCCCAAGTCCTAGATCTCTCCCCCAATCCGGTGTTCGTGTCGTTCCAATAGGAGCTCAGTCGCTGAAGTCGATGCGGTGGGCGTCGTGGATGGCGGAGAGGATGGTGCCGGGGGAGCGGGCGTCGCCGATGACATGGACGTTGAGGTTGGCGGCTATGAGATCAGCGGATAAGGGGTCGTGGGGGTGCTTGGCCACGGTGAGGGTGAGGTTGGCCTCGGGCGGTGTATCGACTTTGGTTTGGATGTCGACTTCATGGGCTTGCAGACGTTCCAAGGCGGGTTGGACTACCAGATCGAGCAGCGCATTAGCCGCCACCCGGCGGCCGGGGGTGGTCAGCGTTACTGACAGCCCCTTGGTGGCCAGCCACTCAGCCAGGCCGAGGGCTTCGTAGCCGCCAAAGCGGTCATCAACCACGGCGGTGGCGCCCTCGGGCACGGTGCTGATGTCGGGGATTTCGGCGCCAGTGGCACCGGTGGCCACCACCACAAGATCGGGGCGGGCTGCGGTGATGGATTGCACGTCGGCGGGGTGGTTCAGCCGCACGTCGACGCCTAGGCGGGCCAACTCCCGTTCTTGCCAGTCGCAGATATCGCCCAGCAATCCCCGGGTGGGCAGCTCTTGGGCCTGCCGGACGGCGCCGCCCAAGCGGCTGCGGGCTTCGAACAGCACCACGGAATGACCCTGCTCGGCGGCCAGTCGGGCCGCTTCCATGCCGCCGGGTCCGCCGCCGACAACGATCACTGTTCGAGGCTGGGTGCTCGGTATCGGTGGTGGAAAATCCAGTTCGCGGCCCACTGCGGGGTTGACGGCGCAGGAGAGGCGGCCCCGGTTGAGGCCGCCGACGCAGCCGTCGTTGCCGGCGATGCAGGGGCGAACCTCGGCCTCTCGGCCTTCAATGCTCTTGGCCACCAGATTGGGATCGGCAATGTGGGCCCGAGTGAGGCCCACCATGTCGGCCACTCCGTCGGCGATCAGCTCGTCGGCCTCGGCCAGGGTGCGGAACCGGCCGGTCACGATGGCGGGCAGATCAACCGCCGCCACCACTGGAGCGGCCGCCTCCAGCTCGTAACCAGGGGGCTCGTGCATTCCGCCCATGATCTTGTGGGGCCGCAGGCAACTGCCGTAGGTGAGGTTCACGTAGTCGATGAGGCCGTCGCCGGCCAGCACCCTCACCAACTCGGCGCAATCGTGCTCGGTCACTCCCCCGTCGCCCACCGCTTCTGAACCGACTCGCACTCCCATCGGGATGTCCGGGCCGATCGCTTCCCGCACCGCGGCGACGACCTCGCGGGCCAGCCTGATGCGGTTTTCCCATGAGCCGCCGTAGCGGTCGGTGCGCTGATTGGTGGCCAGCGACATGAACTGTTGGAGGAGGTACCCGTGGGCGATGTGGACCTCAACCCCGTGAAGCCCGCCTTCGATGCTCCACCGAGCGGCTTGAGCGAAGGCATCGACCAGCTCATCAATATCGTCTTGTGCCATTGCTTTGGCCGAACGGCGGATGCTGGGCCCGGCCAGCTCTGATGCCGACCACGGCGGTCCCTCGTCAGCCGTCACTCCCTCATAGCCCAGATGGCCGAGCTGCTGGAACACCGCCATGTTGTAGGGGGCCAGGCGGTCCATCAGCCGGCGATAGCCGTCCACCACCGAGGCATCCTGCAGCCACAGCGTGCCCATGTCGGTGGGATGCACGGAAGCCGCCTCCAAAATAGTGAGTCCACACCCTCCGGCGGCTCGGGCCTCGTGGTAGGCGATTAGCTCGTCGGTGATCCGCCCCCGGCCGATGTTGGTGCCGTGCGCGGTGCGCACCACCCGGTTCTTGATCTCCAGCCCATTGATCTCAATCGGCGCCAGGGCGTGCTCGTAGCTCATTTCCTCAATTGGGGAGCTTGGTCGTCGTCGCATCACCGATCAAGGCACCACGTCTCCCACCCGGTTGGCGCGGGCGAAGCAGGCGGCGGCGACCCCGGTGCAGAGGGCCATGGCCAACCAGGCCCAGGTGTAGGTGCCCAGCCAATCCACCAGGGCTCCGAAGCTCACTGGAGTGGCCAGAGCGCCCAAGTAGTAGCCGGTCATGGTGACGCCGGTGGCCCGGGCCACGGCATGGGGCGCCCGGTCGACCACCGCAGCGTGCATGATGCCAATGGCGGCCAATTGGGCGATGAAGCCGACGAACATGCCGATGGCCGCAATGGCCAAACCCAGCGTCAAGCCACTCATGATGACCAAATTTGACGCGGCCAACACCAAACACAATCCGACGATCAGCGGCACCCTACGGGTTCGACCGAGGTAGTCGGCCCGCAGCGCGGTGAGCGACATGCAAATGGCGCCGACCCCCGCTGCGAGGCCAGAAATCACGCCAGCGACCGGCTTGGAGGTGCCCAGGGCTTCGTCGAGGTACGGCACTGTCCACGAAAACAGCGGTTGCCCTGAGCCGACCAAGAAGCAAGCCGACACCGCAAACCACCAAAACCCTCTGGGAAGTACCGAAGCACCGGGCTGGGTCCCCTTCTGGGAGGCGCGGATGTCGGGAATGACCGCCGACGAGATGAGAGCTCCGGCACCAGCCGCAGTCCCGGCAATCATCAAGATGAGGTTCCAGCTCCAGCGGTCGGAGGCCCAGGGCACCAGGGTGGCGCTAATCAAAGCGATCATCGGCACACCGGACGTCTTGGCCGACAATGCCAGGGTCCGGCGGGTTTCGGGCACCGCGGCGGCCACTGCCTCGTTGGTGGCCGCGTTGGCCAAGGCGTAGCCGAAGCCGGCGAACACGGCGGCTCCGACCAGGGCGGCGTAGCTGTCGAGAACCGCCGCGGTCCACGCGGCAGCGGCCACGATCAATTGATCGGCAATCACCGCATTCCGGGTTCCGACTTTCTCGGTGATCCGGGCGCCAATAATGGAGCCCAAACCGGTGCAGCCGAAATGCAGGCTCACCAGCAGCCCAACTTGAGCCCGGGAAACGCCCAGATCATCGCGCAACGCGGCTACGAAATAGCCGGGGAAAAAGCCCAGGCTCGAACCGAAACCCAGCGCCAGCATGCTGGCCGCCACCACCGCCGGGCCGCGGCCCACCCCCTGCCTTGCTGTCATGCGTCGTGTCCGCTCACCACTCCGGGCGACGTTACCGGGCGGTGGAACCGGTTCAGCGGTCTGGAGCTCATGGGTGGCCCGGTACGCTCCCTTGATGGATTTGTCGCCCGCCGCGGTGGGCCGTGCGGTGTCCGAGGTGTTCGGGGATGTGGGCGCCCTTCCTCGCATCGAGCGTCTGGACCGGGGGTTCTCGTGGGTAACGCTGGGGGTTGACGATGTGATCGTGCGGGTGGCCCCGAGGGGAGGATCACTGGACCCCTATGACCCCAAGGTGGAGGCGGCCAACCTCAGGCGGGTCGAAGGAATCGTGCCTGCCCCTCGGTTGTTGGCCGTGCAACCCGACCATGACAATCCCATCGGCCGGGCCTTCGGCGTCCACAGCCGGGTGCCAGGACGGGTGCTGCGACTCGCTGACGTGACCGAACACCAACCGGAATACATAGCCGCGGCGGCCCAAGCACTGGGCCAACTCCACGATCTGACCGCCCCGTTGACGGTGGCCGAGGCCTACGACACCGAGATCGACCGCACCGAGGCCGCCTATAGGCGGGCCGCTCCCGACCGCCACCCTGAATTCGAGGCGGCGCTGATGTGGCTGCGAGGCAATCTTCCTGATTGCCATGACCCCGCGGTGTGGTGCCACGGCGACTTCCGGTTCGCCAACCTGAGCTGGGCCGCACCGGGAGAGCTGGGCGGGATTTTGGACTGGGAGCGGGCCTGGGCCGGCGACCCCATGTGCGACGTGGCCTTCACCCACCGCTTTTCGGGCTGGTGCGCCATCGAGAACTCAGAAGACTACGGCCACCCAATTGACCAAGACCGCCTGGCCTATGCCGCCCGTTTCGAGCGGGTCCGCTCCTTCACCGCCTCGATGCGAGCCATCAGAGCATGGCTCGACGGCCGCTCCGACGACCCTCGCCTGCTCACCATCGGCCGCCGCGGCGAACAGGCCATGAAGACGGAGCTCGACTGGGCGACGAACTAGCTCTGGGCCGCTAGCCCCGGCCCAAGATCATCACGTTGTGGTATTGGGCGCCGGAGCCGGCGCCGGAGACCAGGGCGACCTCGGCATCGGCAACTTGGCCGAGACCGGCGGTTCCCCGCAGCTGGCGCACGGCCTCGACTATTTTGAGCGTGGGGCCGCCCCAGCCGATGTGGCTGTAGCTGAGCAGGCCGCCGTCGGTGTTGAGGGGGTGGCGGCCATCGACGCCGATGCCTGCTTCCCACAGGTAGTCGGCCCCCTCGCCCTCGGCGCACAACCCCAGCATCTCGAACTGGCGCACCACCTCATAGGTGTTGATGTCGTAGAGCTCGAACACATCCACGTCTTGTGGTCCAAGCTCGGCCAGTTCAAACGCTCGATGCGCAGCATCGGCCCCTAAGCCCCACACCTCGTCGTAGCGGGGCGGGTTGACGTACTGCTGGCGGTGCCATTCTGCGCCCCCGCCCAGGATGGCCACCGGCGGCTGGGCAAGATCACGGGCCCGCTCGGCGGTGGTGATCACCATGGCTGCGGCTCCCTCAGTGGCCAGGCACAGATCCAGCAGCCGGAACGGTTCGGCCACCATGGGTGAGGCCAGCACGTCGGCTGCGGTAAAGGGGCCGCGGCCAGTCATCACCGCGGCCGGGTTGTTGGAACCGGCGTTGCGGATGGCAGCGGCAATGGCAGCCACCCGCTCGGGGTCGGGGGCATAGCGGTGCCGGTACACCTGGGCCACCAGGGCGAACTGGGCGGCGGTGAGCGATCCCCAGCAGGCGATGAACTCGTTGTCGGGCCGGGTGTAGTCGGCCACGCTGGCCCCGCCCATAACCCCGGCCTGGCCGCCGAACACCAGCGCCACCTCGCACAGGCCAGCGGCCACCGCGGCAGCCGCGTCCAATGCACCGGGTACGCCCTGGGGATAGGTGTCGCACACCCAGCGCAGCGGCTGGCCGAACACCTCGGCCCAGTCGGCCGAGCCGGGTTGGAACACGGTGCCGCCCGGACCGGGCCAGCGAGCGGCCACCCCGTCGACGTCGGCCACTGTGAGACCGGCGTCGTCGATTGCAGCAAGGGCGGCCCGCAGGGAGATCTCCGCCGAGGTGGTGTCGAGTTGGCGGGCCATCTCCGTGGCGGCCACGCCGGCAATAGCCACTCGATGCAGCGGGTGGGAGCCGCTCACACCAGCTGGCCCTCTCCCCAATAGCGAGCCCGGCTCATACTCTCCGACCCTCCCCCCAAAACCGGGCCCGCAACTCTTCTTTGGCGATCTTGCCCACCGCGTTCTTGGGTAGCGAGTCGGCGAACTCCACCCGCTCGGGGATCTTGATGGAGGTCAGCTCCGACTGCCGGCACCACAGCCGTAGCTCCTGGTCGTCGGCTGATGCGCCTTGCTTGAGGGCCACCACGGCCACGATGGCCTCGCCCCACTCGGGGTCGGGCACGCCGATCACCGACGCCTCCAGCACGGCGGGATGGCGATACAGCACATTCTCGATCTCGGTGGGGGCGATGTTGAGCCCGCCCCGGATGATGAGGTTCTTCATACGGTCGACGATGTAGATGAAGCCCTCCTCGTCGACCTCGGCCACATCGCCGCTGTGCATCCACCCGTCCCGCAGCGCCTCGGCCGTGCGCACGGGATCCCGGAAGTAGCCCTTCATCACATGGGGGCCGCCGAAGACAACCTCGCCCCGCTCCCCCACCGCGACGTCCCGGCCATCGGGGTCCACTACCCGCACGTCCACCGCGTACGACGGCTGCCCGCACGACGACAGCAGCTCGGGCCGCTCCTGCAAGCCCCGCACATGGTCTTCTTTGCGCAAGATGGTGCCAATGGAGGCGATCTCGGCCATGCCGTAGAGCTGGTTGAACACCGGGCCGAAACGCTCCACCAACTCGGCCAGGCGGTCGGGAGAGATGGGCGACGAGCCGTAGCCCAGGGTGCGCAGCGAACCCAGGCGGTGGTCGTCGGTCCGCTCGAGGCGGTCGAGCAAACGCATGAGCTGGGTGGGCACCAGAAACGAATGGCTCACCCCGTGCTCTTCCACCAGGCGGGCATAGCGCACCGGGTCGAAGTTGCGGCTGTCGACAAACCCCTGGGCCGCGCCGATGAGCAGGCAGGGCAGGATTGTGATGTTCACGCTGGAGTTGTGGGGGATCTGGATTAGGTAGCGGCTGTGGCGGTCAATCTCGTACTCCAGACAGGCCACGGTGGCGTGCTGGAGCACTCGGGCGTGGTCGAAATGCACCCCTTTGGGCCGCCCGGTGGTCCCGCTGGTGTACACGATGCAGAAGTCGTCTTCGGGGCGGACCTCATGCAGCGTGTCGGGAGGGACCGCCGATGCGGCTTCGGCCAGGGCATCTAGGTCGCGGTCGATGTCGATGATGGGCAGGTCGAAGCCGTCTAGCTGGTCGCGGTGCTCGGCATCGGTGATGGCCAGCACTGGATCGGCGTTGTCGAACACCTGCTCCAGCTCTACCGGGCCCAGTCGGAAGTTGAGTCCCACATAGCAGCCGCCGGCCTTGGCGATGCCGCCGAGAACCTCCACCACCTCGGGGCGATTGGCCACCAGCAAGGCCACCCGGTCGCCCTTGGCCAGGCCATGGGCTTCGAGCAGGGCATTGGCGATGCGGTTGGTGCGCTCATCGAGCTGTTGGTTGTTCAGCTCCCGCTCGCCGAATATGGCGGGGTCGCCGGGATGACGGGCCGCGTTGCGGGCGAAGGCCAAACCGACGTTCATCGGGCTGCCTCGTCAGGGGCGAACGCCGGAAGGCGATGGCCGTCGGGACCAGTCACAAAGCGCACGCTCACCGCCATGTCGATGCTCACCTCATCGGGCTGGCACCCCACGATCCAGGTAAGCAGATTCCAGCCCTCCTCCACGTCCACGTCGGCCAGCACGTAGGGGGCGTCGAACTCAGGGGTGGGCGGGCGGTGGATGGTGGTGTGGCTGTACACCCGACCTCGCCCGGTGCTGGGCTCATAGGCCCAGTTGGTGCTCTGACATTGTGGGCAGGCGAATTGGGGGACGAAGAAGCTGCGGCCGCAGTCTGCACACACCGGTCGGACCAGCTCACCTCGGTCGACCGCAGCCCAGAATTCTCCGGTGAGCGGGCGCAGACTCCGGTCCTCCAGCTGGTCAGTCGGCCCGTCCATCAGCGATGCGCCTATCAGAACAGCACGGGGTATGTGCCCCACCAGACCCGGGCGATGTTGGGGTCTTGCTGGGGAGGATTGTCGGGGTCGCGCTGAGCACCGCGGACCAGCAGGCCCCGCAGGATCAGTGCCACCGTGCCCAGCAAAATGGGCGCCCCGGTGTTCTCATCGGCGGGCACGCCGCCGTCGAGCTCCATGCCGATACAGGCGTGGCGTCCCCCGCCGAAGGTGTGGCCCCAGCGGGGCACGTCGTCGCGAATCGAGCGGAGCGGGTTGAAGCCGTCGGCATCGGCCCCGAACACATCGGTGTCCCGATTGGCCGACCACAGGTCGAACATCACCGTGTCGCCCACCGCCATCTCGGTGCCGTCGCGCAGGGTAACCGGCTCTACCGCCTCGCGGCCGGCCACCGGGCTGGCAGGGTGCAGCCGCATGGACTCATGGACGCAATGCTGGAGGAACACCGGATCTTCGACCATCCGGGCGCGGTCTTCAGGGTGGTCGTCGAACCAACCGAAAGCGCCGTGAACGGCGTGGGTGGTGGCTGCCCCGGTGGAGTGCATTCCGGCCAGCATGTAGAAGGCCACCTCCCGACGGACCACGTCGCGGGGCAGGTCCAGGGAGTCCTGGTTGCGGACCAGCACGGTGAGCACATCTCTGGGCAGGTCGTCTTCGGAGATTTCCCCGGCGACGAACCGCTCGAAGAGGTCGGTGCGGCGAGCCAGCGACGGGGCGAAGAACTCCTCATCCCAGCGCTCCAACGCGTCGGCCACCTCCGCCCTCAGCTCCTCGGGGTCTCTGGTGCTGTGGACCGCAGTTGCCCCCTCGCTGAACTTCACCGCATAGGAGTACAGCCGATCAGTCTCTTCCGCCGTTCCCTCCGAGTAGTCCACCCCGGCAGCGGCGGCCGTGAGGTTGACCACGATTCGCCGGGCCAAAGGCACCACGTCGCCTTGTCCCGCGGCTGCGGCGGGATCCAGCACTGCGTCCACCGCAATGGGCAGAAGATCCCGTTCGTAGTGCTCAAACGTCTCCCGGCGAAACAGCCGATTCTCCAGCCGGCGGCGCCGACGGTGATCGTCCCCCCACAGGGTGAGCAGGGTGTCGGCCATGATCACCCCGGCGGCGTCGTAGAGCGCTTGCTTGAGTCCTTTTTGCCGATAGCCGTCGCGAACGTCGTCGAACCGGGTGAGGGTGAACTCTGCCATCGGGTTTTCCTCCTTAGGGCCTTTCAGCCCTATTCGTCGATGCCGTCGATGGACGCGGGGCGGGGCATTCCGGCCAGCACGGTCGAAACCACGCCACCGTCCACCACCAAATTGTGGCCGTTGACATATTCGGCGTCTTCGGAGCACAGCCACATCACCGCTTTGGCGATGTCGTCGGCCGTGCCCAGGCGCTGGCTGGGGGTGCGGGCCGATCGGGTGGCCCGCACTTCAGGGTCGGCCAGGACGGGCGCCGACATACCGTCGTCGATGATGCCGGGGGCCACCGAATTGACCCGAATGCCAGCTGGGCCCCATTCAATGGCCATCTGTCGGGTGAGCTGGATCACCGCGGCCTTGGTTGGGCTGTAGGCCCCCGAATTGGGACCGGGAGCGATCCCGTTGATGGAGGCGATGTTGACAATCGACCCCTGGCGGCCTTGGGAAATCATCCGGCGGGCCACCGCTCGACCGCACACGAATGGACCGGTGAGGTTCACATCCACCACTGCCCGCCAATCGTCTTCCGAGTGGTCGACCAGCGGTGTGAAGCGCACAATGCCTGCGTTGTTGACCAGCGCATCTGGGGTGCCGAAGGCATCCAGCGCTGCTTCAACAGCACTGGAGTCGGTGCTCGACGCCACCAGAGACACTGCATCCGACAGCGACTGCGCAATCTGATCGGCGGCCTTGCCGTTGATGTCCAGCACTCCTACCCGGTAGCCAGCGGCGGAAGCTTGTCGGGCTATCTCGGCTCCAATGCCGTGTCCGGCCCCCGTCACAATGATCGATTTCGTCACGAGCGCAAACCTTAGTGGTCCGTCTCTGAATCAGCGGTGGTGGCGATGAACAGCTGCGCCCGAACTCACTCCAGCAGGTTGCCGTTGTCGTCGAAAACCTGGATGGCCCGGGAGGGGCAGTTGCGGGCGGCCCGCAGGAGCTGTTGGTCGGTGAGATTCCCTGCGGTAGGCAGCACGGTAGCCAGCTCGTCGTCGTCAAAGGCAAAGGCCGCGGGATAGTCGGCCACGCACCTCCCCGAGCTCATGCACTCGTCCTGGTCGATCTCCACCCGGTAGGCCATGGCATGACCCTAGCCACCACATGACCCTGATGGTCTGACGGCTGCCCAGTAAGGTCGCAAGTCGATGAAGCCCATCGACGGGATGTCCATCTTGATCACCGGAGGCGGTTCGGGCATCGGCGCGGGGGCGGCCGAGCACTTGGCCGGGTGTGGGGCGCAGGTGACCATCACCGGTCGCCGCCAAGACCGAGTGGAAGGTCTAGCCGCTCGTCTCGGCGATCGGTGTCGAGCCGCGGCCGGGGACGTGACGGTGGCCACCGACCGCACCGCCATGATCGAGGCCGCGGTGGAGCACGGAGGTGGGCTGGACGCCCTGATCAGCAACGCAGGCAACATGTACCGCGGTCTGGTGGATGAACTCGACGAACAGTCACTTCTCGATGTGTTCCATACCAATGTGGTGGCGGGGATGATGCTGGTGGGCGAGGCGCTGCCCCACCTTCGGAAGCGCCAGGGATGCGTGCTGTTCGTTGGTTCGGTACACACCCAGCGAGCCTTTCCCGGCGTGGCTCCCTACGCCGCCACCAAGGGTGCGCTGGAGGCGCTCACCGGGGTGCTGGCCGCAGAACTGGGCCCTCAGGGGGTCCGGGTGGGCTGTGTACGGCCGGGGGCGGTGTTCACCGAAATAAACCAGCGGGCCGGGCTGATGGGCGACGAAGAGGCCAAAGCCCGCTTGGAGGGGCTGGGACCAGCTCACGCCTTGGGCCGCATTGGCACTGTTACCGAGATCGCCGAGGCATTCGAGTACCTGATCGGCGCTGAATGGGTCACCGGATCGGTGCTCACGGTGGACGGGGGCCTCAGCCTCGGCATCACCAATGCGTGACCCTCTCACCACAGTCAAAGACCACCTCGACGCAATTCACACCGGTGACCCCAAGGCCATGGCTGCCGACTACGCCGCCGACGCGGTGCTGATGCGGGATGTGACCTACCAGGGCAGAGACGCCATTGCCGGCTACTTCGCCACCGTGCCTGTGCGTCTGGGCGACGGCCGGGTGGAGTTCGCCGAGCCCCGACTGGAAGGCGCCGTGGTGGCAGTGGCCTGGAAGCTGGTGGGCGGCCCCGGCGACGGAACCTCGGGCACGGATCGCTTCGAGGTGGCCGACGGCATGATCGTCCGCCAGACGGTGACCCTGGACGGCGGTGATTTCTAGTGAGCAGTTCACAGCTCTTCGACGAGACCTATGACGTAGTGGTGGTTGGATTCGGCGCCGCGGGCACCGCCGCAGCTGTCACCGCCAGCGATGCCGGTGCCTCGGTGGTGCTGGTGGAGAAGTGCCCCGATCACCGCCATACTCCGTCGGCCCGGATGTCGGGGGGCATGGTGATGACGGTGACCGATGTGGAGGCCGGAGCTCGCTATCTGGATGTCTGCGCGTCGGGCATGGTGCCCTTCGACGTGTCCCATGCCTGGGCCGAGCGGGCCGCCTGCCTGTCGCGGTGGTTCGAAGAAGCCATTGGCGGCTTGGACATGGTGCCCTCCGCCGGGGCCGAGCATCCCGATTTTGAGGGCGCGGAGTCGATAGTGGCCGTGCAGCCCGGCGGAGTGGCCGAGCGCTTGGCCGCCGCGGCCGGAGCGGGTCCTCGGTTCTTCGAGGGACTAGCTGCCGCAGTAGCCCAAAGGGAGATCCCTATCCGGTGGGAAACCGCCGCCTCCCGGTTAGTCCAAGATGCCGGTGGCCGGGTAACCGGGTTGACCGCCATTCGCGATGGCCAGTCAATTGCTCTTGGTGCCCAACACGGCGTGGTGCTGGCCTGCGGTGGCTATGAGTTCGACGAAGATCTCAAGCGCGACCACCTGCGGGCCTACCCGGTCCACTTTTACGGCAACCCCAACAACACCGGCGACGGAGTGCGCATGGCCGCCAGCGTCGGGGCCTCCATGTGGCACATGAACCAGATGATCGGTCGGGCAATCGGCCACTTCGATCACAACGGACAGCCGTTGAACTTCATAATCGGCATCGACCCGCCCGGCTATGTGATCTGCGACCAGGTCGGCAACCGATTCGCCAACGAGCACAATCAAGCGCTGCTGCGCCACGACTTCTACTACGACCTGCTGGCCTACGAGCCCGCCACCAACACCTACCCCCGAGTGCCCTGCTATTGGTTCTTCGACGAATCCCGGCGCAAGGCGGGGCCGCTCACCTATTCCCACTTCGGTGCGGTGGCCGTTGGGCTCTACGACTGGAGCGACGACAACTCCGCTGAAATCGAACAGGGCTGGATCGCCCCTGGAGCCACTATCGCCGAGGCGGCAGGGGCCGCGGGAATGACCGAGGAAGCTGCTCAGCAGGCGGCGGCCACCGTGGACGCCTACAACCATGCCTGTCGCAACGGCGAACCCGACCCGTGGGGACGCCCGGTCGACACCATGGTCCCCATCGAAGAGCCGCCCTACTACTGCGTGGCGTTATGGCCAGGAGGATCCAACACCACCGGGGGTCCCCGCCGCGACCGCCACGGCCGCATCCTGGACGCCTTTGGTGACCCGATCCCCGGACTGTACGGCGCAGGTGAACTAGGCCAGGCCTCAGGTCTGCTCTATCCCGGCGACGGTTCCAACCTGTCGGAAGCCCTGTGCTTTGGCCAGATCGCCGTAGAACATGCTCTCAGCGAAGACCAGATCTGATTAACGGCCAGCGCTGACCTAACTAGCGATGGCCTGGCCGGCGATGCGGCCCAGGGTAAGGGCGGCGGTGATCTTCACCCCGCCCAGGCCGATGGCAGGGCTGACTCCGCCCACGCAGTCGCCCACCGCGAACAGGCCGGCAATCGGGTCGCCGAAGACGTCGAGCACTTGCATGTCGGCGTTTACCCGGAAGCCTCCGGCCGGGAAGTTGATGCCCACCACCATGGGGGCGGCCCACAGCGGCGGCTCGACTATGCCGGTTCGGGGCTGGCCGAAAATGACCCGGCCGAATTCGGGGTCGCGGTCGGTGCCCGATTTCACAGTCTGGTTCCAGCGACCCAGCGTTTGGGATAAGCCGTTGGCGTCGCACCCGATGGTCGCGGCCAGCTCAGCCAGATCAGCCCCGAAGACCGCCGGCTCGGGCATCTCGTCCACAAGCTGAGCCTTGGCTCGGGCAACCCGATCGTCGAACACGTACCACGCCTTTTGGTCGGGCTGGGCCTCCAAGGCCGTAACCCGATCGTCATAGGGACCGGCCTCGTCGTGGAAGCGGTGGCCATCACGATTAACAGCAATGGCGTCTTCCACCAGCGCGGAACCCACCATGACCAGCGGGGGGATCATGGTCATGTTGATCAGGTCGCCGCCCACTGCCAGCCCCATTAGGTGTCCATCGCCCCGGCAAAGCTCGGTGCCCAGATAGGGGGTGGTTGCCTTGGCTTCGGGTTGGAATCGGGTGCGTAGATCGGAGTTGGCCTGATAGCCGCCTGCGGCCAGGATGACCCCGCTGGCCGCCGTAAAGCGCCGACAAGTGTCGGTGTCCACCCCAGAGACTCGTTCGCCGTCGCTCCGCAAGCGAATCGCCCGATTCTTGTAGCGGATATCCACCCCGGCGTCGACAAGTGCTGGCTCGAAGCAAGTGGTGAACATGGCGGTATCGGCCACGCTGACCATTCGGTCCACGGTGTGCTGCACCGGGCGGGGCAGGAACCGGTCGAACCGGAAACCAAGCTCGATGAGCTCCCGGTAGGTGGCCGCCGACTCCTCGGCGTAGCGACGGGCTAGATCCTCGTCGAAGATCAGCCCGTAGCGATGCTTTTGGCGTTCGATCTCGGCTTGCATGTCGGCCAAAAAGTCTTCGGGACTGTCGTCGGCCCCGTTGTCGGCCTGCATCTCGAAATCGGCGAAGGCCAGATAGCCCGTGGATCGGGCCGCGTTGCCCCCGAGTTGTTCGTCGGCTTCCAACAGCACTACCGATGCGCCGTCTCGGGCGGCGGCCAGAGCAGCTGCCGAGCCCCCCGGACCTCCCCCTACGACGACTACATCGAAGGCTTCCATTGCAATTTCAGGCTAACGGCGGATTGTCGATTAGCGGTCGGTGGCGGCGGGGAAATCGGCCCCGGCCAGCCAATTGAGGAAGTCCTGGCGGCGATCGACGTCCACCAGCTCCACCCGCAGACCGGTGGTGGGCAACCAGTGGTAGGTGAAGCCCAGCGGGCGACCGTCAGCAGCTTCGTAGGTGGCCTGGGGCTCATAGCCGGCATCGGCCAGCCGTTGGGCGTCGGAGATCAGGTCGTGGCTCCAATAGCCCAGGTGATGGATGCCACCCGCGGTGGAGGGATCCCACACGGTGCCCGGGGCGGCCCTGATGAACTCGATGTGGGGCGGCCCGGCAATGGAGTAGGTGAACTGGAAATCGGCCAGCACCACCCCGTTGGGCTGGCGCACCATGAACTCCCGATTCTGGACAGGAGCCCATTCGAACCCATGGATCGTGCTCCACTCGGCCATGGCCGCATCGAGATCAGTGACCACGATGCCGAAGTGGTAGAAGTCGTCGAGCGGCACCAGCGCCTGAAGAGAACTTGGTGCTGAATCAGGAATCGAGTCAGGCATTTCCGTGCCAACCTCCGTCGGTGAATAGGACTTCGCCCGTGATGTAGGACGACTTGTCGCTGAGCAGGAACAATACGACCTCGGCGATTTCGGCGGGTTCGGCCACCCGGCCCATCGGCACTCGGGCGTCCAACCACGCGGCCTGCTCCGGATCGCCTAAACGCTCTGCGGTCATGGGGGTGCGCACCGGACCCGGTGCCACCGCATTTACCCGCACCCCCAGCGGCGCAGCCTCCACGGCAGCGGCCCGGGTGAGGGCCGACACCGCCCCCTTGGAGGCCACATAGTGGGCCTGGTCGGGCACGGCGATCTCGGCGTTCACCGACGACACATTGACGATGGCCCCTGCCTCGCCGGGTTGATGGCGGCGCAAGAACCCTCGGATACCCAGCCAGGTGCCGATCACATTCACCTGCAAATGTCGCTCGAAATCCGCTAAGGAGGTCTCCACAATCGAGCTTCGAGTGCGGACACCAGCGCAATTCACCAAACCGACCAGCGGCCCCGCCTTATCCAGCACCTGATCCCAATCACCCTCGTTAGTCACATCAAGGGGCAGCACCCCGTCGGCCGGAGCGATGTCGGCAGCCACCACGTCCCAACTGGCGCCAGCCAATACTCGGCAAGTGGCCGCACCGATACCCGACGCCCCGCCGGTTACCAGCACGCGGCCCGGCATCAGCGTCAGTGGCCCAGGTACGAGCGGACCAGGTCGTGGGAGGCCCGCAGCTCGGCCGAGGGCCCACTGATGTCATTGTTTCCGGTGCGCAGCACGTACGTGCGGTCGGATACCTCCAACACCCCGGCGTTCTGCTCCACCAGCAAGAAGGTGGTGCCGCCCTCTTCCCGCAGGTCCACCACCAGCTCGAACAGCTGGTCCACCAGGTTGGGGGCCAAGCCGAAGGACAGCTCGTCGATCATAAGAAGCTTGGGCCGGGTGATCATGGCCCGGGCCAGTGCCAACATCTGCTGCTGTCCGCCCGACAACGACGAAGCCTGCTCGCCGATCTTCTCGGCCAGCGCGGGCAGCAGGTCAAACAGCCGGTCGCGGTCGCGGCGAACTGCCGCTGCGCCGTCAGATCGCAGACCCAAGCCCAATTCCAGGTTCTCTTTGACCGACAGGTTCTGGAAGATGCCCCGCCCTTCGGGCAAGTGGCCGAGCCCCCGCATGGCCCGTCGCTCAATAGCCAGGCTGCCCAGATTCTCCCCATCGAGCACCACCGAACCCGACCAGGTGTCCAACACGCCGGATATGGCCCGCAGCAAAGTGGTCTTGCCCGCACCGTTGGCCCCTAGCACCGATACGATCTCGCCCTCTTCCACCGAAAGCGAGACTCCGTGCAGAACTTCGAGGCGGCCGTAGCCCGAAACCAGGTCGTTGATCTCGAGCAGCATCAGGACGGCTCTTCCTGCTCAGTGCCGTCGTCGTCGGTCCACACCTCTTCCAGCGAACGCTCTTCTTCCACGTGGTCAATGTGATGGTGCTCCGATAGCGGCCCCTCCACCTCGTGAATCTCGCCGCCATCTTCAGCCTCGAAACCGTGGCCCAGATAGGCCTCGATGACGACGGGATCGGAAGTCACGTGCTCAGGGCTGCCCTCGGAGATGATCTCGCCGAAATGCAGCACGCTGATCTTGGGGCACAGGCTGGTCACCAGTTGCAGGTCGTGCTCAATGATGATCACGCACAGGTTGCGTTCGGCTTGGATCTCCCGCAATCCCCGCAGCAGCACGGTCACGTCGTCGGCGCCCAACCCGGCGGCGGGCTCATCAAGCAGCACCACGGTGGGGTTAGCCACCAGGGCGCGAGCCACCTCCACCAGCTTCTGCGAACCTAGCGAGAGCGCTCCAGCCTCTTCATGGGCCACGTCGGCCAACCCGAAGCGATCAAGCATTTCCATGCAGATCTGGCGGGCTTCGGTCTCCTCCCGACGCTGCTGGGGCAAGAGCAACAGCTCGGCAAAGTGCCCCCAGCGGAACAGATGGTGACGGCCCAACAGCGTGTTCTCCATCACCGTGGCATCGAGAATCAACCGAGGGGCTTGAAACGTGCGGCCGATGCCGGCTTTGACCCGCTGGGTACGGGACATATGCAGCACATCCTCGCCGTGTAGTCGGACTGCCCCCTCGCTGCTGCGGACGTAGCCGGAGACCACATTGAACACCGTGGTCTTGCCCGCCCCGTTGGGCCCGATGAGCCCGTTGAAACCGGGGGTGAATTGGAGGTCTACCCCCAAGAGCACTCGGTTGCCTCCGAAGGCCACATGAAGATCTTCGACGGTCAGCGAAGCAGTGGCATCTGAGGGATTGGCACCCGACGGAGCAGTGTCAACGACGCTCATGTCGAGAAGTCCAACAACGACTCCAGCCTTCGCTGGAGGTCTTTCACCCATCGGCTGTCGCGAATCTGCTTGGGCAACACCGCGATCCCGTTAGGCAAGACCAGGACAGCCAGAATCAGCGCGATACCCAAGATCAAGAACAGCAGCTTCTGGGTGTCTTGCAGCTTCTGGCGCAGGAATACAAAGAAGATGGCACCGATCAGCGGGCCCCACTTCCGGCCCAGCCCACCGACGATTAGCACCACCAGCAAGAACACCAGCAGCCGGGTGCGGAAGGTGGATGGGTTGGCAAACGAGCTGTTCTGGGCCCACATGGCCCCGGCCAGCGCAGCGGCGAAAGCCGACAGGCCAAAGGCGACAAGCTTGTAATAGGTAGACGAGATGCCCAGGGGGCCGGTGGCGATGTCGATGTCGCGCACCGCCTTCAGGGTGCGGCCCAACCGCCGGTTGGTAAGCACGATGTAGGCCAACATCATCAGAAACAGCGCCCCAAGCGACAGCATGTAGGCGCTGAGGATGCGGTCGAGACCGGGAACAAGAAATTGGGGAACCTGCTTGCCGGTGCCGCCGTTGGTCTTCAGGCCGCTCCATACGTCATCGTCGAGCCGGATGATGGTGACGATCAGCTCGCCGAGGGCCAGCGTGGCGATGGCTAGGAAGAAGCCCTTGAGCCGAGCGGCTGGGAAGCCCACGAGCACGCCGATGATGGCGGCGGCAATGCACACCACCGGTAGAGCCAAAAAGAATGGCCAGTCATACCCGGACAGTGCTTCTCGGGCGTCACTGGGGGCTGACAGCACTGCGGTGCCATATGCCCCAAGGGCAAACAGCCCTGCCACGGCCAAACCCAAGGTTCCCGAGTAGCCCACCAACAGGTTGAAACCCACCGCGGCGGCACCGTAGGCGAAGACGAAGGCAAGATTTCCTCGTCCGAAGTTGTTGCCGCTGTCGAAGATGTCGGTCCAGCCAAGAATAGGAATCCATGGCAGAAACGCCAGGAACACGAATACCCCGATAGTGGTGAGCTGCTCCTGATATCGGCGAAGCCCTGGGGGTTTGGGTGGGTAAAGAGGTCGGGGAGGAGCGGAGGCAACTGCCATCGCCTACACCTCCCGAGTCCGAGCGGTACGGCTGAATCCGCCGGGGGCAACCAGCAGCACCACCACAACCACCAACAACGCGATGGTGGGCTGCAAGCTGGTGGAGATCTGACCGCCGGCCAGTGCCTCCCCCAATCCAACCAGCAGACCGCCAGCAAATGTTCCCCCCATCGACACGAAGCCGCCCAGTACCGCGGCGATGAACCCTTTGAGAATGAGGCCTTCAGCGCTGCCCAACTCCAACACCGTGGAACTGGTGTTGAGGATCATGGCGGCTCCGGCCACGAAAATCCCGATGGCCCAGGCAATAAGCGAGACTGCTCCGGCGTTGATGCCCAGCATTCGGGCGGTGGGGCCGTCTTCGGCGATCGCCCTCATCCTCACCCCCCACTTGGAACGGAAGAACAGCGCCAATCCCACCACGATGGCCAACCCCACCACGATGGTGACGACCTGGTCCCAGCCGATGCGAGTGCTGCCCAGGTCGAAGGTCTCTCCCGACCACGGAGCGTCGAAACGCTGCGGGGTAGCTCCCCACAGGTTTTCGATCAGAGAGCCCAGCGCGAATGTCAGACCGATGGTCAGCAGAAGCAGCGGAAAGTGATCCACTTTGCTGAGGGGCTTCACCCAGTAGCGCATCATCAGGTAGGTCAAAACCGCGGTAATGATGGCCAAGATCACCGCCACCGCTAGGGGGAATCCCTCGCTGGTGACCGGGAACCAGTCCAGGAAAGTGGGAAGCCCCTCATTGTTCAGGAAGTCAATGCTGATATAGCCCAGACCGAGGGCGGAGAACGTCGCCAAGGGTTGTGTTGACAGCCCGGTCAGGGGACGGACCAGGAAGAACTGGGTGATGGCCCCAAACACCCCGGCAAAGGCCAAGGCCAGGACAATGGCCAGCCAGAAGGGCCAGCCTACGCCGCCCTTGTCGGGGTCAGCGGATAGGAACCAACCCATGTAGGCAGCCACCAGCCCCATTTCCGCGGTGGCGAAGTTGGGAACATCCGTGGACTTCATGATGACCACGATGGCCAGGCCGATGAGGCCGTAGCTCGAGCCGGCCTCCAAGCCAACCACAATTTGCTGGAGGAGTTGATCCACTCCTGTTCCCCCTCAGCCGCTTAAGGCATTTTGTCGGAATCCCTCATCTGGGCAAAGCCCTGGGGCTAGCCGTTTTCGGCTAGCCCCAAGGATTGCTCTAGATCAGGAATTTGGCTGCTGGAAGCCCCGGACCTGGCTCCAGGATTCCGTGGCAGCGTCGTACTGAGCAACGCCGGCACCAGAAGCGCAGCTGTGGCCGCCGGGCAGTGTCCCGCAGGCCACCGGTGGGATGGAGGGCACCAGAATGGGATCATCCGTCAACGCCTCGGCGGTGGCGTGGAAGTTCTCATAGGAATAGTCCCCGTCCAGCCGGTCGAACAGCTCGAAGAAAGCGGTGATGATCGAGTAGGTCTGAAGGCTGAAATTGGGGGCGCCGCCATCTTTGCCGGGGCCATCGTAGGCGTCCCACAGCGCACTCCAATGCTGGACGAACTCGTGGTCACCGTCGGGCAGAGCCACTTGTAGGGCACCGAGGTAGCCGTCGGCAGCCTCGGGGTTGGCCAAGCCCACCGTGTTCTGGCCACCGGCACCAGAGGAACCGGCATCGGAGCACACCAGGGCGTCAAATCCGGCCTCATGGAACTGGTCGAGCACCAGGCCGTTCTGGGCGTTGTCCAGTGCGGTCAGCACTGCTTCAGCGCCGGAGTCGATCACGGCCAATACGGCGGGGCCAACCACGTCGGAGAGCACCTCGACCTCTTCTTTGGCCGTTATCTCCATGCCGTTGACGGGCGCCTGAATATCAATGGCGTTGAACGCCTCCTCGCCCAGCTCGTTGTCCTGGCCGATAGCCGCCACCTTGGTCACTCCCTGCTCGGCGAAGTAGTCGATGCAGATGCGGCCCTGCTCGGTACGGGTCGGGTTGGTCAGGTACACCTCTTGGATGTCCTGATCAGCCGGCGACACCGGACCCCAAAGCGGGGTGCCAGCAGCCTCGATGTCGGGATAGGTGGATGGGATGGCCTGCGAGCCCGCGGTGCCCACGAACGCCCACACGTTGTCCTGCTCGATCATCTTGCGGACGTTGGTAACCATCTGCTCGATCTCGAAGCGGTCATCCTCCCAGGCCAGCTCAAAGGTACAGCCGTCGATCCCGCCTGCGGCATTGACCTCGTCGACTGCCATCTGCAATCCGCCCAGCAGGCCCTCGCCAGCCACCGCGGCCCGGCCGGTGAACGGCTGGGATGTGCCGAGGGTGATCACACCGCTCTCGGTGTCAACACCGCGCACATCGCCGTCGGTGTTGGCTCCGCAGCTATCGACCATCTCTTCTTCGGCCATGTCATCGTCGGCCATGTCGTCTTCTTCGTCGACCACGCCTGGCATCTCATCAGCCATCTCTTCCTCGTGGTCGTCGTCGTCCTCGTGTTCGTGGTCGTGGTCGTCGTCGTCCTCGTGTTCGTGGTCGTGGTCGTCGTCATCGTCCTCTGCGGGTGCGGGCGCTTCAGTGGCCGCTGGAGCGGGTGCCGCGCCGTCGTCGTCATCGTCGTTGCCGCATGCGGCAGCTACCAGGGCCACCGCGAACAGCAGCGCCAGAACTTTCAAGAGCTTGGACATGGATACCCCTCCAGATCGTTGGATGTGCACTGATCGGACGTACACAAGTTCGGGACCCGAACAGACATTTCGCTATGGCAAAATACCGGAGATGGCAGAAATCACCGTGACCACGTTCGCCGAAGCCCGTGAGTGCTACCGGAACAAGAACCTTCGCCAAGCTCTGTACGACGCTGGCGAGGTGATCATGAGCGATGTGGTGGTGAACCTCCATGGCGATGAGCACCGGGACCGCCGTCGATTGGAGAACCGCCTATTTCGTCGGGACACCTTCACGCTGTACGAACAAGACCTGTTCCCGCCCATCATCGAGTCGACGCTGGCCCCCTACCTGGCCGAGAGCAAAGCTGAGCTGGTCAAGCTCGGCCACCAGCTGATGATGAACCTGGCCGCCTTCACCGCCGGAGTCGATCGGCCCCAGGGCACCCCGGAGGAAACATTCCACCTCTACGACTACCTGACCACCTTCATCGAGGGGGCCACCCTGGCCCACTACACCGGCAACAAGGAGGCCAAGGTGGTCGAGATCGAGGCTGCCTTGGAGGCGTTCGACGCCGAGTTCCTCACTCCGGGCATGGACCGACGCCAGGCGCTACTCGACCAGTTCGAGGCCGGGGAGATAGACGCCGAGGATCTGCCCAAAGACGTGCTGATGGTGCTGATACATAACCAAGACCGCCTAGAGCTGAGCCACGAGACCATCCGCCGGGAGATCGCCTTCTACATGCTGGCCGGGGCCCACACCTCGGCCACTGCCTTCAACCGCGTCATGCACAACATCTTCGGCTGGCTGACCGACCACCCCGAAGACGATCACCGGGTGCGCGAAGACCGGCTCTTTGTGCAGAAGTGCACCCACGAGACCATCCGGCTCCAGCCCTCCAGCCCCACCGGGATGCGCTGGGCGCTGGCCGACATCGACTTGTCCAGCGGGGTGCACATCGCCAAAGGCGACCGGGTCACGCTGGACCTGCTGTCGGTGAACCGGGACCAGACGGTGTTCGGCGACGACGCCGCCGATTTCAACCCCGACCGAGCTCTGCCCGACGGCATAGCCCCGTGGGGGCTGAGCTTCGGCCAGGGGATGCACGCCTGCATCGGCCAAGACCTGGCCTCGGGCGTCTCGTTCGCTGACGGAGACGATTTGGATACCCACCTGTTCGGGCTGGTGCCAGCGGCGGTACAGACCCTGTTCGACCACGGCTGCCGGCCCGACCTCGACGACCCACCGGAGATGGACGCCTCCACCACCCGGCCCTACTTCGGCCGCTATCCGGTGGTTTTCGGGGCCTAGTCGAGATCTTTAGTCAAGCAAATCCCGGGTGAGGATCTGGGCGGCCCAGTTGGCCACCTTCTCGCCGGAAATGGGGGTCCGGGTGGGCCAGGGGCGATCTAGGTCAACCAGCTGGCCCCGGCTGATAACGCTGCGAAGGTTGGAGCGGTCGGCCAGCACAGTGACATCAGCGGCCGGGTCGCCGTCTACTACCAGCACGTCGGCGGCCATGCCAGGGGCCACCGTGCCCACCTCGCCCTCCATTCGCAGGCCGATGGCCCCATTGGCGGTGGCGCAGGCAATCGCCTGAAGCGGCGACAGCCCCACCGACTCCACCAGCACCTCCATCTCCCGGGCGTGCCAGTGGCCGTAGGGAGTGAGGGCGAAGCCCGACTCCGAGCCGCACAGCAGCGGCACCCCGGCGTCGTGGGCCTTGGCCATCATCTTGGCGGTGGCCTCGATCTCGCCCCTGAACACGTCCTGCATGCCCTCTCCGGCGCCTACCAGGTGGCCGTAGTCGGCCAGATTGGCCAAGAAGGTGAAGGTGGGCATGAGCGCAGCACCTGCGTCGATCACCGCTTCCAGGCCGGCTTCGTCCATGAACGAGGCGTGGAGGATGAGATCGACTCCGGCTTCGGCGCAAGCCCGGGTGCTATCGGCTGAACGAGCGTGAGCCATCACCGGGGTTTCCAGCTCGTGGGCGGTGTCGCACACCGCCTTCAGCTCCTCGGGCTTCCAGGCCAATAGCTCGCCCTGGTGGCGGGGAATGGACCCGGTGGCGTGGATCTTGATCCAGTCGGCCCCGTACTTGATGTGGCGGCGGGTCATCTGGATCATCTCGTCGATGGTGGTCACCACCTGGGCGTAGCCCACCACCCCGGTGTCGGGGATGAGCCGCCCGGCGGTGCCGCCCACTGCGGTGACCAAGGCCTGCACTCCGGTGGCCATCCGGGGGCCTTCCACCACACCGGCGTCCACGGCGTCGCGAAGCGATGGGCCCATGGAGAACAACGTGTCGGGGTCGCAGAACCCGGTCACCCCGGCCAGAAGCAGCTTTTGGAGGTTCTGGGCGGCGATGAGCGCGGCCAAGGTGTGATCGCGGTGGAAGAACAGCTCGTCGTTGGACTGCACGTCGTCGAAGGTGCAATGGACGTGGGCGTCGATGAGTCCGGGCATGACCGTGCATCCGGCGGCGTCGATGACGGTGGCGTTCGACTGATCAGCCCCAGCATCAGGGCCAACGGCCACAATCCGGTCGCCCTCCAAAAGCACCGCCGTGTTGGGCTGGGGCGGGGAACCGGTGCCGTCGATCACCGTTCCCCCGGTGATCACGATGGGCGTCGGCTCAGACATCTGACTCAGTCCTTCTCAATCCCCCAGCAGGGCCGCGGCGGCGTCTTTGACGGACATGCCCACCTCGACACCCCGGTCGCAGGCCGGCTGGTTGCACGCGCTGATGATCCCCTCATCGTACGCCTTGAAGGCGTCCCCCACCGGGGCACTCCACGCATCGCAGCACGCTCCGGCCAGTCCGTGGGCCTCGGTGATGGCCAAACCGGCGATGCCGGCGTCGTTCTTGCTGCGGCCCCCGTCGGAGCAGATGAATCCGTGGGGACTCACCTCCAAAAGGAAGTCGGCCCCGCTGCGCCCGGTGTGGCCGGCGGTGACCAGCACATTTCGGGAGTCCTCGGGCAAGGCGAACACGATGGAGTCGGTGACCACGATCTGGCGTCCGCTCTCGGTGGTGGCCTTGACCTCGCGGCGAATCTTGGTGCCCTCGTCCACCTCGCCGGGATCGTTGTTCAACAGCAGCTTGGCCGCCTCGGCCACCGACATTCCCTCCACAACGCCGCAGCGCTCGGCGTAGATGTTGAGCCGGGATATGACCCCGGTCTCGTAGAGATCGAGGCCGTTGCCCAACTCGGCACTCATCCCGTCGGCGGTGGCCGCGGGGATGCCCAGCGCCTCCAAGAACCACAGCCCGGAGATACCCGCGCCGTCTTTGCCGATGCAGCCGTCGTGGCCGATGACCCCCTTAGGCCGATGAGGGGCCATGAGGCGGGCGGGCAGCACACCCAGATAGGACGACGGCACCACCACGTCGGTGCCCCGATTGCGGGCGTCCACATAGCGGGCCGAGTCCATGGTCACGATCCGGCGCTCGCCGTCGTTATAGACCACCTCTTGGGGGTGGTCCTCCTCGTTGGCCAGCAGTGGGGCTTCTTCAGGCACGATTCGACGATACTCCTTGGGTTCTTTCGGTCTTCTCTTCGAGGCCTGCGGCCACTAGAGCCCGGTGCGACCTGCTTCGCGGATCATGGGGGCGTAGTCGGCGAAGCCGGGGGCGTCGGCGCGGGCCCCGGTGGTGAACCCGGCATCAGTGGACAGGGTGTGCCCGCTGGTGTAGCCCGACTCGTCGGAGGCCAGCCACAGAGCGGCGTTGGCCACGTCGGCGGCCAGGCCGGGGCGGCCGACCAGCGGGGAGTTGGCGGTGAGCTCTTCTCGGGCGCCGTCCATGTTGGTGTGATCGCCGGTGTGGGCAAAGGCCACCATCGGAGTGAGCATCGACGCGGGAGCGATGCAGTTGACCCGGATGCCGAAGCGACACAGCTCGGCGGCGGCATTCTTGGTCAGGCCGACCACGGCATGCTTGGCGGCGGCGTAGGCGTGGGGGCCGAGGCCGCCCATCACCCCGGCGGTGCTGGACATGGAGATGATCGAGCCGGTCATCCGTGGCTTCATCACCCGGGCGGCGTGCTTGACTCCGTAGAACACACCGTGGAGCAGCACGTCGATGCTGGCGTGCCACTCGTCGGCTGGCGTGGTGTCGACGGGGCCGACCGCGCCGACGATGCCGGCGTTGTTGTACATCACGTCGAGCTGGCCGAATTCGGCAACCGCGACGTCCACCAGTCCGGCCACGTCGTCTTCGGAGGTCACGTCGCAATGTACGTAGATAGCGGCGTCGCCCAAGGCTTGGGCCAATTCTTGGCCGGCGTCGTCCTGGATGTCGCCAATGACCACCTTTGCGCCCTCTTCGACGAAACGCTCAGCCGCGGCCCGCCCTATGCCGCTGGACGCCCCGGTGATGGCCGCCACCCGTCCTTCCAGTCGTCCGCTCATCTTTGCCTCCTGTGAATCGACTGCGCCCGGCACCGTAATCTGAGCGGCCTATGGAGACCAGATCAGAAGACGCCCAGGCCCTAGACGTGGATCGCATTCAGGACCTCCTGGATCGCGACGCCATTCGCCACATACAGATTCGCTACGCCTGGAGCCTGGACAACCACCGGTGGGAGGCACTCAGCGAGATCTTCTTGCCGGATGCGGTGGCCGACTATCGGGGAGAGCGGTTCGAGGGGCTCGAGGCCATCGTGGCCAAGTGCGCCTCCTCGCTGGAGCCAGCCGACGCCAGCCAGCACATCAACGGCTGTCACTGGGCGCAGGTGGACGGCGACAAGGCCATCGCCGGCTGCTACTTCATCGCCACCAAGTACATCGCCGACACCCCCGGCGGTGACACCTTCATCGTCGGCGGAAAATACATCGACCAGATGGTTCGCACTCCCGACGGCTGGCGCATCGCCCACCGCCTGCTGGAGCAGACCTTCCTCGACGGTAACCCCGAAGTAGAAGCCGTCTCCAAAGCCCGCTGGGCCGCCCGCCAGCAAGAAGGGGCCTAGAGCCTCAGCAGGCGGGTGGCGTTGGCGTTGAGGGTTTCGGCCAGGTCGGCCACGTCGGGGCCGGTGCCGCGGTCCCAGCCGCCGAAGTTGGTGCCGTAGACCAGGCGGTCGGTGCCGTATTGCTCTAAGGCCAAGGTGAGCTCGGCGGCGCCGGTGATGTGACAGTCGAACCACAGGCGGCTGAGAGCTCGGTCGAATGCGCCCGGCTCTTTGATCCACTCGGGGGAGGCGGGGCGGCGCTCGGCCAGCTTGCGGAGCTTGGATAACACCACCGGCGTGGTGCCGCCGCCGTGGGACAGGCACAGATCCAGATCGGGGTGGCGCTCAGTGACCCCGCCGAACACCAGGGTGGCCACCGCCACGGTTTCCTCGTAGGAGTACTCCAGCACCAAGTCGAGATCCCAGCGGCGCAGTCGGGGATCAAGCAGCGGGCCGTCGATGCCCGACTGGGTGGGGTGCAAGAAGTGGGGCACGTCAAGCTCAGTACACAGCGACCAGAGCTGGTCGAGGGCCGGGTCGTCCAGCGGGGTGCCGAAGTCGGTGCCGGTATAGCCAGCCAGCAGGCCCAAGTCCCGCACCGCCCGCTCGAGCTCCGCGCAGGCGGCGTCGACGTCCTGCATGGGCAGCGCGGCCAGACCGACGAAGCGGTCGGGGTGGGCAGCCACCGCGGCGGACAAGTCGTCGTTGTGGCGGCGGCAGAAGTCGATGGCCAACTGGGGCTCGATGAAGTGGAGGTAGGTGAGCGGGTTGGGCGACAAGGCCTGCACTGCTATCCCCTGGGCGTCCATGGCCTCGAGGCGCATGTCCAGCTCGATGAACAGCGAACCTCGGTAGGCCACCCCGTCGAGCTGGTAGCCCCCCACCCGGAACCAGGGGGTGCCGTCGTCGTGGGCGCCGATCTCGGGGCCGCACGGCCCGGCCGCGCCCATCGTGCCCTCCAGCACGATGTGGGCGTGGACATCGATGAGCCCGGTCATGGGGGTGAGCCTCCTCTGCCTGCCTTGGAGGTGGCGGGCAAACCTATTGGCGGCCTTCCATGATCCCGTCGGCCCCCGGCAGCCAGGAGGCCACGCCGGAGATGGGGATGGCGCACACCACCGCCTCGGTGATCTCGGCTTCGGAGGCTCCGGCGTTGCGGGCGCCGTTGGCGTGGATGTTCACGAACCGGCTGGAGAACTCGGCGGCGTTGATGGTGCACAGCAGCAGCTCCACGTGCTTGGCGTCGAGCATGTTCTCGGCCAGCGACCACTGGCGCATCAACACGTAGCCCTCCAAGGCCCTAGGGGCGTTGTCGGCCATCACCTCGATGTAGTCGGGAACGAAACCGAAGTAGCTCTGGAAGTAATCCAGCGCCGCTTGGCGATCCAAAGAGAAATCGGGAATCGGCTCGGAGGACTGGTCGGCGGCGATGTCGAACGCCTGGTCAATGGCCCGGGCGAAGGCGTTGTAGGTGGCCTCGCCCCGGGAGATGAGCACCGCCAGCGATGCGCCCCGGGCGTCGCTCAGGCTCAACCCCAGCTCGCGAGACCGGGTCATCTCCCTAAGGGTTTGCTCCGGCTGGCACCGAACCGCGGCGGCGCAGGCCATGTACAGCGCCTTGGCCCACGCGGGGCAGGCGCCGTCGCGGTCAGTCACGTCACGGATGCGGGCGTAGCCCTCGGCAAACTTGGGAGAGATGGCGGCCAGCTCCCCGCCAGCCAGTGCGGGACTGCCCAACTCAGTGTGGACAGCGTTGTTGGACCCAGCTTGCGCATCTTTTGCCGCGGCTTGCATGGTCATCTCTTGCCTCCCTTGGCCGTTTTCATTGTCAGAGCTTCAACATCAAAGCTTGGACACTTCTCCGCCGTCGATCACGAAACACGAACCGGTAACGAACCCGGACGCCTCCGATGCTAGGTAACAGACCAGCGGTCCGAGCTCATCGGGGTGGCCCATGCGGCGGGCGGGAATCTTGCGGAGCCGGGCGGCCAGGGTGTCGGGATCGCCCAGCACCGCGGCCTGGGCATCGGTTTCGAACGCTCCCGGGGCGATCACGTTCACCCGGATGTTGTAGCGGGCCCACTCTCCGGCCAGCGCCTCGGTAAGCCGCAACAACCCGCCTTTAGACGCCGAGTAGGAGGCCAGCGTCGGCTTGCCTTTGAGCCCAGATGTCGAGGCCACGTTGATGACAGATCCCGCTTGCCCCGCGTCGATCCAATGGCGGGCGGCCCGTCGAGCCAGAGCCGCAGGGGCGGCCAGGTTCACGGCCAGCACCTCGTCGAACACGTCGTCGGACTGGTCGACGAACTTGGAGGCGGGAGCGATGCCCGCGTTGTTGACTACCGAGTCGAGTCGGCCGAACCAGCTCACCGCCTCGTCCACCAGCCCGGCCACTGCGTCTCGATCCCGCATGTCGCACGGCACGGAAGCAACCGCCTCGCCCAGTTCCCCGGCCAGCGCATCAAGGGCGTTCGCAGAGCGGGCCGCAGCCACCACTTTGGCCCCTTCGGCCACCATGGCCCGGACTGCGGCCTCTCCCAAACCCCGGCTGGCCCCGGTCACCACCGTCACGTGGCCGTCGAGGCCCCAATCCACCGCCATCGCCTACTCCTTGCCTTGCTGGTCGGCCACTTCGTCGCACAGCCGGGTGGCGATACCCAACCGGAGCACTTCGGAGGCCCCCTCATAGATGCGCATGGGTCGAGCCTGTCGGTAGTAGCGCTCGATGTCGGAGCCTCGTATGAGCCCCCATCGGCCCATCACCTGCACGCAGCGGTCCACCACCCGGCTAGCCGCCTCGGTGGCGGCCAACTTGGCCAGCGACGACCGGTCGAGGTGGGCCGACGGATCCTCCCGGGCGGCCTCGGCGGTGGCGTAGGCCAGCAGCCGGGTGGCTTCCAGCTCAGCCCAAGAGTCGGCCAATAGTCCCGCCACTGGTCCCAGTCGCACCAGCGGCCGGCCGAACTGCTCTCGGGTGGCCGCGTGGTTGGCGGCGCAGGTCAGCGCACCGTCCATCAGCCCCACGGCGGCCCCAGCCACCGAGATGCGGAATACCGACAGGGTGGCCAGCACATGGCGGAAACCAGCGCCGGGATCGCCCAGCCGGGCCGAGGCCGGCAATCGCACCCCGTCGAAGATCACCTCGCCCAGCACATGGGGGGCGATGATCTCAGGCGAGGGCTCGATCGACACGCCCGGGGCATCGGCGGGCACCAGCACCAGCGAGAACCGGTTCTCCTCCCGGGCCATGGTGGTGTAGAAGCCGGCCGCCCCGGCGTTGGAGATGAACGACTTGGCCCCGTTCAGCTCCACCTCGTCACCGTGGTCGGTCAATGTGGTCTCGATCCCCCGCAGGTCGGACCCGGCCACTGGTTCGGTGAGGGCCAGGGCAGCCAGCACCTCGGCACGAGCCACTCGGGGCAGCCACTGCTCCCGCTGCTCGTCGGTGCCGGCTACGGCAATGGCGTAGCTGCCGATGCCCTGGAGGGCGAATAACGAGTCCAAGTGCGACGAAGCTCGCATGAGGGCCTCCCGAACCACGCACACCGCCAGCGGATCCACTCGCTCGTGGCGACCGCCGTGGGCGGCAGGCACCATCAGCGAGCAAAGGTCGCTGGCCCGCAGCACATCGAGGGTGGGCTGGTGGATGTGGCTGGCCTCGTCGGCATCCGCGGCGAACGCGGCCACTTGGCGGGCCACCGCCCGGGCCTCTTCTTGAATGGCCCGTGTGTCGGAGTCGAGCTCGAACGCCATACGATGCCGGACAGTACGCGCTGCGAATAAATCGCGCTACAACAGGGGGACAACCGTGAACGACATCATCGTCGAGCGAAACGACCGAATCGTCTGGCTGAGGCTGAACCGCCCCGAGCGATTGAACTCCTATGACCGCAACACCATCGACGAGATCATCGCCGCGTTCCGGGAGCATGTCGACGCCGGGGTCGTGGTGATCACTGGCCAAGGCCGGGCGTTTTGCGCCGGCGGGTATCTGGCCAACCTGGCTGAGGCCAACTTCTATGAGCTGCGGACGATGTTCTACGGCTCGCTGGAGCTGTTCGACGCCATTCGCAACGCCCCCATGCCGGTGATCGCCGCGGTGAACGGGCCGGCCTTCGGGGGCGGCAACGAATTGGTGGTGGCCTGCGACTTCGCCATCGCCGCCGAGTCGGCCGAGCTGGGCCAGACCGGGGTCAAGGTGGGCAGCGCCCCGGTACTGGGGGGCACCAACCTTTTGGCCATGACCGTCGGGGAGAAGCGGGCCAAAGAAGTGGCCTTCTTGTGCCGCAAATACACCGCTCAGCAGGCCTGCGACATGGGCTGGATCAACGCGGTGGTGCCCGACGAAGAACTGGAGGGCGAGGTCTTGCGGTGGTGCGAGGAGCTGCTGGCCATGAGCCCCCGCTATCTGGAGGCGGCCAAGATCAGCTCCAACGTGTACTGGAACCAGCTGCGGGACAACATGGCCTCGGGGCTGGGCATTCTGGCCCAGGCCATCGGGTCGCCCGACATGGTCGAGGGCGCCACCGCGTTCATGGAGAAGCGCCGCCCGCAATTCCCCCCGAGAACCGCCCGATGAGTTTGCGCTGCCCGAGCCACAGGCTTGTTCCGTGACCCGCTACTACGACCAGTACCGGCCCACCTTCGACGACAAGGCGCTGTGGAGCGCACCGGCGGTGCTGGCCGAGCGGGCCCGAACCCACGGCGACAAGACCTACCTGGAGGTGGGCTGGACCTCCGAGCGTTTCACCTATGCCCAGAGCTACGACACCGCCCAGCGGGTGGCGCGGGGGCTGCTGGCCGGAGGGGCCGCTCCCGGCGACCGGCTGCTCATCATGGCGCCCAACTCGGCGGCCTACATCTGGAGCTGGCTGGGCTCAGCGGTGGCCGGTATGGCCGAGGTGCCGATCAACACCGCCTACCGGGGATCATTCCTCGAACACCAGACCACCACGGTGTCGCCGTCGGCGGCGGTGATCCACGCCGACTACGCCGACCGGTTTGTCGAGCTGCCCGAGGCGGTGGGCTCCATCGGATGCTTCTACCTGCTGGGCGACGATGGTGAGATCGCCAAGGGCGGACGGGTGCTGGATGAGGCCGGGCTGCGGTGGCAGCGCTGGGACACCCTGCTGAGCAACGGCAGCGCCGATCAAGCCCTGCCCGAGGTGTCGTATCGGGACCTGGGGTCGGTGTTCTTCACGTCGGGCACCACCGGGCTGTCCAAAGGGGTGATGATGCCCCACGCCCACATGCACCTGTTCGCCGATGAGTGCGTGTCGCTCACCCGGCTGACCGACGCCGATGCCTACATGTCGTGCGGGCCTCTGTTCCACGGCAACTCGCACTTTCTGGCCGCCTATCCGGCGCTGATCGCCGGGGCCCGCTACGTGCTCCAAGAGCGGTTCTCGGCCAGCCAGTGGCTCGAGCAGGTGCACCAAAGCGGGGCCACCGTCACCAACTTCGTCGGGGTGATGATGGACTTCGTGTGGCAGCAGCCCCCCACCGAAGCCGATGCCGACAACCAGCTTCGATGCGTGTTCGCCGCTCCCACCATGTCGAGTGTGCTGGAGGAGTTCAAGGCCCGGTTCGGAATCGAGGCGTTCGTGGAGGTGTTCGGGCTAACCGAGACGTGCATGCCCATCCTCACCCCCTACGGGGAGGACCGCCCGGCGGGAGCGGCCGGGCTCTTGAACCGGGACTGGTTCGACATCCGCCTAGTGGACCCCGACACCGACGAGGAGGTGCCGGTGGGAGAGGTCGGCGAGCTGGTGGTTCGCTCCCGGGTTCCGTGGACCACGTGCATGGGCTACTACGGCATGGCAGAGCAGACCTGGGACGCCTTCAGGAATCTGTGGTTCCACACCGGCGACGGACTCCGCCGGGATGCCGAGGGCTGGTACTACTTCGTCGACCGCCTCAAAGACGCCATCCGCCGCCGGGGAGAGAACATCAGCTCGTTCGAGGTGGAGCAGGCCTTGACGGCCCATGAGGCCATTGCCGAAGTGGCGGTGGTGGCGGTACCCGCCGACCAGGAAGCCGGAGAGGACGAGGTGCTGGCCGCGGTGGTTCTGGAGCCCGACGCCGCCCTCAGCGCCGATGAATTCTGGGCGTATGCCGACCGTCGGCTGCCCTACTTCGCGGTGCCCCGCTACGTGCGCTTCACCCCTGTGCTGCCCAAGACCCCGTCGGAAAAGGTGCGGAAAGTGGAGCTGCGGGACCAAGGGGTGGACGATCAGACATTCGACCGGGGCCCCATCAGCCGACCGAAGGATCGTCGGTGAGCAATGGGCCAAGCAGGATCGAGCTGTCGCCGATGAACCCAAGGGAGAGACGATGAGCCAGAGCGCCGACAAGCAGACCGAGGTGCTGGCCTCGGCTCGAGGCCGGGTGGTGTGCATGGACTCGGCCTACGACGTGGACGAGGCCAATCGGGATCGGGACGTGTGCGTCAACTCGTCGTATTGCGGGGTGCTGCCCGCCCGGTTCATCGCCGAGCACCGGCCCCGGGCCGCCATCGGGATGGACTGCGGGGTGGGACCGGAGGGCTCGGCCATCGCCGGGCTGTGGTACCTAGAGGCCCTGGGCATTCCCGCCGCGGTGGCCGACGTGATGAGCGCCCATCTGGGCGACGGCGTACACCTCTACGAACACGGAGTGGTCAGCTTCGTCAACCAGCTGGCCCTGGACTGCGGGGTGAGCGCGGGCATGGCCGTGCGGGAGGCGGCCGCCGCGCTGCTTGACAACGATCCGATTGAGGCTGCCGCCTCGGAGATCACCAACCGCACGGTGATGGAGACCGCCCCAGATGGGCGTTGCGTGGTGGCCGCCGACTCCATCGCCTTCGCCACCGCCGAGGACACCGACCGCAATGTGCTGGTCACCGCCGGCCATACCGGCCGCTCCTCGGTGCCCTACCTGCGCCGGTGCCGCCCCTACGGGTTCATCTGCTCTGACGGCGGCCGGGGCTTGGATGACTCGGGCGTGGCCGGTCTCACCATCGTGGAGGCCGACGGCCTGGCCGGCGCCTCCGTGGACGCCCGCCGCGCCCGCATGGGCAGCGGCCTGTCCCACTACCACGACGGCATCATCTCCGCCGCCAACGCCCACGCCATAGCCGCTGGCGTGGAAATCGGCATGCCCTGCCCCCAGGCCGCCAGCCTGCTACTGAACCGGTAGGGCGTCACTAGAGTGACGAAGCAGTGACTTTCGACGCACGAACTGCGAACCGATGACAGCCCTGGCCGCAGCAGATCTGCTGGCGCAGTCGTCCGACGACTCGATCATCGACGAAGCACTTACCGTGTCCGACTGGATACAGGCTGGGATCATCGTGGCGGCCACGATTGTCGTGTCGGTGCTGGCGGCCCGCCTGGTGCGAAGAGTGCTGATCCACGTGGTTGGGCCGGGCTTCGCCGCCATCGTGACCGCCAGGCTGGTGGGCTATCTCCTCTTCCTGATCGGGTTGTTTTACGCGCTGACCAGTTTGGGCGTGCAGGTTGGGCCGTTGATCGGCGCCATCGGGCTGGGCGGCCTGGTGTTGGCGCTGGCCTTGCAGAAGTTGGTGGAGAACTTCTTCTCCGGGCTGATCCTTCAGGCTCGACGGCCCTTCAGGGTGGGCGACACGGTGCTGCTGGGCGACCACCTGGGAGTGGCCACCGACATCGATTCCCGCACCACGGTGCTGCGGGGCCTCGACGGATCTGCGGTTCGTGTTCCCAACAGCGAGGTGGCCGCTGGACCCATCGTCAACCTCACCAACGAGGAACTACGGCGCAGCGAGCTGGAAGTGGGCGTGGCCTACGACACCAATCTCCAGGCAGCCACGGAGTGCCTGACCGAAGCGCTAGACCAGGTAGAACGGGTAAGCGCTGAGCCGCCAGCCCAGGCGCTGCTCACCCGTTTTGGGTCGTCCAGCATCGACTTCACCCTCTACTACTGGCACGACAGCGACGTGCCGACGGAGCTGGCCACCCGCCACGACGTGATCCTGTCGGTACACCAGAGCTTTGCCGCCGCGGGCATCACCATCGCCTTCCCGCAGGTGGTGGTGTGGTCGGGCGACAACGAGGACGCCCAGCCTTACCGCGGCCGGGCCGGGATCATCTCGGCTACCCCAGGTACCGGCGCACAGTCCGCCGTGCCCCCCGCCCTCGTCCGCCAGCTCTCCCGGTGGCGGGTCCGCTCCGGAATTCTGCGCCGCTTCAACCCCGGCGACTGACCCCGCCTACTACGCCGACTGCGAACAATGCTGGTTGTGACCGATCTGGATCGGACGTTCTGGGGACTGGATTGCGTCGCCCCCGTGGCTCATTTGGAGGCGTTGGCCGAGCTGGAGGCGGCGGGGCACACAGTGCTGGCCGCCACCGGGCGTCGGTTGCGGAACATATCCCGGCTATTCGAACAAAACGGTCTCGAATTGCCCGCGGTCGCGCTTGACGGATCGATCGGCATGGACTTCGCCACAAATGAGCGCTTCCACCGCATTGCGTTCGACTCTGCGGCCCTGTGGGAGCTGCTGGACGTCCTTGACGCCCACGGCATCCGACCCTGCCTCTACATCGACGACCGCGGTGAGCCCGGCGGCGACGTGGTGATGCCTGAGAGTCCCTCGAGCGAACCCAGCCATCTGAGATTCCTCGACGAAGACGTCAACCACGGCCTCAGCCCCGCCGATGTGGAGGACGATGTGCTGGAGCTGGTGTTGACCGGCCTGCCCTCCGATCTCGCCCACTTGGCGGCCAAAGAAGTCCATTCACACGCACTGGGCATCGCCCGGGTCGACGAACCCGACCCCCTCTACGGAGGAAGCCGGCTGACGGTATCGCCCCCCGGAGTATCCAAGGTGTCCGGCGTCGAGGCCTTCTGCAAATGGAAAGGACTCGACATCGAATTCGCCGCCGTCGGCGACGGCGTAAACGATCTAGAACTCCTAGAAGCCGCCTCCATCAGCTTCGCCATCGCCGGCAGCTACGCCAGCCAAGCCGCCACCCCCGACCAAATCATCCCTCCCCCCGAACAATCCGGCTGGGCCACCGTCCCTCGGCTTATCAGACCCGGCCACTCCAAGAACGCAACTTGAAGGAAAATTACTGAAATAAAATAAAACGGTTGACAAGACTGGAACCGTCGCTATGCTGGGACCAATGGCCGCCCCTGAAACCCCACCTAGCAACCGCCCCACGACTTATCGAGAAGCGCTCGACAGCGCTACCGACTTCGTCGACTTTCTAGACAAGCTGGCCGACATCGAACGGGACGGACCCGACCTCATGGAGGTCTTCGAAGCCGAGCGGCACGGCGGCGGATGGGTACCAGAGCACACGCATCCCATGGAATGACCCCGACGGGAAGAGCAGTTCTCGATTCTTGGCCGGTTATCGAGGCAGCTCGGGGGTCGCGACACGTAATTTCCGCAATCGGCTCGCTGCTCACCGAGCAAACGCCGGTCATGAGCGCGGTGAACTACGCCGAGGTATACAACGCAGTCTTGGTAGTGGAAGGCATCATCGAAGCTCGAGACACTGCTGGGCTTCTCAAACAGATCATCGAACTCGACCTGCCCGACTACGAGCGGATCATGCAAGCCGCCCATCTCAAGTCGCTCTACTACCTGGCGCTGGGCGATTGCTTCGCCGTAGCGACTGCACTGCATCATGAAGCCGAGATTTGGACCGGTGACGCTGAGCTGCTGTTCGACGGTTCTCCCTGGCAGGTCCGCGACCTACGACCCGGTGCAGGACAGAACCGTCCCATCACCAGAAAGGAAAGAGCCAGGAAGATCGGGCGACGACCTCGATCAACAAAACGACCAGCCAACGAGCCGGAGATCGAAATCGACGACCTGATGCGCTTCCTCGACGGATTCCATGTGAATTAGCCAAATCCAGAGCAGCCACACGTGGAGGAAGGCGCCACCCTACGTGCCTTCTGAAGTGCACGAAGACAACAGCGTGGCGATCAGAGGCAAAAAAATAGCCCCGCCATGCCCTGACGAAGCAGGCCAGACGGGGCAGTATGCGTTCAGTCTAGACGGGCGGTCGCCCTGGCGTTGGCCAGGATCACGGTTGCTTGGTCTTTGGCGAAGCGGGCTATGGCGACGAGGCTCACTTTGTCGGAGACTTTGTAGGCGAGGACACCAGCGGTCACGCCGACCACTAGCGCCGCTCCGGCGGACGCGCCGGCCGAACCCGCTACGGCGATAGCAGCCAGGCTGGCTCCGGACGTCGCCGCGCCTTTGAAGCTGCCGTCAACCAACTCGGCGAACTCATCAGCACTGCTGGCCTTGTTGTAGGCCCGGGCCATGGACACCACCGAGACCACCATCAACAAGGGGTTGGCACTGACTGCGGCCGATGTTCCAATGACCGAGGCCAGCCTGGCGAATTCCTCGGTGTCAGCGCTGTTCCACCGATAAATCACCGACACCACACCGATGGCCGCGCCCAACAGGTCGGCAGCGTCGTAGGTGTTCAGCTCGTAGAACCAGGCTTTGGGAATCCCGAACTTCGACTCCAATGCCGCAGCCACAGAATCAAAGGTGGACTTGTCCCATGTGGCCAGCGGCAGACCTCGGGGTGTGGACGCATCTCTCAGGAGCGCCTTGATCGTTCCTAGTGCCTCCTGCACAACCGTGTCGTCAGCCGACACTCCCCTTGTGGCCCTGAACGCTCCAGCGATGGTATGGCCCCCATCGAACACCCGGTGATAGCTACCGCCCAGACCTGAGCGCAGCGCCGGGTCCAAGTAGTTGGAGTCCATAGCCTTGTCGTAGACCGTCGGAGCACCCTTGACCGCAGCTTTGACTAGCCGGTTGAGGCCCCCCGACAAATCGCTCGCCACCAACGCCTGCGCCGCCGACAACACCCGCCCGGCGCGCTCCTTTGTCCCATCAATTGCCGCCCTCCCCCCAACCCGAACTCTCCAAGCCGTAACCATCCCTACCCCAGCCACCCTCACCAACCCCCGCCGACTACCCGCCGCCACCGCACTCTTGACCTTCTTCATCCGCAACAGCCTTCCACCCCCACTCGACTCCCTCGCCGGATCACCCCCAACCAAGTCTCCCGTGTCACCCACGTTCTGCGAAAATGCCTGCCGCCCTTCCGCCATCGTTTGAGTCCGTCGGCGCACTAGTGCAACTCTGTTTCAGATTCACTCTGCAATCACAACAAACTATTCACAACGATCACGGAATAGATCCATCAACCTAGCTGCCAAGATTGGGGACACACTGTTGCCAATCATGCGGTGGCTATGCCACTTTGTTGACGAAAATTCAAACCAATCTGGAAATCCCTGCAAACGAGCCGCCTCTCTAACTGAGATCACTCGAGGAATCTCCGGATGAATGGGCCGCGCGGCCTGAAATGACCCTCGATCAGCCCCCGTGCCGGCACGCAAGACAGGTGCTGGCCTCTCCCAATTCAACCGGGGATATCGACTGATCGCATCGCTCTTACCTTGTGACACTTCCTCAAATCTAGATACCACAGAAGGAGAATGAACAGTCCTCGAGTTCCCTGTAACGACTTTGGTTTTCCATCGTGCATAAGACGCACTACTTCCGAGTCTTCCAGGTGGTCTAGCACGCAACTGCCGGGCATATTTCGAAATTTCGCGATTTGCTCTGTAAGGCAAAGCTTCAAATTCCGAAATCGCTGTAGGTTCTGGAACATCGAATATCGCGTCTTTTACGGAAAACCATTCCTGCAACTCCCTGTCGCGAATTTCGTCTAGACTAATTGGGTCCACATAACTAGGGTTTCTTCCGACAACAAAAAGACGTGTGCGACTCGTGGCCGCACCAAAATCAGCTGCGTTCAACAATAATAAGGGGAGAACCTCGTAATGTGAGGGAATTCGATTTAAGGCGTCCTGCAACATTACCGAGTGCTTTTTGTGGCCTATCATCGGGACATTTTCCATAATAAACAATTCAGGCTTGACCACAGAAACTATCTCAAAGAAACGAGTCACGAGATCGTTTCTTGGATCCCCATCTTGACGAAGACCAATATTACTAAACCCTTGACAAGGTGGGCCTCCGATAACTGCCGTCACATGTTTCAATGGAATAGCCTCAACCACTTCCGACAACGGGACGGTAGCCAAATCCGTAAGCACCACTTTCGAGGTGGGAAAGTTGCTCCGGTAGCTGGCAGTAAGATCCTTGTCGCAGTCGAATGAGGCAACAGGATTAAAACCAGCTAAGGCAGCCCCCAGTGTGAATCCACCGACTCCACAAAACATATCAACTACTGTAGGAGCCATCTTATCCATAACATATTAGGTCAATTCCGCATAGATCGGATATCTCAGATTATGGCGTTGAAACAGCTTAAGTTGGGGTTCATCAAGAACGAAACCCAATTCTTCCATAGCTTCCGCCGTAAGCGGGCCTTCCATCGGCAATAAACGATTAAGGGCTTGTATTTCTCGCAATGTAAGTGGCTGAGAATGAATCAGTTCATCTTCCACCCCACACCAATCCACACCATCTACGAGACTTTCACAATCAGCAAGTTGTGCTTTTTTAGGAAGAAATCCCCCTATTGTGACCATATTTTCGGAATCTCGATAGAGGAGTCTCATTGCTGGAACAAATCTTATGTCGCTTCCAGAAGCCAACGAATGAGATCGTAGGCGATCCAGGGTATACTTGGCCACTAGTTGCATAAAATCAGGATTCTTTAGAGCGACACGCTCTCCGCTGCTCGGTGCAATATGCTTGCCAAATAGACGCTCCAAGGCTCGCTCGCGGTCTTCGGGATCTTCTGCATACCTTTTTGGATTAGCGTTGAAAGTCGTAAGGAGGGCTGAGCTGGCTGGCAGATTGGTCACGAGATTTTCCAACTCCTCGATCCGACTGTTTGTCATCGGGGCATCATAGTCCAACCATACTATCCAGGAACGATTCGCCAAAGGCTCTTCTTCTAACAGTTCCGGTATGATCTCGTGTGTCCACCCATGTCTTATATCTATATTTTTGAATGGACGATTAAATTCGGCCCTCTTGAAAATCCCGTCATCATGTTCAATTGAAACTAAAGTACTACACTTCAAGTTGCGATAAGCGAGTTGGAAATCTTGAAACCAGACCGATCCTAACCCTACGTAGACTGGATTATTTCCCAGAAATTGACTTCCTTGTTGTAACGCATCGAACACTATATGTCGTTCAATCGCCTTGTTCTGCCTAAGGCTGAAATTGATTGTGTTGGTCGAGCTCACTAGTCGTCCTCGTCAACTAAGCGATCAAATGTATACTTGAATGACCTCAATCCTACCTCCTTGTAGGGCATCGTGGCATCCCCAAACGCCTGGGCCAAAGCCTCTACTTCCTTGACAGGCGCTACATATAATATGTTGGCTTCTCGAGGTCCGGACAGCGTTTTCGGTAACTTTATCGATTTTCTTGGACTTACATTTTCTATAGAAATAGCAACAAATTCTGTAGATGGGTCTTCTGTTTCTGTCCCAATTCCCTTTTTTGCGTTGGTATAATCAATCCATGATCGTGTGGGTTTCTTCATTCTTGTAACTGCTCGTCGATATATTTCTGAAGACAAATCTACACCATTCTTGGTAGTAGTCATCGGTAGTTGCTGTGGATGGCGCGAGCTAAAGAGCACTACTCCGATGAATCCATTATATTGATAATGCCACTTAGGGAACCTGTCGTTTCCCCATACCGTTAGCGAACTTCGGTCGGCCGACAGCACCACCCGCCCGTTGCAAATCACATACCAGCCTGATCCTAGTTCCTGCACCTCCTCATCGGGATCATTGCTCGCTGGTGGCGGTCCTATCATCCCTGCAATGATCTCTACGGCCACGTCTCCTTCAGGATATTGAATTCGCATAGGTTCGAAGTCTGAACCTCGGAGAAACTGGATACTTGCACCGACAACTTCTTGACCGTTAAGACGGATGTGAATTCCATGCATTAGCGGTAGCATGTAATCTCTCGCTATTGCCTCATTTAACTTATTGAGGAAGGTTGGGTTTTTGAATTCGTCGACAGTTTCTTGGTTCAGATCTGATATTGCTATACGAACCCCTGGTTGAGGCAAAGCAGTTGCTGGCTGTAGGTCAAAATCCCACACGGGATCCACTGATGCAATCCACTCCTCTACATCGATTGGTACTTCGAAGGGTTCCCCTTCTTTCGGTGTGCTTTGGACACAAACTGAATTGCCTAACTTGAAGGCAGCTCGCTTCATCCCTATCCCGTATACCCCGATGGTAAAATCTTCGCTTTCATATTCGGGATCTCGTCCAAATGTGAATGCGTATTTGGCAGCAACGTCAAGGGTTATGCCTCCGCAATTGTCTACTATTGTGAAATTATCCTCTTTGATATCAATCTCTATATGATATGGATCCAGGTCGTTTGCGCAGTCCAGCGTAGTGGGAGTTTGGGCAGTCTGACTCCAAGCAGCGTCAATGGAGTTGTCTATCAAGTCCAGTATGCAATTCAAGAGGGTAATGTCTCTAGTAAGCATTCGCACAAAGAATGCCTTCGTCGGATGGGCATTAGCCTTGGTTATGCCTTGCATGTCTTGCCCTGGCATTGCGCTACTCCTGTTCGTTTGATCTGGTGGGCCTAGATTGTCTAGAAGGCATGGAAGTTCTCGTGAGGGTGGGGCTGGGGTGCAGGGTACCGCAGAAGGATAGGCCTACCGATCTGCAGGGCTGTATTTTGCCCGCCAGTGTTCAGGATTCTGTGCTCAGGCTTGAGCAGCGGCGGTACTGTTTCGAAGCTCAATTTGAGGTCGCAGGCATGCAATGGAGCCAGACCATGAGGTGGACGTCGCGGGAGGTGATTTCGGGGAGGGGGTCGGGGGGGATGTAGGGCTCGAGGCCGAAGGAGTGGATGACTGCGAGGATTTTCTCGGCTTGTTCGGCGGGGTCGTCGGTACTGGTGATGGCGGCTTGGATGGTGCGGATGGTGCGTTCGGGGTAGGGGGCGTTGATGGTGTCGATGGCGCGATCGATGTCATCTTGAGTGAGGTCCGGGGGTGGGTGTTGGCGAAGGATCTCAGCGGCCCGGTGGAGGCGTGGTGCGACCTTGGGTTGGAGGTTCGCCGGGTCGGACATGTAGTTCCACTGTTCGACAATGTGAGCTCGGGCGGTCTCCCAGGCGGTGAAGGCTCCTTGGATGGCGGCATCGTCGAGTTGGCGGGGAGTGTTGAAGCCGGCTGGAGGGCGGGCCTTGTCTAAACAGGCCAGGGTTTCGTCGATCACGTCGCTATCGGATTCAGCACCGGTTTCGACAAAGCGGAAGACCGGGCGGTGGTGATCGCCAACTCGGGCGCAAAAGACGTAGCCGGGGCGACTATCGGAAGTAGACACGGCCATGCCTGAGCCAGAACCCCAGGGGAGCGACTTGATCTTGTTGGCGAGATCGGCGTCTTCAAGGGCTTGGCGCAGCTCTTGGCGGAACTCTTCGCCCGACAGTGCGCCTCGGGCGGTGCCTCCTCGCTCGAAGAGCTCCGGATTCTCGCTGCGGAGGCGCTCGATTTCCTCTCGAGTCTCGGTGAAATTGATTTCGATCTTGGCAACCTGGTCGGGAAGCACCTGTTCGACCCCAATGCTCTTGGCCGCCTGGGCAATTTTCCTGTGTAAGCGCTCTTCGAGGCCGAGCAGGTCATCGAGGCGATCGTCTGGGAATACGCAGTGCAGAAATACCTCGGTGTGGTGCGAGCCGATGCGGTCAATGCGACCATGGCGCTGCACAAGCCGCATCGGGTTCCAGGGCAGGTCGTAGTTGATTATGTGGCGGGCTTGCTGGAGATTGACCCCCTCAGCAAGAACATCGGTTGTCACTACGATGTCGTAGCGGTCATCGTCGGCACCCGAGGGAGCGTCGGTGGTAAGAGGGGCGAAACCCCACAGCACCCGCTCTTTGCTATCAGAGCCGGTAGTGCCGGCCAGCGATGCGATTCGGCCACGGTAGGGGGCCAGTCGCTCGTCGGTTTCGGTCATCTCAACCAAGTGCTCGTAAACCCAGTCGACGGTGTCGGCGTAGTAGCTGAAGACCAGAACCTTGCTCCGGTTCCGCACATCGTCATCACCGATGCCTTGGGCAGCAGCTTCGGCAGCAATGTCGGCTAGTTCTTCCACCAGGGCATCCAGATTGGGATCGTCTTGACGGGTCACGGTCCTGGCCTCGGCGGCGAATGATCTGAGCATTCCCCGGTCTCGTTCGACGCACTCCCGAAGAAGCTCGACGTCATATTGGGCGGCGTCATCTGACAAACCGACAATGCCGTCTAGGAAGGTATCGAGCTGCTCTTCGTCAGCCTCATCGGAGTCGGTGGCAATCCAGTCGGCCAGGGCTTCACCGGTGACCACTCGGCCGTTGTCGAGCAGCGACAAGAAGGCGTCGTGGCTGTTTGCCATACGTTCGCAGGTCTCAGCAAAGGCATATGGCGACGACTCGAACCGCTTCAGCAGCCCTGACCGCAGCAGCCCGGCAAGCTGCTTTTCGTAGGCTTCCTCTGCGTGGTCCAAGCGGAACTGCGATGGCGAGTATCGGGCCATCGTGAGAACACTGGAATCTTCCACGCCGGTATCGGAGTCCAGCGCATGGGCGAATCGGTCAAAGAAACCGGGCATTACGTCTTCGAGGTTGTAGTCCACCCTGTGGACCCTGGGAGTAGGAAAGACAATCTGCTGATCCTGCCCGCCAACCTTGATGGTGTCGTTGGGGTAGAAGCGCTTCACAAAGGCCCGAGTGCGACGCACCGCCACCGCGTCAAGCACGTCGAACAGGTGCTCCGGTGTGAGATCGTCGGGATTGAGGGCCATGGCGTTGGCGAAGTGGTCGCGCAACGAGCGGATGCCGGCATCGGCGAAAGCGGCATCATTACGCAGGAAATAGCCCAGCAGGTGATACAGATCCCAGAGGCTGTTGTTCACCGGAGTCGCGGTGAGCATGACCAACTTCTTGGGCGGCGAACCGGCCAATAGCTGGCGAAGCGCATGGGCCCGCTGGGTGCCAGGGTTACGAAGGTTGTGGGCCTCGTCGATCACCACCATGGCGTAGTCGTTGATCTCGGCCTTCAGCTTGATGGATGCCTTGTGCTCGGGGTTCAGGCGCCCATCAGCCATCAGCTCTTCGTATGACACCAGCTCCACCGGCAACAGGTGCTCTGAAAGGAACGCCTGCCACGGACCATCCCTGAGTGTGGCCGGTGCAATCACCAGCACCCGCTGGCGGCGAGCCAGCGCCGTCTCGTGTATCAACTCCCCTGCAAGGAATGTCTTGCCCAACCCGACCTCGTCGGCAATCAACACACCGTTGTGCTCGTCCAATATGCGCTTGGCTCGCCACAGGCCGTCGGACTGGAACGAAGTGAGATGGATCTGCGGCGCACCCTCAGCAGCAGCCTCGGCCTCCAACTCTTCGCCGTAGAACTCCCACAGCATCCGCAGGTACACGAGCTGAGGAGCATGGGGCTCAAAGCGGGCTTCGAACAGCGAGCCCAGGTCGTATTCCTCAGCTTCGTCCCACAGATCCTGAAACCAATCCTGAACCTGGCCGACTACATGGGGGGAGTAGTTGCCCAGGTTCAGCTCCAAGTTGGTAGCCAGCCCGGCATAGGTGAAGTTGGACGACCCGGCAACAACTCCGTGGGACCGATCCCCTACCAAGAAGGCCTTGCCGTGCAAGAACCGTCCCTCCAAACGGCGTACCTGAACCTTCTCCGAATGCAGCCACTCCACCAGGCGGCGGGTAGAGGCATCGACTTCGAACGTGAAGCCGAGATGGTCTCGCTCAATGAGAAGGTTCTGCTCGTGGCCTTCCAGAGCCTGGAGCAGCCGAGTTCTGGCCGCTCGGCGTGGATTGGCCGACTCTGAGCGCAACGCTCGCCGGCGGTTCTCAGGAGGGGTCGGCTCTGCTCCCAGCAGCAACCTCACACCGGTGGCGTGATCCAGCGAATCAGCCAACAGCGAGTAGCCGCCCACGTTGAAGTAGGCAGTGGCTATGTCCAAACAAGCCCCGCCCACAAATCCAGTAGCGGCGTGGGAAATGAACCCGTTCAGCGCTGCCGCCACCGTCTGGCCATCCCGGTTTACGGCCAGCTCAGGCTTTTCAGAAACGTTCATTCAGCTTCCTAAAGTGGGTGAGGACAGCGGCGTGGCGTTCGGAGTAATCGACGGTCTCGCTGAATGTTTCGTAGACAACAGCCAAGTCGTCTTCGTCGAGGCCGTAGAGGTTTGCGACGCAGGCGTCTAGCTCGCAAATGAGGTCTTGCTTGACGGCCTCATCATTGGCCGACCCGACCGGCACCCTCACCTCGGCCGCCCACGTTGCATACCGCTCATCAACCGCAGCTAGTCGACCGGCAATCTCGACGACACGATCTCGGACTGGGTGACCTTCACCGGGGTCGGGGACAGAAAGCTGGTTGAACTGTCCGAATGACATGACCAATTCGACAGTGCGTCGAGCCTGCCAATCACAAGGCATTGAACTCAATACCCCAAGGACATAGGCCTCGTCATCTGCAGTACCTTCGATCTGCAGCAGATACGGAGCCTTGTGCACTAGTACGCAGTGGCCTGGGACAAGCGCGGCAATGATTGTGCGTGTGTTGGTCGGGTTTGTCACATCTCTGAAAGCGATCCGGGGATGCCAACAAGGCAGCGTTGATGGAGAATTTGCGACCTCTTCCTCTTGTTGCGCAAACGCTGACTTCTGATGGCGGCGTTGTGACAGCCGCTTCTCCTGCAGGTGCGAGATCATGCTTTCGCTAACTGCGCTGTCGTAGTAGATACCGGTATCAGGCACCCATAGGTTGAATGAAGTGCCCTTGTATACGGGCCAGATCTTGTTGAACTCGGACGCGACATCATCACTTCTGTGATTCCTCGATTCGGCGGAAGTGGTTGAGGACGGCTTCGCGTCGTTCATCCCACTGCCCCGGTCGCCCGAATGTGTCGAACACCACCGTGATGTCGTCCTCGTCCAAGCCGTAGAGGTAGGCGACACAGGCGTCCAATTCGGCTAGCAGCCAAGCCCCCCCCCCCCCATCAACAGTGCCGACTGGCACACCTATCTCAGCGGCCCATCCGGAGAACCGGTCATCTTGGGGAGCTAGTAGGGCAGCGATCTCTGCTACTCGGTCGCGAACGGGATGCCCTCTTCCGGGATCGGGAATTGACAACAAATTGAGCTGTTCAAACGTCAGGTTCAACTCAACAGTCCGTCGGGCTTGCCAGTCGCAGGGCATCGAGCACAAGACACCAAGAACGAACGCCTCGTCAACAGCCGAACCGGCGGTACGCAACAGATAGGGAGCGTGGTGCACTATCACCCGATTCCCGGGAACCAATGCAGCGATAAGAGTGCGTGTATTCGTGGGGTTAGTCACATTTCGAAACGCGATGCGCGGATGCCGACAGGGCAGCGTTTCCGGGTCGTCGGTGACCGCTTCATCTTGTTCGGCAAACGCCGACGAGTGAGTGCGGCGCTGCGACAGACGCTTCTTTTGCAGATGAGCGATCATGCTCTCGGCGTCTGCGCTGTCGTAGTAAATGCCGGTATCAGGCTCCCAATGGTTGAACGACGTGCCCTTGTACACAGGCCATGCCTCACTCATAACCGCTGCTCCTGGGCGGAAGCGCCATCGTCGTTCACGAACTTGCTCCTGTCGTGGGTGGCGTCGAACTCGCGGACTGGGCGGAAGCGCCATCGTCGTTCACGAACTTGCTCCTGTCGTGGGTGGCGTCGAACTCGCGGACTGGGCGGAAGCGCCATCGTCGTTCACGAACTTGCTCCTGTCGTGGGTGGCGTGGAACTCGGCCACTGCCCGGAAGCGCCACGACCGTCGTCGTTCCAGAATCGATGGCGGTCGTTGGTCGCGTTGAGGTCCCCCTGAACTGGTCGGAAGCGCCAGTTCCGCGGCTTTCCGAGAGAGAGAGAGAGAGAGAGAGAGAGAGAGAGAGAGAGAGAGAGAGAGAGAGAGTCAGCGGACTCAGATACGTTGGCGCCGTCGAAGCGGGGGTGTTGTTTGATCTTGCGCCAGACGCGGAAGGCGGGTCGTGTCGGAATCTGGGGAAAGGCCGCTGTGTTCGACCACTGGGAGAATTCAGACACCGGCACAAGTTCCGGCTTTCCGTCCACCATGTTATGGAAGTGGTCCAGCGAACTCGCCGGACCGGGATAGATGGCTACATGCGGTTCATCGGGGTCGCCCTCAAAGCCACCCCCGAGGCTCGGTTCGGGGGTTGAGCTTGTAGACGGCGACGAGCGCGACTGTGTAGCGACCGTCGACTCCGTCGAATGCCCACTGCTTGGTGTTGAGGCAGGTAGCAACTGAGAAGACCGGGTGACCGCCACCAGCGCCACCGTGTAGGAGTTGTGGACTCCCTCGAACACCCAGCCCTTGTGGTTGATGACCGTGGCCACCGATATCCGCAATGGGCTGGGTACCCCCCCCCCCCCCCCAGTTCGGTATGGCTACATCAGTCGAAGCCTCCACAATCTCGGTGCGCCAGTTGGCCATACCTGCGTCGGATACCGCGGAGCGGGGTAGAACCATTCCGACTCGGCCGCCAGTTCTGCACAGAGCGAGGTTGGCCCAGGAGAACGCCTTGTACAGATCGGTCTGACCCGAGCCCAGGTGGGGGAAGGTCGCCCGTAGCACTTGTTTCAGGGCTTCGGCCCGCTCCTTCTCCACATCGAATTCCATCGCCAAGTCAGGTCTCTGCGCTTCTAGTGCATTGATGCGCGCCCGCCGCTTGGCCACCGGCAGTGACCGGACTCCGGGCAAGTGCATCCCCCACCAGACTTCGCGGTCCACTACCACCTTCTCCCACGGAGGATTGCCGATGAGGCAGTCGAAGCCACTCCGCTCCCTCCGGGCAAACACTTCCGGCCACACCGTTGGGTAGTGGACCGGTGTTAGACGACGGACCGCGTCTCGCACTGCAGCGTCGTCGGCTAAGGCGGCAAACTTCTCGGGGCTGAAATCGAAGTCGCGTTGAATTTCGATGGCCCCGGCTCGTACTGCGGTTGCCACATCAAAGACCGCCTCGGCAGATGAGACTGCCTCACGGGTTTGAGTATGGGCAGTGCGGGCCGCGTCGATTTCGGCCTTGTTGGCGTCGTTGAGCCGCCCCAGCCGAGCCAAGGGTTCCTGACAGCTCTCCAGCAGACTCTCCAACTGGTGGACGAATAGTGACGTCCCGGCCTTGCTTCCCTTCGGCGTTACCGCGGTAGCCGCATCATCAACAGACGCAACCCCAGTCAAACTGTCGCCTTGGACCAGGTTGTGATCGAGGAACGACAGGGGGAGGCCAGCAACAAAGGTGTGGACCCAGATGGCGAGGCGGGCGAGTTCGACGGCGACTCGGTTCTTGTCCACGCCGTAGACGCAGTGTCGAGCTACTTGCCGGCGTAAAAGGGAGCCCGACTCGATCTCTATACCGTCGGCCAGTTCCCCAAGAGCCTCAAGTGCGGTGTCCCGAAGGCGGTTGAGCTCTGCGGTCACTGCAGGAACGGGGTGGAGGGTGAGCCAAGCAGATAGCCGAGCCTCGATGCGGTCGACTGCGGCCACCAGGAAGTGGGCTGATCCCATGGCGATATCAGCGCATCGGAAATCAAAGAACGCCTCAGCCAGCGCGGCGTCATCACCTTGCTCTCGAAGCTCATTGAGTCGGGCGATATGGTCGTCGAGGGCCGGTTCCAGGGCGTTGTCCAGCAGGTGCTCGACCGCGAACGGCTTGGTGAAGTAGGAGCCGGTGGCCTTGCGCACGCCTGACCGATTGTGGAAGTAGACCGCGCCAGCCTCCACTTCCACGTCATCTTTGTCAGTCGCAGGCACGTACTGTTCAATGCCCTTCTTTTTCTCGATGGCGAGGTCGTCCTGGGCCACCGACAATTTCGACTCCAACAGCCCCTCGTAGATCGTGCCGAACTCCCGCACGGACAGCGACCGGAAGTCCACCGGACCCGGCCCCTCCGGTCCCTCGTCCACCAGAACCGCCGACAGAGCGGGGCCGAATTCGGCGTTGGTGAGCTTGATGTCAGAAATGGCCGCGCCCGACGGGCTCACCTCGGGATCGGCGGAGAACAAGCCGCCGTTGTAGGGGGGCACGCCCCAGTCTTTGTTGCCGTGATTGACCGCATCCCAAAGCTGGTTTAAGTCGTCCCACAGGTCAGTGGCCTGGTCGTCGTAGTCTGCCCGGTTGCGTCGCCGATCCTCGGCCAGTATCCGGGCGATGTGCGACAGCGAGTGCTCGGCATAGCGGCCGTTGGTGCGATAGGGCAGCAGGTCTTTGTCCTCGGCGTAGGCCACAAACAGCAGCCGGAACAATATGACCATGACCTGCTCGTAGGCATCGGCCAGTTCAGCTTCGCTCAAGTCGTCGCCGTGGCGTTCGTGGGAAAGCCGGGAGGCCACCGCACGGGCCAAGGCCGGCACTGTTTGGTGATACACACGCTCCCGGAGTCGCACGGCCAATTCGGCAACGAAGTCTTCCGACCGATCGAGGATCTGATCGAGCGTGCCGTTGTCGGCCAAGGCGTCGGCTGAGAACAGCAAGTGGAGGTAGCCAGCCAACTCGTTGGGTACTAGCGACAGGTTCAGCTCCACGAAGGTCTCAGCTCGACCCTTTCGGCCAACACCGGTGTCGGAGCGGGAGGCGTAGAGGCGGATCTCCGACGACCGGGTGAGGATTACCCAATCCACCCGATGCTCATAGGCCAGAGCCAGCGCCCTAGACACCGGTGATGTGCTGTCGAACCGGCTCGACGGTGCCTCGAAGGGCTCGTCTTCATCGCAGAACACGGCAACTGCGTGATTGCGGCCGCCAATGGTGAGCATCGATGCATTGGTGGCCAGCGACTGGATCTGGAAGCCCAGCCCCTCCACCAGTTGACGGCCTCGGCGGCCCAACAAGGGCAGGGCCTTCCGCGTGGCTTCTGTCCAATCTCTACGCTCGGGGACCCCGGCCTTGAGTTCCTGGGTGGCCAGAAGCCCGACGTTGCGCAACCCCGGGAAGGGGGAATCCAACTCGGGCATCGTCGCCAGCAAGAATCGAGTGGCGGCATGGTGGCTGGGCTCCCCAAGCGCAACATCGGACAGACGCTCGGCTTGAGACACCTCGATGTCGTGGTGAACCACCGGCGGCTCCCCCACCGGCCCGCACAGCGACACTCGCGGGCCCTCGGCAGTCGGATAGAACGCCACCAGCAACACCGGACTGGCCCGGCCCGCCCGACGCTTCGACCACCCGTCGCGCAGATCAGCTGCCCGGGGTTTGCTTGGTGCCCGAACCAGCGTCACCTCCAGCCCGCTGGGAGCGTCCTGAACGAACACGCCAGCGGGTGTTAACGACCTCGGAAATCTGTCGGGCGCCGACCAAGTGGTGGGGTCCCGTTCTACGAGGAAGTCATCCATTTGTGGGGAAGTCCAGTGGCGATGGCGGTCAATTGGGTAGATGTATTTCTATTTCCATCACATATTGTTGTCTATTTGTGTTTTCCCTACTAGATACTGTCACTGGCGTCAATAAACTAGTGACATGGATTCTGGGGTGTTGACCAGGGGATATGCCGGGGTTGGCGTGTATGTCGACGCGGTGGATTTGGCCGGGTTGGATGATGCTTCTCTGGATTTGCGGCTGCGTGAGATCGGGAAGGCTCGCAACCGCCTGGACGGGTTCTTGGCCGAGGCAGTGGCGGAGAAGAAGCGCCGCACCACCCCCTATGACACTGCTGAAGCGCTCAAGGCCGAGTTGCGCCAGTCGGGCCAGCAGGCCCAGCGAACCATGCGCCAAGCCGAGCAATTGGAGACCTTGCCAACTGCCCGGGGGGCGCTGTCGGACAGCCGGATCACCACCGAGCACGCCCGGATCCTGGGAGTAGCCGCGGCGAGCGGCCCCCTCGACGAAGAGAAGATGGTGGCCGCCGCCGAACACCAGACGCCCGAGCAGCTGCGACGAACCGTGCGCGAGCACCAAGACGAGCTGTCCGGGGATGACGATGGCGCCAAGCGGCTGGAGCGCCAGCAGAAAGCCCGCACCGCAAGCTTCACCGAGCAGGACGATGGCATGTGGCGCCTGTTCGCCTTGTTCGACCCCGTCACCGCCCAGCGCATCCGCGCCGAGCTGAACCACAAGACCGACATGTCCTGGCACGCCACCACAGGCCGAGAGCGCCTCGAGGCCCGCCACCGTCGGGCCGACGCCATCGCCGAGCTTTTGACCCGGACCGGCGAAGGCGATTCCGAGCAGCCCCAGCCCACCAGCTTGTTGATCCTGGCCGACTACGACGCCATCGACCGCCAACTCGGCAACCCCCGCCTGGCCGACGGAGCTCCGCTGCCCCACGACGAATTCCGCAAGCTGGCCTGCGGTGCCGAGATCCTCACCGGCATCTTCGACGCCGACCTCCAATGCCTCTCACTGGGCCGCCAACGCCATCCCAGCCCCCAGCTCCGAGCGGCCATCACCGCCAGAGACCAGGGGTGCATCGGCTGTCGAGCCGAACCCGAATGGTGCGTCTCTCACCACATCATCGAATGGCAACACGGCGGCCCCACCCAACAAGACAACCTCGTGCTGCTCTGCCACTCCTGCCACCACAAGGTCCACCACCGCAACTGGAATGTCGAACACCACCCCGACACCGCCCGCCCCTACCTCAGACCCCCCTGGCAGCAACCCCCCGAACCGCCTGCCAGACGTTGACGGGGTTCAGCGGGCTAAATCCTTTCTGAGAGCAAGCCCCCCATTACTGAGAACGAGACTTCGTCGTCCCTGCCGATTGCAGCGCCGCTGCCGTCGAGAGCGAGGTGGGCATGGTCTTGTGGGGATTGGTCTGCGATGTAGCGGTCTTCTGCCGGCATCCAGACGTCAACCCACTTGCTTCTCGCTTCTTCTCCATCACGCTTAATTCCCCGGGCCAACCGGATTGACTGCGGAGCGGTGACCCAGATCCTCAAGTCGTAGAAATCTCGAAGTATCTGGTGGGTCGAGTAGATGCCCTCGACAATGAGTGGGGCTCCGCTGGCCCTAGTGGCCCAATCTCCAAGCGTTCCGGCCTCCCAGTCGTAGCGCTGGTAGTGCAGATCCCTGCCCTCGGTATGGGGAATCAGCACTTGGGAAGCGAGCCGCGGGAGATCGAACGGTCCTACCATTTCGATCTCAGAACGGTTGGAATCCCACTCCGGCCGGTAGAAGTCATCACTTTCCACGAGAACAGCCTCGGGAAGAGCCTCCACCAGCCCAGCGGCAAGTGTGCTCTTCCCCGAAGCACCCGGACCATCGATGCCAACCCTGATCGCTGGCCCTAGTCCCGTAACAATTCTGGCGATTTCTGCAATACACAGGCTCTTGCCGACGCCAATTGACACAAGACCATTTTGCCCATCAGCGGTCGGACTGTCTCAGCAGCGTCGAAAAGCAGGCGGGTATGCTGTCAAATCTTTTGTGTTGAACATTTGAGTGGAACCAAATGTGGTCGTCGTGCGTTTTGTTCATGAAAGCAGAGGAGAGTTCATGAGCAACGCACAAGAAATCGATGGCGCAGTCGCCTGGGACCAGGAGCCCAGTCCGCCAAACCGGGGGCGATCCAGATGGCGGCTGGCGGTACGAAGCGCCTCAATCCTGGTTGTTTCCGCTCTTCTTTGGGTCGCCATGGCCATCGATGCGGAATGGGCCGAAGCCCAGAATTCGGGCGGTAGTGGAGCTGCGCTGGCAGATGTGCACCTCCGCGACAAATTGATCGCAGACCAAGAGTCGCTCCTCAACGTCTACCGCTGCCAATACGAAGTCGACACCCACATCGTTCCCGGCGGCTGCACCAAAGGGAAGCCCGCCCAAGACCCAGCCAATCCCAACCCATTCTCGGGAACACCCACCCAGCAAGACGTCGAGATCCGCGACCAGTTGATCGTCACCCAAGAAGCGCTGCTCAATGCCTACCGCTGTCTATACAGCGTCGACACCCACATCGTTCCCGGCGGCTGCGTTGGCACCAAGCCCGCCCAAGGCACGTCAGAACCCCAGACCACCCCCACAGCCACATCCACCCCACAAGTCGATACGTCCCAACCGCAAGTCCAAGTCAGCTTTGCATCGGCCTCCTACACCGCCGAGGAGGGAACTGCCGCACAGGTCACCGTGGAGCTCGACGCAGTCCCCAATCGCACGGTGGTCGTCCCGCTCACTGCCACCTTCCACGGGGGGGCCACTACCGCTGACGCAGGGTTGCTGCCACCCAGCGTCACCTTCGGCCCCAACGAGGCCACCAAGACCATTGCCGTCGATATCGCCAGCGACAAACTAAGCGATCCCGGCGAATCCATCACGATCGCAATCGGTCAGAACCTGCCCAACGGAGTTGCCCAGGGAAGCCCCAGCCAAACCACCATCAGCATCATCGATTTCGGCGTACCGACTGGCTCCCAGCCGGTCATAGATGTGTACGTGTTCTATTGCGCGGCAGCGAGCCGGGGCTACAACCAGGCCGACTTGACCTTTGAAACCGACAGGATGAACCAGGTAATTGGCGGCTTCTATTCCAGGGAATCGTCGGGTTTGTCCACCATGAGATTCTTGCCCGGCGGCGTAGTCTCGCCCGATCTTGATTGGGCGAATTCGACCGTCGACGCCGAGCGGACCAAGTTGTTCGACCCCAGCCACAAGGGCATCCGCGAGTGCTTTAGGGAGGCGGATCCGCCGGCCAAGGGCCGACACTACCTATTTCTGGTGGACATGCTTCCAGGCTGGCAAGGCGGCCTTGGATGGTCCAACGCCAACTTCCCAAACTTGGGAGGACGGGTGTCCATTGCCGTGACACCAACCGTCGAGTCGAGATACGAGAGCTGGCAATTTTGCAGCGAAACCGGTGGCCGGCCTCACCGAGTGCGACAGCAGCCTGGCACCGTTCCTGGAACCATCCAATCAACGATTTTCAACGCCGCCGACGGGATCGACTGTCGATACATGTCGTACTGGCAATACCTCTTCGTGGTCGGCCACGAACTCGGCCACTCGGTATACGGACTCGGCCACCCTCCGGGCTGCTCAATCATGGGCAAGGGATACACACTAAGCAGCAAGTGCCCAGATCTGTGGATAGACGAAGCCATGCAGACTTCGACCATCTTGAATGGGCTCTACATCGACTGCGATGACCGCGAGGCATTGGACTGGCCAGTAGTCCGAGAGGAATGCTCGTCACCTCCACCACCTGTAGAGGTCGGTTTTGCCTTGGCGTCATACAGCGCTGTAGAGGGTGCGACGGCGCAGGTCACCGTGGAACTGGACACCGTCCCCTTCCGCACCGTGACCGTCCCGTTGACCTACACCTTCCAGGGAGGGGCAACAGCCGCCGACGTGGGAACTCTGCCAACCTCCATCACCTTCGGCCCCAACGACACCACCAAGACCCTCAACATCCCGGTCATCAAGGACAACAACGATGAAGTCGGCGAAAGGGTTGATATCTCGTTCGGTACTCCCCTACCCGCCGACGTCACGCTCAGGAGGTTCCGTTCAAACATTCAAACCACGGTCAGCTTCACTGACACTGCCCCGACACAAGTCCAGGTCAGCTTCGCGTCGGCCACCTACACCGCCAAGGAGGGAACCACCGCTCAAGTCACCGTTCGGCTCGACAGGGCGCCGGGCCGCACCCTGGTCATTCCCATTACGGGCACGTACCAGGGCACGGCAAACCACACCGACATGACGAGGAACCAGGGGGAGGTGACATTCCAAGCCCACGAGACAACCAGCACACTCACGTTTGAAGTCCTGAGCGACAACTCCAGCGAACCCGGCGAAGGCATCGCACTCTATGTCGAGGACCACACCGACTACGTCGACTACGACACATATCTCCGCTACGGGCGGCCTCTCCCCGCGGGCGTTTCTGTAGGAACACCCAGAAGAACCATCGTCACCTTTATCGATGTTGCCCCGTCGGACTTCCAGGTCAACTTCGGGAAGGTCACCTATACCGCCGACGAGGGAGAGACCGCGCAGGTAACCGTGAACCTCAACGCCGCTCCTGGGCAATCAGTGACTATCCCGTTGACCACGGCCTTCGGAGGCGGGGCGACAGCGGCCGACTTCGGCACGCTTCCCACCAGCGTCACTTTCGGCCCCAACGACACCTCCAAGACCATAAGCATCGACATCACCGATGATGCCGTAGCCGATCCCGGCGAATCGGTCGAAATCGCTATCTCAACTACCCTTCCTGACGGCTTCACCAAAGGCACTCCCGGCCAAACCACTGTCAACATCACCGACAGCAACCCGCCCCTCAGGGTCAGCTTCGCATCGGCCTCCTACACCGCCGCCGAGGGAACCACCGCACAAATCACCCTCAAGCTAGACAGAGCCCCCGGGCGCACCGTTGTCATCCCGGTGTCGGGCACGTACCAGAACGGGGCCAACCGCGCCGACATGGTGCGGGTACGGGTTCCGGGGCAGGGGGGCGTGAAATTCCAAGCACACGAAACAACCAGCACATTGACAATCAGAGTCTTGAGCGACAACCTCAGCGAACCCGGTGAGGGAATCAGATTCGATCTCGAAGCTAGGTCTCTTCCCGCCGGAGTTACCCGAAGCAGTCCCAGCCGAACCCTCGTCAGCTTCACCGATGCTGCCCCACCGCAAGTCCAGGTCAGCTTCGCATCGGCCACCTATACCGCCGCCGAGGGAACAAGGGCGAAGGTCACGCTGGAGCTTGACACTGTTCCTTGGCGTGGCGTGACCATACCCCTGGTTGCGACGGGGCAAAACGGGGCAATTGGCAACGACTACGGAAGTCCGCCGACCAGCATCATCTTCAACCCCTTCGAAACCACCAAAACCTTCGAATTCACAATTGTCGATGACAACCACGTAGACCCCGGCGAATCAATCCTGATCTCGTTCGGTAGCACCTTGCCCGACGGCGTAACCCAAGGCACCAACAGCCAAACCACCGTCAACATCGACGACCCTGACACACCCGCGGTGGAAGTGAATTTCGGGGCGATGACTTACACCGCAACCGAAGGAACCACCGCTCAGGTCACCGTCCAACTCGACAAGGCCCCGAAGCGACCGGTGACTATCCCGCTGGCCACTGCCTTCAAGGGCGGGGCCACCGCAGCCGACTTCGGAACCCTGCCAACCAGCGTCACCTTCGCCTCCAATGCCACGTCGGCCACTGTGTCATTTGCCGTCACCGACGACGGCATAAGTGACCCGAACGAATCCATCCAACTCTCCATTGGAACTGCCCTGCCCGCCAAGCTCACCGCCGGAACTACCAACCAAACCACCGTCAACATCACCGACACCGGTGTGCAGCAACTCCAGGTGCGGCTCTTCGCAGATTCAAGCACGGCTGCTGAAGGAACAACCGCTCATGTGGGCGTCGCCTTCAGCGCTGCCCCCGATCGAGTCCTCGTCATCCCGTTCACAGTCACGTTCCAAGGCGGGGCCACTGAAGACGACATAGACGAATTGGCCTTGAATAAGGACCCAGTGACGGGAGTCTTGACCGCCACATTTGCAATCGGCGAACGGAACAAACCGATCACCTTCAGTGTCTTGACCGACAGCCTCAGTGAGTCTGGCGAATCAGTCACCATCTCGATCGGCTCTTCACTTCCCGAAGGAGTCACACTCGGCACGCCCAGCCAATTCACCATCACTCTCACCGATCCACCCGAGGTCGAATCGGCGAACTAGCAGCTCAGTAGCGGATCAACTGAGCAAGTTCATCGACATGATGGCGCCATTCGTCGGGGGTAAGGGCGAGGGGCACCAACAGCACATGCTCGAGGCCAGCATCGATGTAGGGGGCCAGGGTGTCGGCCACGTAGTCGACGTCGCCGATCACCATTTCCCGGTCGCCGTAGCCGTCGCCCACCACCGACCAGCGACCCGCCGCATCCAGCGGATCACCCAGGCGGAGCTCCACGTGAATAGAGATGGTGGTGCTGCCGGGGGCAATACCCAGTCGATCCTGCTCAGCCCGCAGCAAGGACAGGCGCTCCGCGAATACCTCGGGTGGGGCCCAGGTACCCATCCAGCCGTCGCAGCGAGCCGCTCGGCGGAGGGCACCCGGCGACGACCCACCAATCCAAATCGGGATCGGCACCTCCGGCTGGGGGTTGACCCGCACGCCGGTGAAGCTGAAGAACTCGCTTTGAAACTCCGTGGCCCCCGACCATGCGGCCCGCCACCCGGAGATGTAATCGTCGAGTCGTTGGGCCCGGTGCACCATGGGCACACCGCAGGCCTCGAATTCGGGCTCCAGCCATCCGGCACCCACGCCAAGGATGGTGCGGCCCGGGGCCAGCCAGTCGAGGGTGGCCCATTGCTTGGCGAACTGCATAGGGTTCCGATAGGCGGGGATCAGCACCGATGTGCCCAACCCCACCCGCTGGGTATGGGCCGCCACTGCCGAAAGCAACGGCACCGGCTCCGGGAAGAACGAAGGCATGCCCTCCAAGTCCACCGGCACCGCCACGTGGTCGGCGGTCCAAACATCATCGAAGCCGGCGGCCTCGGCCTGCTGGGCAATCTCTACCAGCAACTCAAGCGAGGCAGACCGACCCAGCTGGGGCAAGTGGATGCCCCACCTCATCGGGCTGCCTCCCTGCTGATGAAGCCCACAGCCATCGGCCTACCAACCTGCTAGTAGCGATACCGGGGCCACGGCGGATGGATGGAATATTCCACCACCCCGTAACCCCGCTCGCCGGTCTCCAGCACCTCGAAGTCGAAGAACGGCTCGTGGCAGTCGAGCCGCACCTCGGCGTCGTTCTCGTCGCGCATGAGCCCGTTGCGGGTGTGGGCGAGTTTGCGGCCGGTGCGCACGGTGAGCACCTCACCGTCAGTGGTCTCGAACGTCATGTCGAAGGCCATGGCGGTGCGCTGGTCCTCCTCCAACCGGGGCACGCAGGAGGCCGACCGCAGCGCACGGGTCCCTTCGGCGTCACCGATCCAGCCGCCCGCTGCCGGCGTGTCCTCAGGCAACGGCTGGGTTGGACTCATCCACCCAAAGGAGTTCAAGTGCCGGTCGGGAAGCTGCACCGAAGGCCAGAAATGACCCCACGACTCGGCCTGGGTGCGCCGATGCCGCACATCCCAGGGACCGGGCCGCTCGAACCGATGGGTCCAGGAGTGGTCCCGGTGCGACCAACAATCAATAGCCCGGCGCTCCCCTGCCCGAGGCCCTCCCCGGGTCTCCAGTTCGCCCCGGCACACCAGCGCCTGCTCGTAGTGCCCGCCGTAACCCTCATAGGCCCCCAGCGGATTGCCCCCGATGCAGTCGTTGTAGTCGAAAACGCCGAAGCGGTCCTCAAATGTCAGATCGAAGCCGAAGCGGGGAGCATCCAGCTGCCAGCGATAGCGAGCAAACGGCTCTTCCACGGAGTACGACACCCGGCCGTCGCCCAGCACCGCGAACTCCAATTCAGCACCAAGCGGCTGGCGAGAGGCCCATTGCACCGGCACCCCGTCGATCACGTAGAACGCGCTTGCCCTTACGTAGCCGTGAGAGAGGCTGGCGTGGATGTGGTTGATGCCGTACACGTCGGCTTCCCGGTCGCAAACCGAAAACCAGAAGTTGTCGCTCCACAGGGCGTCGCTGCCCGGAGGCGGCAGATGGAGGTACTCGTCGGCGTTGCTGAGCGGCATCAGGCAACGACAATAGGCTTCAGGCCCAAATCAGATAAAACAACAGCCATGGGCGACCTTCCGCTGATCACTCCAATGCCCATCGTTGCCGACTGCGTACTCCCCTGGGACGGGCCGGTCAGCGACACGGTGGCGGCCATCGGCGCTGCCCGGTCGGCGTGCGGCGATACCTTCGTGATCGACGGCGGCGAGGACCGCTATCTGTTCTTGTTCTCACCGGCCGGCCTCAGAGACTTCTACGCCGTCCCCGAACAACAGGCCAGCAAGGGCATCGCCGACTGGAAGATGCTGGTCCGCAAGCTTCCCGACGAGCTCTTCGACGGTCGGCGAACTCTGCCCCACGAGCTGTTCACTCGACCCAACGTTGCCGATTATCTCGAAGCCCTCGAAGTAGCGATCACAATGCAGCTCTCGGAATTGAGTCCAGGCGACGAGATCGATCTTTTCGATTTCACCCGCCGCCTCGGCCACCGCATGGGCCTGTCCAGCTGGGGAGGCCGCGAGATCCTGCGTTCAGACAGGTTCGAGGAACTGATCGACGCGCTGGATGTGCTCGACGGGTCGGAGGCATTCGTGGCACCCACCCGAATGCGGGAAGTGGCCCAGTCGGGCAAGGCCGCCGAATATGCCGCCATGGCCAAGGCGGAGCAGATCCTGGCTGAGTCCATCTCCTCCCGCCGCGAACCCCTCGGCGACTTGCTGGACACGATCCTCGAAAGATGGGCCGATGTCTCTGGCCTTGAACGCCTCACCGGAGTGGCCCGAGACGTGATCCTGGTCCACCTCGGTTCGATGTCCAACCTGTTCGCTGCCCTGGGATGGTCGCTGGTGCATTTGGTTCAGCATCCCGATGTGCTCGCCCGAGTACGGGCCCGCCAAGACGACGATCACGACTTGGTGTCGCGCTGCGTGCTGGAGTCCACCAGGATCGGCCAGCGATCCATCATGCTTCGCACGGTGCTCGAACCCGTGACCATCGATGACGGCTCTCAGACCTACAAGGTTTCCCCCGGGGCCTCGCTGGCAACGTTCCTTCCACTGACGAACATGGAAGCCGGACCTGGTTTGGACCGCTACGACCCCGACCGATGGCGGGGCCCCCGCCTGGTGTCGCCCCCGGGGCTTCCCTCCGAGTTGGTCATCACCTTTGGCGTCGGCCCCCACGCCTGTCCGGCCCGGCCCTTCTCGGTCACAGCGATGTCTCGTGTGATCGAGCGGCTGTTCGACGCCTATCACCTAGAACCGCTGTTCGATGATCCCAAGCCGCGCCCCGACCAAATCGGGGGAGTGGCCCGGGCTGAAGGATCCTGCCTAGTGGCAGTCCAGGCCCGCTAGGACAAGTCAGCCAGATCAGGCTCGCCCACCAGGCGAACCTGGCCGTCGCCCTTTTCTACCTCCCCGACGACGACGGCCCGATGACCACCGGTGCGCAGCAGGTCGATGGCCTTGGTGGCGTCCTTGTCTCTCACCGCCACGATCATGCCCAGCCCAAGATTGAATACCTTGGCCATCTCCTCGTCGTCCACGTTGCCGATGCGCTGCAACTCGGCGAATACCGGTGGCTGCTCCCAAGTGCTCCGGTCGACCACTGCGTCAACCTTGTCGGGAAGAACCCGAGCCAAGTTCCCGCCGATGCCCCCGCCGGTCACATGGGCGATGGCCCTGGCGTCCACCTTGGCCAGCATGGCCTGCACCGCTGGGGCGTAGATCACTGACGGCAGCAGAAGTTCATCGGCCACCGAGTGGGAGCTTCCCTCCCAAGCGGGATCGTCCAGTCCCCGCTCGGCTACCTCGAAGTAGAGGCGGCGGGCCAGGGAGTAGCCGTTGCTCCGCAGACCAGGCGACGGCAGCCCGATAAGGGTGTCCCCGGGGCGGACTTCGGCCCCGGTAATCAGCCGAGATCGCTCCACCACCCCCACGGCAAACCCCACCAGCTCGAATTCGTCATCAGGCTCATCCGCCGGGTGCTCGGCCATCTCTCCGCCGATCAGAGCGCAACCTGCTTGCCGGCACCCTTCAACCACTCCCACCACCAGCTGTTCGATCCGCTCGGGATCGAGTTTCTGCACCGAGATGTAGTCCAAGAAGAACAGCGGCTCGGCCCCCTGGCACACCAGATCGTCCACGCACATGGCCACCAAGTCGATGCCGATGGTGTTGAACCGACCGGCTGCCGAAGCCACCTGGGCCTTCGTCCCCACTCCGTCGGTGGTCGACACCAACACCGGCTTCTTGTAGCCGTGGCGGGTGAAGTCGAATAGCCCTCCAAACCCGCCGATGTCGCCAATGGCCTCTGGCCGGAACGTAGAGCTCACATGCTCCTTGATGCGCTTCACCGCTTCCTCACCGGCCGCGATGTCCACCCCCGAAGACTCGTAGGTCTCAACCATTGCCGACAGCCTCCAACCGGGTCACGGCCTCAGCCATTACCGGTGGCCCAGAGTGACGGAGCCGGCTCGCCTTCATCGGCAAACTGAGCCGCGCCGCGCCCGTAGGAGATCGAGCCCGGTGGTGCCACCGGCACCGCCACCGGATAGTCCCCGGTAAGACAGGCGTTGCAGAAGCCAGCTCCCACCGCCCCGGTGGCCTCGGTCAGCCCCTCTAGGTCGATGAACGCCAGTGTGTCGGCCCCCACGTAGTCGCACATTTCGGCCACGCTGAGGTGGGCGGCCAGCAATTCCGTTCGGTCGCCGGTGTCCATGCCGAAAAAACATGGCCAGCGATATGGCGGCGAGCTGATGCGGAGGTGAACCTCGGCGGCACCCGCCTCCCGCAGCATGGTCACCAGAGCCCTGGTGGTGGTGCCCCGCACGATGGAATCGTCCACTACCACAAGACGATTGCCCTCGATGCTGTCTCGCAGGGGGTTGAGCTTCATGCGAACCCCCATCGACCGCATCTGCTGGCTCGGAGCGATGAACGTCCGCCCGATGTAGCGATTCTTCACCAGCCCCTGGCCATAGGGGATGCCGCTGGCCCGCGAGAAACCCTCGGCCGCGGGCAGCCCCGATTCGGGAACGCCCATCACCAGGTCGGCCTCCACCGGGGACTGCTCGGCCAGCAGCTCGCCCATGCGCACTCTGGCGTGGTGCACGCTTTGGCCATAGATCACCGAGTCGGGGCGGGAGAAGTACACGAACTCGAAGAGACAGAGGCGGGGATCCACCCGATCCTCGGGGAATGGGTGCGTCGACTTCACTCCCTCCCCGTTGATCACCACCATCTCCCCCGGCGCCAGCTCCCGCAATAGGTGGGCGCCCACGATGTCGAGCGCAGGAGTCTCCGAAGCCAGCACCCACCCCCGATCCAGCCGACCCAGGCACAGGGGGCGGAATCCGTTGGGATCTCGCACTCCAATGACTCGGTTCTCGTCGGCCAGCACCAGCGAGAACGCCCCCTCCAGGCGGGGCAATACCCTCTTCAACGCCTCCTCGAGGACCTTGCCCTCGGCTCGGCTCGACGGGGGCATCTGCCCGATCTCAATGGCCAGCAGCTCGGCAATCAGGTCGCTGTCTGAGCCGATCATGCCGGGCAGGATCGACGTCTCCTCCGCAAGCTGGGCGGTGTTGGTGAGGTTGCCGTTGTGGCCCAGCACAAATTGGTGGTCACCCGCGCTGCGAAAGACGGGCTGGGCGTTGCGCCACGTACTGGAGCCCGCGGTGGAGTAGCGGGTGTGCCCGATGCCCAGGCAACCATCGAGGGTGGCCAGCGTTCGGTCGTCGAACACGGTTGCCACCAGGCCCATGTCCTTGACCACGGTGATGTTGTCGCCGTCGCTCACCGCGATGCCGGCCGACTCTTGGCCTCGGTGCTGCAACGCGTAGAGGGCCAGATAGTTCAGATGGGCGACGGGATCATGGGGTGCGTAAATGCCAACGACCCCGCAGGCCTCCCGGGGAGAGTCGTCCATGGGATCAGCCACTGCTTAAGTCTGACATGGGCGAGCGCCAGCGGTCGGAAATGGCGGCCAAATCAAGATCCAGCAGCCCCTTGATGGCGAAACGATCGCCGGTGGCCAAACCGATGCGGGCCACCGCCACGCCGGTGGCCGCAGCCGCCGCCTCCACCTCGGGCAGCAGCTCGGGGTCTACTGCCGCCACCACACGAGAGGGGGCCTCGCTGAACAGCTCGGCGTGGCCGTGTATGCGAGCCCCTCGAAAGCCCACCCCGGACACAGCAGCCATCTCAGCCAGGGCTACTCCCAACCCGCCGCTAGACACATCGTGGACGGCCGACAGCCGATCATCGGCCACCAGGCCAGCCACCAGACCGGCCACTCGCCGATGCTGTTCGTAGTCCAGGTCGGGCAGCCGGCCCCGCTTGTGCCCGGCAACAGAAGCTGCCCACAGCGAGCCCGACAATCCGGCGCCGGCCTCCCCCAAAACGATCACCCGGTCGCCGTCCCGCCACGCCAACCCGGGGGGGATCCGCGTCAAGCTGTCGATCAGCCCGAGCAGCCCGATCACCGGGGTGGGATCGATGTTGTGGCCGTTGGATTCGTTGTACAGGCTCACGTTGCCGCCCACCACCGGAATGCCAAAGGCATCACAGGCCTCGGCCATTCCGTCCACCGCCTCGGAGAATTGCCACATCACTTCGGGATGCTCGGGGTTGCCGAAGTTCAAACAGTTGACCAAGGCCAGCGGTCGGGCCCCGACACAGGCCAGGTTGAGCACCGACTCGGCCACCGTCAGCGCGGTGCCCGCCCGGGGGTCGACCGCGCACCAGCGATTATTGCCGTCGGTGGTGAGGGCCAGTGCCCGGCCGGTGTCGGCCCCGGTGGCAGGATGCTTGAGCCGCAGCACGGTGGCGTCGCCCCCGGGGCCCGCCACGGTGTTGCAGAACAGCATGTGGTCGTACTGCCTGTACACCCATGAAGGGTTGGCCAAGAGGCCCAAGAGATCAGCAGCCACGTCTGCGGGCGGCGGTAGTTCACTAGCATTGTCGGCCCTGGCCTCCTCCCAGTCAGCAGGCGGATTGCGGGGCCGGTCATACAGCGGCGCATCCTCGTGCAGAGAAGCCGCCGGCAACTCCCCCAATACCGGGCCTTCCAATCCGTCGCGCACCCGAAGCTGTCCGCCTTCCGCTACCCGACCCACCACCGCGGCCTGCACATCCCAGCGATCGCAAATGGCCAGCACTTCGGCCAATCCGTCCGGAGCCACTATGGCCAGCATCCGCTCTTGTGACTCGCTGGTGAGGACCTCGAAGGGCTCCATACCCGGCTCACGGCGGGGGACGGCAGCCACGTCCACGTCCATCCCCACGCCTCCCCGAGAGGCGGTCTCACTGGTGGCGCAAGTGAGCCCGGCACCCCCGAGATCCTGGATGCCCACCACCAGGCCGGCGTCCAGCAGGGCCAAACAGGCCTCGATGAGGCGCTTCTCTTCAAATGGATCGCCCACCTGCACGGTGGGCCGCTTCTCTGCCTCTTTCTCCTCGTCGCCGAAAGACGCCGAGGCCAGCACGCTCACCCCTCCAATGCCGTCGCGCCCGGTGGACGCCCCCAGCAGCACCGCCAGGTTGCCCTCCCCGCTGGCCCGGCCCAACACCAGCCGATCGGTCGGCATCAAGCCGAGGCAGAGCACGTTCACCAGAGGGTTGCCGGTATAGGTCTCGTCGAACACGGTCTCGCCCCCCACCGTTGGCACCCCCACCGCGTTGCCGTACCCGGAGATGCCCGACACCACTCCTTCGGCAATCCAACGACTGCGGGGATCGCTGGGGAGGCCAAACCGCAATGAGTCCATTACCGCAATCGGGCGAGCGCCCATGGTGAAAATGTCCCGCAGGATTCCACCCACGCCGGTTGCCGCCCCCTGATAGGGCTCTATGGCCGAAGGGTGATTATGACTCTCAATCCGAATGGCAGCGGCAATTCCGTCGCCTACATCTACGACTCCGGCATTCTCACCGGGGCCCACCAATACCCAAGGGGCTTCAGTAGGCAGTCGGCGCAAATGCAACCGAGACGATTTATATGAGCAATGTTCCGACCACATGACTGCATACATCGCCAATTCGAGATGATTCGGCGGACGATTCAATATCTTCTCGATGGCTTTTGCCTCGTCGTCTGTCAGGCCAAGCGACCGATGCAGCGGTTCGCTCATTCCAAATAATCCCTATTATTCGAAGGCAAGTGGGCGTTACAAATGCAAGTGTTTGAACCAGGAGCTTGAAATAGAACGACGAATATAGTTGTATAGATGAGGCTATAGAAACAGCTGAAACTCATCCTTAACTGGACCAAGGAGAAAAAATGGTATCTGAAGAAGCCAAAGCCGCGCGGGCTGCTGGACAGGCTCAAGGCCGCACCGTTAGTCGTTATTTGACTGCGCTTGACTCGACCAAGCCCAAGCGAGGCCGGCAGCGCTCTCCGGAAAGAATGCAGGCCCGCATCTCCGAGCTTCCGGGTGAGATCGCCCAGGCCAAGCCGCTGAAGCGAGTTCATTTGATCCAAGAGCTCATGGACTTGGAAGCCGAGCTCTCCAAAGAAGAAGAAACGGTGGATATCAGCGAGATCGAGAGCGAGTTCATTTCGATCGCCGCCGAGTACAGCGATCGCAAGGGCATCTCCTATGCGGCATGGCGTGAGGTAGGTGTACCGGCCAGCGTGCTGAAAGCTGCCGGAGTGGCCCGCACTCGCTCGACTGACTAGTCAATACCGATCAGTCCTTTCAACATTAGAGCACCATCGGTGCTCCCCAGCAACGGGTGAGCGGCACGCTCAGGGTGGGGCATAAGCCCCACCACGTTGCCGTTTTCGTTACAAATTCCTGCGATATCGGCAGTTGCTCCATTGGGGTTGTCTCGATAAGTGAGCACAATCTGGTCTTTGTCGCGCAATTGAGCTAGCACTTGTTCTGAGCAAATAAAGTTGCCTTCAAAGTGATTGATGGGAACGTTGATTTCATCGCCAACGGATAAACCTTGAGTCAAAACTGAGCCTGTTGATTCCACCCGCAACACCGCAGGCTGACACAAGAATTTCAGTCCTTGATTCTTGTAAAGAGCTCCGGGCAGCAACTGAGCCTCGGTGAGAATCTGGAACCCATTGCAAATGCCCACCACTGATCCGCCTTCCTGGGCGAATCGGGCCACCGCGTCCATGATCGGAGAAAATCGGGCCATAGCCCCGGTGCGAAGATAGTCCCCATGGGCGAAGCCGCCGGGCAGCACCACCGCGTCGACATCGCCCAATGAGTTGTCTTTGTGCCAGAGAAGCTCGCCGGACCCACCTACCGCGTCGACCGCCTCTACCACATCGTTCTCGCAGTTTGAACCGGGGAATACCACCACACCGACTCTGGCAGTCATTGGCGATTCCAATCGGAACCAGCCGATGGCGCTGTCATGCCGTCGGGCCCAGGGAGATGTCCACATCCTCAATGACGGGGTTGGCCAAGAATCGCTCGCACATGGACTCCACCTGGCTACGGGCCTCGGGCTCATCAGCAGCCTCCACCACAAACCGCAGGCTCTTGCCCACCCGAACATCGCTCACGCCGTTGAAACCCAGCGCCGGCAGCGCCCGCTCGATGGTTAGTCCCTCGGGGTCGGCGATCCCCTCGCGGAGGCTCACCTCCACGATCACATCAAACTCGGTGCTCATGAGCTTCCGGGCCAGTCGGCGAAACTGCGGCCGGTGATGATCTCGTAGGCGCTGACGTAGCGGGCCGCGCTGGCCTCTACCACCTCATCGGGCAACGGCGGCGGCGGGTACTGCTTGTCCCAATCCAAGGTGCTGAGGTAGTCGCGGACCGGCTGCTTGTCGTACGACGGCGGCGTGGCCCCCGGCTCCCAGCCGTCCACCGGCCAGAATCGGGAGGAGTCGGGAGTGAGCACCTCGTCGGCCACCACCAGGGTTCCGTCCACCATGCCCATCTCGAATTTGGTGTCGGCGATGATGATGCCCTTTTTCGCCGCGGCCTCTGACGCCCGGCTGTATAGCTCCAAGGACGCGTGGCGGGCCTGCTCAGCCAGATCAGAGCCCACCAACTCCACCGCCTGGTCGTAGGAGATGTTCTCGTCGTGGCCCGACTCGGCCTTGGTAGAGGGGGTGAACACCGGCTCGGGCAGCTTGTCGGATTCCCGGAGTCCAGCGGGCAGGACTTGGCCGTGCATGGTGCCCTGGCTCTTGTACTCCTTCCAGGCCGATCCGCTTAGATACCCCCTCACGATGCACTCGATGGGCAGCATCTCGGCCCGATGGCACAGCATGGTCCTCCCGGCCACCCCATTGGCCTGGGCCTCGGGGGGGAAGTCGGCCACATCGGTGGAGATGAGATGACTGGGCAGCACATCAGCCAGGGTCTCGAACCAGTAAGCCGACATGGCGGTCAGCACCCGTCCCTTCTCGGGCACGGGCTCGTCCATGACCACGTCGAACGCCGAGATGCGGTCGGACGCGATCATCAGCAGCCGGCCTTCACCGGCGTCGAAGATGTCGCGGACCTTGCCGGAATGAACGGGGGGCAGGTTGATGTTCTTGGTGCTCACAGGATCGACTCCGGTTGATAGTGGGCTGCATTGGGATTCTGGGCGGCCAGCCCTTGGGCCTCGGCCGCAAAGGCTCGGGCTTGACCCGCGGCCGCCCCGGTCAGGGCCAAAGGCTGGCTCTCGATCTGATCGACGTCGGAGGAAGCAATCGGCAATCTCTCGTCATCGGCAATGGCCGAGAAGAATCCGTCTCCCTTGGGGACATGCTCAGAGATGATTCGATGGGCTTCTTCCCGGCCCGCTCCAGCGGCCACCGAGGCCATAAGCACCCGAGTTGCGGTGAGCGCCGGCAGATTGGCGGTCAGCTCCGTAGCGATCGCGTCTTCGAACACCGCGAGCTCATCGAGCACCACCAGCACCGCTTCGAGCTGGCCGTCGAGGGCCAAGAACGCTCCGGGCAGTGCCACCCGGCGAACTACTGAGCAGCTCACGTCGCCTTCGTTCCACTGATCGCCTACCAAGGATGAAACCATGTCGGCGAAGCCCCGAACCACCGCCGACAGCCCGCCAATTCGCTCAGACGTCCGGGCGTTGCGCTTGCCGGGCATGGCCGACGAGCCCACCTGCCCGGCTTGAAACCCCTCAGAGATCAATCCGTGTCCGGCCATGAGACGGATGGTCCGGGCCAGGTTGGCGGGGGCCGACGACGCCTGCACCAGCGCAGACACCACGTCGTAGTCCAACGACCTCGGATACACCTGCCCCACGCTGCCCATCGTGCTATCGAATCCCAGATTGGCAGCTATGCGGTGTTCCAGGTCTGCCACTTTGTTCTCATTACCGAGAAACAGATCAAGCTGGTCTTGCTGGGTGCCCACCGGGCCCTTCAGCCCGCGCAAGCGGTAACGGCCCAGCAGGTCGTCGATCCGCTCCAGGGCCGCCAGGGCCTCTTCGCCGTAGTTGGCGAATCGCTTGCCCAGGGTGGTGGCCTGAGCGGGCACGTTGTGGGAGCGGCCCACCATCACCAGTTCGGCATGGGCCTCGGCCTGTCGGCCCAGGGCGCACACCACCGATACCAATTTGTCCCGCACCAACCGAAGAGAGTCGCGGATCTGGAGCTGCTCGATGTTCTCGGTGAGATCGCGCGACGTCATCCCCTTGTGGATGTGCTCGTGTCCGGCCAATGCGCAGAACTCCTCGATGCGGGCCTTCACATCGTGGCGGGTGACCCGCTCCCGCTCCCGGATGGAATCCAAGTCCACCTGGTCGACCACCGACCGATAGGCCTCGACAACCCCGTCGGGCACCTCGATGCCGAGGTCCCGCTGGGCCTCCAGCACCGCCACCCACAGGCGGCGTTCAGCTTTGACCTTGCCCTCCGGCGACCAGATGGCCGCCATGGCCGCGCTGGCGTAGCGATCGGCCAAAACGTCGGGAATCTGGTCCTTGTCAGCCACCGGCCATCTCAGCTCGATGGGCAGCCAGCTTGTCGGCCAGCCCGGCGTCGGTCACCGCCAGAACCTGAATGGCCAGAAGAGCGGCGTTCATGGCCCCGTTGATGGCCACCGTGGCCACCGGGATCCCCTTGGGCATCTGCACCGTGGAATACAGGGAGTCCACTCCGTTCAGTGCCCCGCCAGCCAAGGGGACGCCGATCACCGGCAAGGTGGTCTGGGCCGCGGTCGCGCCGGCCAGGTGAGCGGCCATGCCCGCACCGCAGATGATGGCCCCGAACCCGGCATCTCGGGCCCCGGCCACAAAATGGCGGACTTTCTCCGGCGTGCGATGGGCCGACATGACCTCCCAATGGCACTCCACGCCAAACTGCTCCAGCGTGGCGCGGGCCGGAGCCATAGTGTCCTCGTCGCTCGACGATCCCATGATGACAGCGACTTTCAAGCTCATGCTGATTCCCTCTGTGAAGCGCTCTCAACCGCCGCGGCGGCGATGTCAAAGCGAACGTAGCGGCCCGGCCAATCAATGTGGGTGACCCCGGCGTAAGCCCGCTCTCGGGCGGTGGCCAAGTCGGGTCCCTGACCGGTGATATTGAGAACTCGACCCCCGGCGGTAACCAACTCCCGGCCGTTCTGACCAGGCGAAATAGCGCCCAATTGGCCCTCGTCAGCTGATGCCACCCCGGCACAGAAGACCGTCACCCCCTCAATGGCATTGGCCGCATCAATGCCAGCGATGAGATCGCCGGTGCGGGGGGAAACGGGATAGCCCTCGGAGGCGCACACCACTGTCACCGCGGCGTCGTCGTCGAACACCGGGTCGTCCCCCAGCGATCCGGCGGCTGCGCCCGCCAGCAGGTCAGCCAAGTCCGACCGCAGTCGGGGCAGCACCACCTGGGCTTCGGGGTCGCCGAAGCGCACGTTGTACTCCAGCACCTTGAGACCCTGGGGGGTCAGCATGAGCCCGGCATAGAGCACACCCCGATAGTCAATGCCCTGCCGTCGGAGCTCGCCCAGCGTGGGCACAACCGCCTTGTCCATCACCTCTTGCACCACGGGGGCGCCAGCCACCGGCACGGGGGAATACGCGCCCATGCCGCCGGTGTTGGGACCGACATCTCCCTCGCCGATGCGTTTGAAGTCCTGGGCCGGGGCCAGCGGTACGGCACGATGGCCGTCGCACACCGCCAGCACCGACAGCTCGGGTCCGGTGAGGCCCTCTTCGATCACCACCCGGCGCCCGGCCTCTCCGAAGGCCTCCCCCGACAGATAGGCCCGCACTGCGTCATCGGCCTCCACCCGATCCTCGGTGACCAGCACCCCTTTGCCTGCGGCTAGACCATCGGTCTTGATCACAAACAGATCACCCATTTCGTCGAGAAAGCGGAGGGCCGGTTCAATCTCAGTGAACGATCCGTGACCCGCAGTCGGCACACCGGCGGCCACCAGCAGCTCCTTCATCCACGCCTTCGATCCCTCCAATTGGGCACCGTCGGCGCCGGGGCCGAAGACCAGCTGGCCCGCAGCTCTCAATTCGTCAGCCAAGCCGTCAACGAGAGGCGCCTCCGGGCCGATGACATAAAGATCGGCGTCGATTTCAGTGGCTGGGGCAGGAGTCGTGCCGGGAATGCCGGGGTTTCCCGGGGTTACCACCACTTCGCTCGACCGGCCGAGTACATGGGCCAAGGCGTGTTCCCGACCTCCGCTGCCAACGACGCAGACCCTCACGGGACAGATCCTGACTTCTCAATGGCCACAGCTGATCCTGTGTACTGGACCATGGGAGGGACGTTCACGGGACCGGGCTGAAGGAGATGAACTGGTCCCGCCCGGGACCCACACCGACCAGGGTGGCGGGCACACCGGCCTGCTCCTCTATGAACCGCAGATAGTCCTCAGCCTCCCGGGGCAGCTCCGAGCGATCACCAACCCCGCTCAGATCGGTACACCATCCGGGCAGTTCCTCGTAGATCGGCAACGCCCGGTGGATCTCCGACTGGTGATAGGGCATCGAGTCGCGGCGCTCGCCGTCCACCTCGTAGGCCACGCACACTTTGATGGGATCGAGGGCATCGAGCACGTCGAGCTTGGTGATGGCCAAATCCGACAGGGAGTTCACCCGCACCGCCTGGCGCAGCATCACGGTGTCCAGCCAGCCGCAGCGGCGGCGGCGCTTGGTGTTGGTGCCGTACTCCCGGCCCACATCCACCAAGTGGTCACCAATCTCGTCGGTCAGCTCGCAGGGAAACGGCCCCGACCCCACTCGGCTGATGTACGCCTTGGTGACCCCGATCACCCGGTCGATGTGGCGAGGGCCAATCCCCGCCCCGACGCAGACTCCGCCGGCCACCGGGTTCGACGAGGTGACGAACGGATAGGTGCCGTGGTCCAAGTCCAAGAACATGGCCTGGGCCCCTTCGAACAGCACGTTCTGGCCCCCTTCCAGGGCATCGTGGAGCAACCCCACCGTGTCAGCTATGTGGGGCTCCAGGCGTGGGCGGCACTCCTCCAGGTACTGATGGGCCAGTGTCTCGACGTCGAACGGCAGTCGGTTGTACACCTTGGCCAACAGCGGGTTCTTCTCGTGCAGCACCACGCCGAGCTTCTCCCGGAAGATCTTGGGATCGAGCAAGTCCTGCACCCGCAGCCCTACTCGGGCCGCCTTGTCGGCGTAGGCCGGGCCGATGCCCCGCTTGGTGGTGCCCAGCTTGTTGCGTCCCAGATGCCGTTCGGCCACCACGTCCAGCGTCTGGTGGTAGGGCAAGATGAGGTGGGCGTTGCCGCTTATCTTGAGCCGCCCGCAGTCCACACCCGCCTCAGACAGGCGGTCAACCTCGTCTATCAGCACCCTGGGATCGATCACCACACCATTGCCGATAACCGGAGTCACGTGGGGATAGAGAACACCACTGGGAACGAGCTGGAGCTTGAAAGTCTGGCCCTCCACTACCAGGGTGTGCCCGGCGTTGTGGCCGCCCTGATAGCGCACCACCATGTCCATGTCGCTGGCTAGGAGGTCGGTGAACTTGCCCTTGCCCTCATCACCCCATTGCGTCCCGACGACGACGGTTGCTGGCAAAGCGCTACCTCATCAGCGTGGCTTACGAGTTGACACTACTCGCGCCCAACCGGGGATTGACGAGCAATAAAGGGCATTTGGACGGGCACGGGAGCCGCCCGCCCAGGGGGATTATCGCCCAGCCACCATGCGGGACATGGTCAGCGCGTAATCGCCCCGAGAGTCGGTCCACAATCGCTCCATGGCCAATCCGACGCCGGCCAGTTCCGGGCCGATGTTCTCGGGCCGGAACTTGGCGCTGATCTCGGTCCGCATGCGCTCGCCCTGAGCGAATTCCACCGTCATTCCCAGTCCACCGATGGTCACCTGCTGGTCGCAACGCGACCGCAGCCACATCTCAATCCACTCCTCTTCGGGGTCAAAGCGGGCCTCATGCTCGAACTGGTCCAGATCGAAATCAGCGTCGAGGCGGTGATTGATCACCGACAGCACGTTGCGGTTGAACGCCGCGGTCACGCCCTCGGGGTCGTCATAGGCCGCGATCAGCCGATCATGGTCCTTGACCAGGTCAAAGCCCAACAAGAAGGTGTCCCCCGGCACCATGGCCTCGGCCACCGCGGCCAGGAAGTCCTTGCGCGGCGCCGGGGGGAAGTTGCCGATCGTGCCCCCCAAGAGCATCAAGAGCCGACAACCGCCATCGGGAATGTGCCCCAGATGGTGCTCGAAGTCGCCCACCACTCCGTGAACGGCCAAGCCCTCATAGGACTGGGCCAATTCGGCGGCGGCGGTCCTGAGGGTGGCCTCGCTGTTGTCGAACGGGACGTAGCGGCGAAGCCGCCCGGTGGCCGCCAAGGCATCCAGCACGATACGGGTCTTCTCGGAGGTGCCCGACCCCAGCTCCACCACCGTGTCGGCCCCCGACCGCTCGGCTATCGCGTCCACCTCGCGTTCGAGGATCTCCCGCTCCCGCCGGGTGGGGTAGTAGTCGGGCAGGCGGGTGATCTGGTCGAACAGCTCGCTGCCCCGGTCGTCGTAGAACCACTTGGGAGGGAGCTCCTTGGGCTGGGAGGCGAGTCCTTCGGCCACGTCGGCCCGGAGCGCTCGATCGATCCACGCGCGATCCAAATGGATGTCGACAACCGGCTCGATCATTGGGCTAGGCGAACGCCAGAGAAGTGCCAGCGGGTGTGGGGATGGAAGAAGTTGCGGTAGGTGGCCCGAATGTGGCCCGGAGGAGTCACGCAGGCGCCGCCCCGGAGCACGAACTGATTGACCATGAACTTGCCGTTGTACTCGCCCACCGCGCCCGGTGCGGGCTGGAAACCGGGATAGGACCCGTAGGGGCTGGAAGTCCACTCCCACACGTCTCCAAAAAGCTGGCGGAGGCCGTTGCCGGGCGGGGCGGCCGCGGGATGCCATCGGCCCTGGTCACCCAAGTTGCCCTCGGGCCTCTGCTCAGAAGCGGCGTGCTCCCACTCAGCCTCGGTGGGAAGCCGAACGCCGGCCCAGCGGGCGAAGGCATCGGCCTCGTAATACGAGAGATGGCACACCGGTTCATCGAGTGACAGCGGTTGAAGTCCGTGGAGGGTGAAAACCCGCCAGCCGTCGTCGGAGTGGAAGTCCCAGTAGGAGGGCGCGTCCCAGCCGTTTTCCAGTCGCTGGTGCCAGCCGTCCGACAGCCACAGAGTAGGGGTGTCGTAGCCACCGTCGGCCATGAACTCCAACCACTGTCGGCACGTAACCAACCGGTTGGACAACCGATACGGGGGCAGGATGGTCCGGTGGCGGGGGCTCTCGTTGTCGAAGGCGAAACCGTCGCCATCGTGGCCCACCCAAACCTCTCCGCCGTCGAAACTGGTCCAGTCGGCCGCGGGCTGACCATTGTCCGACGACGCGGCCAGTGTCGGAGGAAGATCGTGATAGGCCGGCCACATCGCCCGATTGGTGGACAGCACATGCTTGATGTCCATGAGCAGAAGCTCCTGATGCTGTTGCTCATGGTTCAGGCCCAGAACCACCAGCTCAGCCGTGTCATCGTCTATTGGGCCATCGTCTATTGGACCAGCCAACAGCTCGGCCATGGCCTGATCCACATGGGCTCGGTAGGCGGCCACCTCCTCGCACGACGGACGGGAGAGGTTGCCCCGCTCGGGCCGGGGGTGTCGGTCGCCTACGGCCTCGTAGTACGAGTTGAACAGGAAGCCGAAGGCCGGGTGGTACTCGCGATAGCCCTTTAGACGGGGTTTGAGCAGGAAGGTCTCAAAGAACCAGGTGACGTGGGCCCGATGCCACTTGGTGGGGCTGACATCGGGCATCGACTGAATGCACTGGTCTTCGCTGCTCAAGGGATCGGCGAGCGCGTCGGTGTAGGAGCGGACGGATTGATAGCCCACCAAGAGGTCGGAAGCGAGAGTCGGTGTCACAGTCACAAAGGTGGCAGTGCTGAACTCTACCCGCCCTCTTTCATTTTCTTCGATACAACACGATGTCGGCCCGCTTTGACTCGAGCTCACGGGTGAGCCGAGCCACTTGCTCCCTGAGCCGGGCTACCTCGGCTTCGAGGGCCAGCACCCGCTCCACGCCGTCGAGGTTCATGCCCTCGCTGGTGAGCTCGTGTACCCGGCGGAGCTTCTCGATGTCGGCGTCGCTGTAGCGCCGGCTACCCCCGCCGGTGCGGGCCGGCTGCACCAGGCCCCGGCGGTCGTATATCCGGAGGGTTTGGGGATGGATCCCGGCCAACTCGGCAGCCACCGAGATGACATACACCGCCCGATCGCGGCCTCGAGGGTCGATCATGGTCCTGCCTCCATAGCTTTCTCGAATGCCTCCAGGGCTTGGCGCTGCTCGTCGCTCAGATCGGCGGGGACTTCCAGGACCACCGTCACCAGCAGATCACCGGTGCCCTTGGCGGTCTCCACCCCCTTCCCCCGTACCCGCAGCACCTGGCCGGGCTGGCTGCCGGGGGAAAGGCGCAGCGTCACCGGGTCGCCCTCGAAGGTGGGCACCGAGATCTCCGCGCCCAATGCGGCCTGGGCGAAGGTCACTGGCACCGTGACGGTGAGGTTCTTGCCTTGGCGGCCGAACACCGGGTGGGGATTGACTTTGACCTTCACGTACAGGTCGCCGGGCGGGCCTCCGTTTACCCCCGGCTCTCCCTTGCCGGCCAGCTTGATCCTCTGGCCGTTGGCCACCCCGGCGGGGATGCGCACCGAGATGGAGCGCCCAGTCCGGGCGGTGTCGCCGCTCAGCGTCAAGTCGGTGGTGGTGCCCCGCACCGCCTCGGCGAAGTCCAGAGACAGCTGGGCGCTTAGATCGTGCCCCCGCACTGGGCGGGTTTGTCCTCCGAAGGGAGGTCCGCCCCGGTCGAATCGGCCGCCGCCCATAAAAGCCGAGAAGATGTCGGCCATATCGCCTTCCATGGTGAAACCACCCGGACCGGCCTGGAAGTTCATCGGCCCCATGTGGCGCACCTGATCGTATTGGGACCGGCGCTCTCCATCGCCCAACACGTCGTAGGCCGCCGACACCTCTTTGAACCGCTCCTCGGCCTTGGCATCGTCGGGGTTGGCGTCGGGGTGAAGCTTTCGGGCCAGCTTCCGGTAGGCCTTGGTGATCTCCTTGTCAGAGGCTGACGGGGAGACGCCGAGGACCTTGTAGTAGTCGGTCTCCAGCCATTCCCGCTTCACGTCCATGCTGCGATCGCCTCCGTCCTACCCCCGGACCTTCACCATGGCGGGTCTCAGAACACGGCTGTTCCATACGTAGCCGGCCCGCAGGACCTCGGCGATCACCGCCTCTCCCTCGCCCGGCTCGTGGGCCACAGCCTCATGGCATGTGGGGTCGAACGGCGCTCCGGGATCGTCCAGCTTGGCTAAGCCCTCTTTCTCCAGCGCGCCGAACAACGAGTCCCGAATGGGAATTACATCCTCGGCCCCTTGGGCCACCGCGGCGTCGCAGGCGTCCAGCACCGGCAGCACTTTCTCCACAATGTCGGCCGCGGCCATGGCCACCGTCTCCTGCTGGCGCTCGGCAGCTTTGCGGCGGTAGTTGGCGAACTCGGCGGTCACCCGCTGGAGGTCGTTGAGATACCCATCCCGCTGGGCCAACAACTCATCCATCGAGGGCGCGGGCTCCTGAGAGTCGCCAGCCTCCCGAAGCTGCTCGTCAGCAGCCTGCTCGCCAGCAACCTCTTCGACAGTCTGGTCCTCATCGGCCAGATCAGCTAGGGGCTCCTCGCTCACTGGGAGCTTCCGTCTTCTTCGTCTTCAACGATCTCGGCGTCGACGATGTCGTCGTCATCGGCGGCATCAGCCCCGGCGTCTCCGGCGAAGTCTCCCGGTGCATCGCCCGCCGCGGCCGCGGCCTGCTCGTACATGGCCGCGCCGATCTGCTGGCTGATGGCCGACAGCTCCTCGGTGGCCGAGCGGATTCGGTCCAAGTCCTTCTCGTCGATGGCCGACTTCAACTCGTCCAGCTTGGCCTCAACATCGGCGCGCTGGCCGGCTTCCACCGAGTCGCCAGCATCGGCCAGCAGCTTCTCCACCTGGTACACCAAGCTGTCGGCGTTGTTGAGAGCCTCGGCCTCCTCCCGGCGGCGGGCGTCTTCGGCGGCGTGGGCCTCGGCGTCGGCGACCATCTGATCGATGGTGTCCTTGTCCAGCGAGGTCTGCCCGGTGATGGTGATGGACTGCTCTTTGCCGGTGGCCCGGTCTTTGGCCGACACATGGACGATTCCGTTGGCGTCGATGTCGAAGGTCACTTCGATCTGGGGTACGCCCCGCGGCGCGGGCGGAAGGTCCACCAGCTGGAATTTGCCCAGAGTCTTGTTGTAGGCGGCCATCTCCCGCTCGCCCTGGAGCACGTGGATCTCCACCGTGGGCTGATTGTCGTCTGCGGTGGTGAACACCTCGGTGCGGCGGGTGGGGATGGTGGTGTTGCGCTCGATGAGCCGGGTCATCACACCGCCCTTGGTCTCGATACCCAGCGACAGTGGGGTCACATCCAGCAGCAGCACATCTTTGACCTCGCCCTTGAGCACCCCGGCCTGCACCGCGGCGCCCACCGACACCACCTCGTCGGGGTTGACTCCCTGATGGGGCTGGGTCCCGGTTATGCCGGTCACCAAGTCGACCACCGCAGGCATCCGGGTGGAGCCGCCCACCAGGATCACGTGGTCTACATCTCCGGCTGACAAGCCGGCGTCGGACAGGGCCTGCTCGAACGGCTTGCGGCACCGGTCCAGCAGATCGCTGGTGAGGTCTTGGAACTTGGCCCGGCTCAGCTCGTAGTCCATATGGAGCGGTCCGGCGTCGGTGGCGGTGATAAACGGCAGGTTCACATTGGTGCTCTGGGTTTGCGAGAGCTCGATCTTGGCTCGCTCGGCGCCTTCCTTGAGCCGCTGCATGGCCATGTTGTCCTTGCTTAGGTCGACCCCGTGATCGTTGCGGAACGAGTCCACCAGCCAGCCGATCACCCGGTCGTCCCAGTCGTCTCCTCCCAGGGCGGTGTCGCCGCTGGTGGACTTGACCTCGAAAACCCCGTCGCCGATTTCCAAGACCGACACGTCGAAGGTGCCCCCGCCCAAGTCGAACACCAGGATGGTCTGGTCGGTGTCTCCCTTGTCCAGCCCGTAGGCCAAGGCGGCCGCAGTGGGCTCGTTGATAATCCGCAGCACTTCCAGCCCGGCGATGGTGCCCGCCTCCTTGGTGGCGGTGCGCTGGGCGTCGTCGAAGTAGGCCGGCACGGTGATGACCGCCTCGGTCACCTCCGTTCCCAGATAGGTCTCAGCGTCCCGCTTCAGCTTTTGCAGGACCCGGGCCGAGATTTCTTGGCTGCTGTAGGCCTTCCCGTCTATGTCTTCCGACCAGCCGGTGCCGATGTGGCGTTTGACTGAGCGGATGGTGCGATCGGGGTTGGTGATGGCCTGGCGCTTGGCCACCTCGCCCACCAGCACTTCTCCATCGGTGGAGAAGGCCACCACCGACGGGGTTGTGCGAGAACCCTCGACGTTGGCGATAACGGTTGGCTCACCGCCTTCGAGCACGGCAACCACGCTGTTGGTGGTGCCCAAATCGATGCCGACGACCTTTCCCATCGTGTTTGACTCCTTGTTTGTCTGGTTGTTTGTCTGGTTACTGCCAGAATTATTTCCGCGTCCAGGTTACCCTTCAAATCGTCATATCCCAAAACTTGAGTGGCATCCACTAAGGGTCGGAGCCGCTACGCTGCCCGGAGTGAATCCCGCAATCCTGATCCTGCTCCGCCACGGAGAAAGCCAGTGGAACGCCTCCAACCAGTTCACCGGGTGGTTCGACTGCGATCTGACCCCGAAGGGCGAGGCTGAGGCCCGGGCCGGAGGGGCGGCCCTGGCCGAGGCCGGGCTGCTGCCCGACATCGTGCACACTTCCGTGCAGACCCGGGCCATCCGCACCGCCGAGATCGCCCTGGCCGAGATGAACCGAACCGGGATACCACTGATGCAGCACTGGCGGCTGAACGAGCGCCACTACGGCGACCTCACCGGATTGGACAAGGCCGAAACCCGTGAGCGCTATGGCGACGATCAGCTCTACGCCTGGCGGCGGGGGTACCGCTCGCCGCCGCCGCCCATCTCCGACGACAACCCGTGGAACCCCAACACCGATCCCCGCTACGCCCACATTCCCCCGGAGCAGCTGCCCAAGAGCGAGTGCCTCGCCGACGTGGTGGAGAGGCTAATGCCCTACTGGCACGAAGAGATCGTCCCTGATCTGCGAGCCGGCCAGCTAGTGCTGGTTGCGGCTCACGGAAACAGCCTGCGGGCGCTGGCCAAGCACCTCGACCAAATCGATGACGACGCCATCGCCGAGCTCAACATCCCCACCGGCATGCCCCTGGTCTATGAATTGGGGCCGGACATGATGCCCGTTGAAGCCAAGACGACGCTCGCCCGCTCGCTCGACCCCGCTGCGGCAGCCGAAGCGGCCGCAGCGGTGGCCAAACAAGCGGGCTGAGCGCCTGTCGGGCTGTAGGAGTTTCAGCCCACAGATACGGAGGTGTCCGGGCCGTAGCCGGGCACACCGTGCTCGTGGAGGTCGAGGCCGCCGATCTCTTCCTCGCGAGACACCCGAAGACCCATCGTCTTCTTCATGACGGCGAACAGGATGCCGGTGGTGACCGTCACCCACACGAACACCAGCACTACGCCGATGAGCTGAACCACCAATTGGTCGATGCCTCCACCGTAGAAGAGCCCGGCATTGTCCTGGCCCACAAACGCATCGTCATAGCGGGAGAAGAGGCCCACGGCCAGGGTGCCCCACACCCCGCACACGCCGTGGACTGAGATGGCCCCCACCGGGTCGTCAATGCGAATCCGGTCGAAGAACAGCACCGAGTACACCACGATGACACCGGCAATTGCGCCGGTCACCACTGCACCCAGGGGATTCATTGTGCCGGTGCCGGCGGTGATGCCCACCAAACCGGCCAGCACGCCGTTGCCGGTCATGGCCACATCCAGCTTGCCGGCCTTGCGCCAAATGACGGACCCGGCAGTGACCCCTCCGGCGGCGGCGGCCAACAAAGTGGTTACCGCCGCCCGCATCACAAAGTCATCCGCGGCCAATTCCGAGCCGGGATTGAACCCGAACCAGCCGAACCACAGGATGAACACGCCCAATACCACGAAGGCGATGTTGTGACCGGGCATAGCCCTGGGCTTGCCGTTCTCGTCGTACTTGCCGATGCGGGGTCCGAGGAAGATCGCCCCCATCAGGGCAGCCCAGCCGCCGGTGCTGTGCACGATGGTGGAACCGGCGAAGTCGCCGAACCGGGCGTCACCGATCTTCAGATCGGAGAGCAGCCCGTCGCCGTGCCAGAAGGAGTGGACGACTACTGGGTAGATCAGCGCCGTCATGAAGAAGCTGAACACCAAATAGGCGGTGAACTTGGTGCGCTCGGCCATGGCTCCCGAGGCGATGGTCACCGCGGTGGCCGCGAACACCACCTGGAAGAAGAAGAAGGTGGGAGTGCTGAGCCCGTCACCGAAGGTGGTGAAGGTGCCGCTCAAAAAGAAGCCGTCGGTGCCGATCAGCGACGCTCCGTCAGTGCCGAAGGCAATGCCGTAGCCGAAGGCGAAGAAGGCCAGCGCGCCGATGCACATATCGGCCAGGTTCTTGGCCATGATGTTCCCGACGTTCTTGGCCCGGGTCATCCCCGCCTCGACCATGCCGAAGCCGGCCTGCATCAAGAACACCAAGATGCCGGCGATGAACACCCAGAGGTTGTCCAACACGACTTGCACGGCCTCGGCGCCGCCGTCTTGGGCTGCTGCGGGTACAGCCCCGATCAGCACCGTTAAGGCGGCAATCAGCGCTCCTATTCCGAATTTCCTTTTCATGGTTTCCGGCCCTCCTTCGCCGAGTTATGCGCCCGCGCCACTGCGGCCCCGGCGCAATCGGAAACAAGGTAGAAAGGCCAAGTTTCACGATTGTTTCTGCGCTGTGAACTTCAAGCAGGATTCGCCCATCTCGTCGTCCCTGCTTGAGTACGGAACCGGGCAGTGTCGGCCACTAGGTTGGGGTCGCCATGGACCCGAAGCGCTTGCGTCCCTTCCATATCGTGCTCGGCCTCGGGCTGGGCTTCGCCGCCTTCACCATCGCCTCGGGCATCGCCTCGGCCATCACCGAGTTCAAGAACCCGGCGGAGATCACCCGCCACCCGTGGGAGAACATCCCCAACGGGTGGAAAGCGGCCTTCTACACCATCATCCCCATCTTCTTGGTGTGGGCCTCCTGGGAGTTCGCCAAGCGGGTGAAGAACTGGGAGCGGGGCGGTCCCGACAACCGCCGTACCACCCTGGCCAACGCCAAGACCCGCCTCGAGGATCTCCGGCGGGGCATGTACATGCGCACCCTGCTGCGAGAGCCCGGCGCCGGAATCATGCACTCCATGATCTATGTGGGGTTCATCATCCTGCTGGGGGTCACCACGACCCTTGAGATCGACGAGCAGCTCCCCGACGGGGCCAAGTTCCTCCACGGCCGGATCTACCAGGTGTACTCCGCGGTGGGCGACATTGCGGGGGCCATCTTCCTGGTCGGGGTGATGTGGGCCATCGTGCGCCGCTACGGACCCCGGCGGCTGCGCCCCTACCGCATCCGCATCAAGTCGCGGCCTGAGCACGCGGTGATCTTGGGCACGTTCTTCGCCATTGGCGTCACCGGGTTCGGCGCTGAAGTCTTCCGCATCGCTGACCACGGGGTGCCCGACTTCGAGAAGTGGTCGGTGCTGGGCTACCAGGTGGCCACCCAGATGCGGGGCCTGGAAGGCCTCGACCACTGGCACCAATTCTGGTGGGCCGGGCACGTGGTCGCATTCGTGGCCTTCTTGGTGCTGCTGCCCATCACCATGCTGCGCCACATGTTCACCTCCCCGCTGAACATGTACCTGAGGGACAAAGACCGGCCCAAGGGCGCCATGAAGCCCATGCCCAACCTGATGGAGACCGACCTGGAGTCGTTCGGGGCGGCCACGGTGGAGGACTTCACCTGGAAGCAGCTGCTGGACACCGACGCCTGCACAATGTGCGGTCGGTGCACGTCGGTGTGCCCGGCCCATGCCACCGGCAAGCCGCTCGACCCCCGGGAGATTGTGCTCAAGACCGGTGAGGTCATGGCCGCCACCGGCGAGCCAGCTACTACCCCGCCGCTGGGCACAGTGCCGGAGATCAAGGTGGAGGCCAATTCGCTGTTCGAGCGGATCACCGGCGAGGAGATCTGGGCGTGTACCTCTTGCAAGGCGTGCGATGAAATCTGCCCGGTGAACATCGAGATCCTCGACAAGATCCTCGACATGCGGCGCTACCTGTCGCTGATGGAGTCCGACTTCCCCACCGAGTTGGGCCAGGCCTACCGGTCGATGGAGAACTCGGGGAACCCGTGGGGCATGTCCCAGGGCGACCGGGGGGCATGGGCCACCGAATTTGAGGGCATCGCCGTGCTCGATGGGGGCGACCCGCTGGAATCCGAGTACCTCTACTGGGTGGGGTGCGCCGGCTCCTTCGACGACAAGAACCGCAAGGTCACCCAGGCGGTGGCCAAGCTGCTCCAGCGGGCCGGGATCAGCTTCTCCATCCTGGGACCGGCTGAAAACTGCACCGGCGACCCCGCCCGGCGCTCGGGCAACGAGTACATCTTCCAGATGCTGGCCATGCAGAACATCGAGACCCTCAATGAGATGGGGGTCAAGAAGATCGTCACCCAGTGCCCCCACTGCTTCAACACCCTGGCCAACGAGTACCCCCAGCTCGGCGGGCACTACGAGGTGGTTCACCACACCCAGTTCCTGGAGGCGCTGATCGACGACGGGCGCCTAGACATGACCGGCGCCCGCCTCGACGAGCGGGTGGTGTATCACGACTCCTGCTACCTGGGCCGCCACAACGACGTGTACCTGGCCCCTCGGCGGGTAGTCGGGTCGCTGGGCGGCGTCGAGGTGGTGGAGGCCGAGCGCAACGGAACCAAGGGAATGTGCTGCGGGGCCGGAGGGGCCCGCATGTGGATGGAGGAGACCATCGGCAAGCAGGTGAACGTGGAGCGCTCCCAGGAGCTGCTGGCCACTGGTGCAGACCGCATCGCCACCGCCTGCCCGTTCTGCTACATCATGATCGACGACGGCATCAAGGCCGAGGGCGCCGACGACGACGTGGTGGTGGGCGACATCTCCATGCACCTGCTGGAGGCGTTGGAGAACCGCGACGCCGCGGTGGAGGAAGCCCGCCAATCCGAACTGCTCACCATCCGCTCACCAGCCACCGCGGCCACCACCGCGGCTGTTGAGACAGAGGCCGCTGCACCTCCCGAGGCCTCGATGGCGACTCCCCCAGTAGAAGCCGAGGAAGCAACTGCTCCAGAGACCGAGGCTGAACCGGAGCCCGAACCGCAACCAGAGCCACAGCCCGAAGCGCCTGCCCCCGAAGCGGCTGCCCCCGCGGCCAAGCCCGCGGCGCCCACCGGTCAGGCAGATGACTTCATCCGCATCATGGGCACCGACCCCGCCTTGGCCCGGGCCCTGCCCGAGCACGGCATAGTCACCTACGAAGATCTGGCCGCTCTCGACGAAGCCGGAGTGCAGGCGCTAGAAGCAGCCTTGGAGATTCCCGGCCGAATCAGCAAGTGGAAGTGGCCCACCCAGGCCGCCGCCCTCATCGCGGAGCGCGACGAAGCCGACTGAGCGCCCTGTACCCTTCCAATTGACCAAAAATGACACACAGGCGGAGGCTGGAGCTCCCTAGCCGGTGTTTCTGAGGCCGGCGGCTACGCCGTTCACGGTGAGGAGCAGGGCTCGCTGAATGCGTCGGGCGTCTTCGGGGGAATCGACCCCGGCCCGTGATCGGGCCAAGAGCTCCACCTGCAAGACGCTGATGGGATCGAGGTAGGCGTCGCGCACTGCCAGGGTCCGCTTGAGCACGGGAAGGTCGCTCAAGAAGCCGTCGCCGGCCAACTTGGCCAGGTGGGAGACAGTGCGGTCGTGCTCGTCGGCGATGGTGTCGTAGAAGTGGTGGAGTTCGGGGGCTACCAAACGGTTGACGTAGTGGCGGGCAATGGCCAGATCGGTCTTCACCAGGGTCATCTCGACGTTGGAGATGAACGTGCGGAAGAACTGCCAGCCCTCGTACATTTCCTGGACCTGCTCTCCGCAACCGGCTAGGTGGGCCGCTTCCAGGGCAGTTCCCACTCCGAACCAGCCGGGGATGATCTGGCGCGACTGGGTCCAGCCGAACACCCAGGGGATGGCCCGGAGGCGCTCGATGCCCTCAGCCGAACCCGAGCGGCGGGCCGGTCGGGAGCCGATATTCATGGCCGCCAGCTCCTCCACCGGCGTGGAGGTCTGGAAGTACTCCGCGAACCCCGGGGTGTCGAGCAGGCTGCGATAGGCCTCATAGGCCCGGGCCGACATCAGGTCCATGACGTCGTTCCACACATCGATACCGCCATGGCCGTGGCGGGGACGCCGGTGGGCGAGCGTGGCCTCCAGCACGGCTGAAAGGGCCAGATCGAGGTTGCGCTGGGCCAGGCGAGGCAGGCCGTACTTGTCGGCGATCACCTCGCCCTGCTCGGTGATCTTCATCGCTCCGGCCACCACACCGGCGGGTTGCGACAAGATGGCGGCATTGGTTGGGCCGCCGCCTCGCCCTACCGTGCCGCCCCGGCCGTGGAACACCACGACTTGGATGCCGGTCTCCGCCGAGACTTCGGCGATCTCCCGCAGCGCCTTGTGGATCTCCCACTGCGAGGTGGTTATGCCGCCGTCTTTGTTGGAGTCGGAATATCCGACCATCACCTCTTGCCGGTCGCCTCTGAGCTGCACCAGTCGACGGTAGGCAGGAACGGCAAATAGCTCCCGGAGCATGGGCCCGATTCCTCGGAGATCGTCGATGGTTTCAAATAGCGGCACGAAGCCCATTCGGGCGACGCCTCCGGGTATATCCACCAGGCCGACCTCGCGGGCCAGCACCGCGGGGGCGAGCACATCGTCCACGCCCTGGGTCATGGAGACGATGTAGCTCTCGATGACGCCGTCGCCGTGGCGGTCAAGGGCACGGCGCAGGGCCGCGAACAGAGCCAGCGAGCCCTGGGCGCTCGACCCCGCGGGAGGGGCCAGGGGGCGGCGGCTGTCGAGTTCGGCTGCCAAGAGCGCCGCACGTTCCGAACGGGAATGAGCGAGATAGTCGGTGCCCAACTCGGCGAACAGCTCGTCCAGAGCCTCGTGATGGGCCGCGGCGTTCTCGCGGATGTCGAGGGTGGCGAGATGGAACCCGACCATGGCCAGGATTCGCCGCACGCGGGCCAAGCGGCCCCTTGCCATCAGCGATCCCCCGTTGACTTCAAGCGATCGGGCCATGACGGCCAGGTCGGTCTCCATGTCGGCGGGCGACCCATAGGCCCTGGGGCCGGGAGGCTGAGCGGCGGCTTCCAACAGGCGCTGGTGAATCACCGAACAGCGCTGCCGGTAGGGCTCGCCCGCGCTCAACTTGCTGAATCGGGAAACCACGTCGGGAAAGTCGTCCCGGTCGGCTTCGATTTGGGCCAGCAATTCAGAGGTGATGGCGGTAACGGCGGTGCTGACTGACAGTTCCGACGACAACTCCTCGACCTCGGCCACCAGCAGGCGCAGCGCCCGTCCCCGCTGAAAATTCAGCACCTCCAACGTTGTTTCGGGGGTGACACTGGGGTTGCCATCGCGATCGCCGCCCACCCACGACCCGAATCGGACCGGCACTTGGGGCCCGTCCAGCGACCCACCGATGTTTCGCAGCACGGCATCGACGTCGTCGAACAGCTCGGGCACGCCGTCAGCGGCGATCTCGGTGAGGAAGTAGAGGATGGAGCGGGCTTCGTCAACGGGATCGGGCCGCTCTCGGCGCAGTTCGTCGGTTTGCCAGATGGCGTCGATGAGCTCGTCGATGCGGCGGTCGATGCGGTTCCGGTCGGCCGGGCCGCTGCCGGTCTCACTGCGACGCTCAATGAGCACCGCGATCTCGTTGAGCTTGTCGAGAATCGACCGGCGGGAGGCCTCGGTGGGATGAGCGGTGAATACCGGGCGGAGGTCGGCCCCTCGGGTGGCGACCACGATCTCAGACGGGTCGATGCCTAGGTCTTGGAGCTTGGCCACCGTGTCCGCGAAGCGGAGGCTCCCGGCCAGTCCACCAGCGTTGAGATCTTCGATGCGGTGGACCTGTTCGGCGGTATTGGCCAGGTGAAAGTAGACCGTGAATGCCCTAACCAGGCGGATGGCCTCCACCACATCCACATCGTCGAGCACCTCGGCCAGCGCCGCGCCCGACTCCTCGTCGCGCCGCAGGCCCCGGGCCATGGTCCGCACCTGCTCCACACGCTCAAGCAACTCTGGACCGTGCTGGCGTACCAGGGCATCGCCAAGTTGGTTGCCCAGCCGCCTGATGTCGTTGCGAAGCGCCGAGTCGATTTGGTCCAAATGGTCTGCCGAAGCCATGACTCTGAGATTTTTATTCTACGCGGAATGGGGTCAGGAGCCTCCGGCGGTGAACACCAATGCATCAGGGTCGAAGAATCCGACCATGGCGGGTGCATCAGAGACGTCGAATTTGCCGGCACCGAGCGAGCCGGCCACCAGTCCGGTTACCTCAATGGAGCCAATGCTCTCCGCGGCGGCGGCAAATGATTCGGTGGTCAACTCGGGGCCTGCCGCTCTGGCCACCGCGGCAAAGATATCGATGACCTGACACGCCAAAAGGGTGGGAACCAGGTTGTCCGGGCCGTCATCGGCCTGATCGATGTTGACAACCTCACCTGAGGCTGATTCGAAGCGGTCGAGGCAGTCGGCGACTCCGGC